>JBAXOF010000042.1:0-21357 GCA_037133375.1 Verrucomicrobiota bacterium | reverse complement strand
ACGCCGAGATCCCGGCCGTTGAGGCGCACCCGGGCGAGATGGCGGACCGTGCCGAGATCGAATTGCAAAGGAGAATTGAGGTTTGAGACCTCAGATTTGAGATTTGTAATTTGCGATTTCGAATTTCGAGCCTCCGTTGGCGGGGCATCGAACGCTTTGCGATAGACCGCGGTGCCGCTGAAATACTTGATCCCGGGCTCGGCGCGCTGAGTCCAATCGGCGAGCTTGTCAAAGGTCACCGGTTGGTCCGGCCCGCCCCATTGCGGGTCGAAGCTGACCTGCCACGCGCCTGTGAGTTCCAGCAGCGGTTCCAGGCTTGGGAAATTCGCCCGGTCAGTGGCCGGCATTTCCCCAACATTCCGGCGGAACACGATGAAATAACTCTGCGCGGGCGCAAACTCCAGAGGCAGCGAGACACCACCCACGCCACCCTCGTAGTCCATCAAATCACGCGTCGCCCCGGTGGCCGGATCCCACAGCTCCGGCTGGCGCTTGGCGACCGGAAACACACAGCGCGCAACGCCTTTGTTAGAAGTGGGGTTGGACACGAAAAACAGGTCGGCA
Source organism: Verrucomicrobiota bacterium (assembly GCA_037133375.1). Classification (GTDB taxonomy): domain Bacteria; phylum Verrucomicrobiota; class Verrucomicrobiia; order Verrucomicrobiales; family Akkermansiaceae; genus Luteolibacter. The sequence goes on along the minus strand of JBAXOF010000042.1, from coordinate 20,793 downwards.
TTGCCGGCGTGACGGTGGATACCATGCACGGCGAGTCCGCTTACGACGCTGAATTCCTCCGGCGCGGCCGCGCCCCATTGCAGCAATGCCTGGCAGCGCTGCAGGTAGGCGATCCAGGCTTTGCCCGGCTCCCACCACGTTTGGAGACGACCGATGTGGGTGCCCCATTGGCCCATGGAGTTACCCGGGCGGTAGCGGTCATCCCACGGTTGATGGGTGGCGCTGTGAAAAACCAAGCGGTTGATGCCCGCACAGAACGCCCCGTCGCCCGCGGGTTTGAGGCCGGCGGGCGATTCCGTCCACTGGCTTTTCTCGGGCGGCCCGGTGAATGCCTCTGCCTCCAGAATATTGTGCAGCTTGCCACCGCTGGCTTGCATCATGCCGCCGGTCCCGCTCCCTTGATAGGACGGGCCATTCCAGAACTCCGTCATCACACGGTCAACGTAGGGCGTCACCTCCTCGCACTGCCACCATGGGCCGCCATACGGTTCGCAGACAAAGCGCAAATTGGCCGCCTTGAGCAAGCGCGACACAGTTGCAAAGTAGTGGTCGCGATACAGGTCGGCAATCGTCCGGCTGAAGTCCCTCTGAAACCGCTTTGTCTCCTGGGCACTGCCAATCACCCGCCCGGCAAAGGTGGCGAGATATGGCGTGAGGCTGTAGTTGCGGCGCGCCGCAAATTCCTCCGCCATTTTAGGCGTCCAAGACGGCACGCCCGCTTCATAGCTATCGAAGAGCACATGCTGCAGGCCGCTGCCGCCGAGGTCGCCGAGGTTGCGCCGCATGGCCGTCAGCACGTGCTGGATATGGAATTCGGTGGCCTCGGCACTCATTTTGTCGCATTCGAGCCCGCGGACCTCCCACTGGTTAGGCTGGGTCATCGACCCCAGCGTGGTGTGCCCGATCCGATAGATGACCCATTTCCCGGCAGGCGGTGTCCAGTCGAGGCGCCCCTCCGAATCCATCTTTCCAGTTAGATTGACCACCTGCTCCCTGGCGACCACGCCGTCGTCCGGCATGGCCAGCAACGCGATGTCCCGATAGAACGTCTCGCGGCCCTCAATCACCGGCTTTTCCGTTAGTCCGGTTTCCTTGTTAATGACTGGAAATGCCATGACCGCCCGTGGATCGACCTGTGGCCGCGGCACGGTTCCGGTGTAGCGCACGCCGCCGTCCACCATGATGAGGGAGGTGCAGACTTCCTGCATCGACAGTTCGGGCGTGATCCACGGCCCACCGCTGGCGGTATAGCCCGGGCAGTTGTGGACGCCTATATCCAATCCCAGCCGCTTGCCCTCGGCGGCGGCATGGCGCACCAGTTGCCACCACGGATCAGTAAATGCCAGCAGGCCAGCGTTAGGACTGTTAGGGATATCCCTGGCCCACGGCGTGCACACATCCGCCATGCCGAAAATCGTCGCCGCGCTGATGCCGGCGGCTTGGAACGCCTCCAGATCGCGGGTGATGCCTTGCTTGCTGACATTGCATCCCATCCAGTGCCACCAGACGCCGGGCTTGGCTGTCGCAGACGGTTGCGTGAAGGCTTGTAGCGGGTCTTCGGCTGTTGCTTCCTCCGCAGACAGGCGGGACGCGCTGTCTTCCCTAACAGGAGAGACGCCTGTTATCCTATCAGACAACACTATGCCGTCCGTATTGGCCGTCGCAGCCATGACCTGCGCTGCGGCGAGCAGAGTCATCCCGCAAGCAAGCAGTGTGGTCACTGCATGGATTGCCGTGAAATGCCAGTTACGGGTGTGGCGCATAAACAGAATGGAAAACGATGGGCAGTGGTCCTCACTCAAACTTGAGCGCCCAAATTACAGTGCGGCTTTGCGCGGAGCGGAGCGTGACGCGCAGGCAGTCCTTACCATCGCCCAGCGTGGCGGTGACGCCGGCGGTTTGGTCTTTGGCCGCGACCTTGACAGACTTGGGTTGCCAGGTCTTGCCGCCATCGGTTAGACCGGCGATGCGGATCTCATACGGGTCGTTGGCAACAACCTGGCTCCAACCGGATAGAGTCTTGGTGGCGGCATCCCATTGTTCGTCGCGCAGGTCGATGATGCCCTGGGTGACATGACGCGAGGTGCTCACCACCAGCGGATGATCCTCCGCGGCGCGCACGCCGATCACCCGGCAGGCGGCGGCCGGCATGTCGAATTTAAAGGACCCCTGGAACGAGGGCAAGGGCAGCTTGTTCCAAAAATCGAAGGCGTGATAAGTCTTGTTAGGATCGAGCCCAGCCTTGGCGGCGCTGCACTCGATGGTGCGTGCCGCGCCATCCCAGTTGAACAAGCCGAGCACGTCACGGCGGACGCCCGCCTGCGTGTCGCTAACAAGCCATATCGAGGGCATTTCCGTGTCGAAATAATCGACCGGGCGGGCGACGGCGGCATGGGCTGGAATCGTGCGTTTGAGCAATTCGAGCCGCTCGGCGGGCAGGGCGGGAATCCAGTCGCTGTTGAGGTGGAACTGACTGCTGATGCCGACCCACGAAGTGATCAATCGGGCATGCTCCATGGGCACCGACGCGCGGACATATTCCGGGTCCGGGTCGTTCCACCAGATGCGGCCGTGGAGGAAATACAGGCGCGCGCCGCGCACCGGGCCGGTGATGATCGTGCCTTGGCCGTTGCCGCGGATCTCGCGCCGATAGTCCTGCCAGTCCTGGCCGTTGTCCGGGCCGATGCGCATGGAATCAACCAGGCCGACCGCGCCGCTGAAGCTGCGCAGGTTCTGGCTCAGATTGCAACCGGAGAAGAAGACATCCGGCCCTGCGGCCTCGCGCACCAGCTTCAAGCCATTGCGCATCATCTCGATGTTAGTTACGGCCGGATCATGAAACGGCTGGTTGTCGCCGATGTGATCTTCCTTGTAGCCGTCGTTGACATAACTCTGGGCAGTGGCCGAACCCGTCCACAGCCCATCCATCTTGAAATAGTCGTAACCCCAGCCGTGGAGTGTCTTCACCAGCGACTTGAGGTGGGTCTGCACCTCTGGTTTTGTTAGATCGAGCGTGGTACCACCCCACGAGGTTTCATAGGGTTTGCCGTCCTTGCGTTTCACAAACCAATCCTGCCGGTCCTTGTATTCCAGATCCTGATAGTTGCGGGAAAATGGCATGAACCAAATCCCGGCGGTCATGCCGAGATCGCGGATGGCGGTGGCCACCGGCTGCATGCCGCCACGGTAGGGACCGTTAGGTTTGACGCGGTCGAAGCCACGGGTCGGACCGTTGAACTTGCCGCCATCCTGCCACTCGTCGTCGATCTGAACAACCCCCAGACCGAACGGCCGCAACTCGCGGGCCGCAAATTTCGCCAGTTCGACTATGGATTTCTCATCGCCCGCGCCGCCGTGTTGGTCGGAATACCATGTGCAATAACCCGCCGCTTGCGGCCGCAGCTTGATCTTGTAGGATTGCGCCATGGCGTCGGCGAATTGTTCCTGACCGAGGCGGGCGTCGTCGAAGCAGCCGATAACATAAGTTTCCGAGCGCACCGACTTGCCGGCGGGGATGCGCAGGTGGCCATAGTCGCCGCGTGCCTCGAAGCGCACCTTGCCGTCCTTGAGGCGGGAAAAGATCACGCCACTGGCCCGGTCATGGGTCACCCAACCGGTGACAACCCCCTTGCGGGTGGCCGGATCGGCCAGAGTCAGGAACACGTAACTGCCGGGGTGCTTGTCCGGAGTTGTTAGTCCGGCGGTGCCCTGGGTGCGGAGATCGGGCACCGGCTTGCCGAGGTCCAGCGCGAAATCGGCGAGCACCGCGCGTGGCAGGTCAACCGTCTCCGCGCCGTTGTTGAAAATATCCTTACTAACAAACAGGAACGGCGCACTGGCCCACAAGGACAGATAGATGGACCCACCATCGGCCAGAGCCACTTGAATCTGTTGGCCCTTGCCGAACACCGGGTCGGTGGCCGACTTGACCTGCGCCTTGTTGCCTCCGGCCGGCAGTTGCCAATCGGTTAGAAAGGGTGCCTCCACACCCGTAAGCCTGGCGCTGACGGCACCGCTCACGTCATCGAACTCCGCAGTCAGCAAGTCATTATTAATGCGGTGGACTGCGGCGGAGGCGGACGCGGCGTGGAACCATAGGGCGGCGGCGATGAGATAGCGATGCATGAGGTGGGCGCGAGGGGTGACGGAGGGCTGAATACAGATAGCCGGATACCGTATCAGAACGCTTGATCTTGCAACAGTTAGGCCAGAAACCGCCGGCTTTGCCGTGCTTGCAGTATTTAAGCAGATCGCAGCGTGATCCAGCGGAAGCCCCACCTCGCCCGAATGCAAACCCTTTCGGTTCGCGGGTGGTATAAGCAGAGGTATAAGAAAGCCTCTATCCAAGCATAACTCCTTGATTTGCAGCTGGTGGAGGCGAGGGGAGTCGAACCCATGATTTTGGATTATTAGAATATCTTAATGAATGGAAATCCAAGCATTTTCAATGGGTTTTCGACAATCTTGTTTCAACAAGGATTTGCAAGAATAGCCAAAGGCGAGAACATTTGAAGAACATTTCTTTGATAGAGTCACGGCAATAGGTGTTGCACCGGCTCCGCCGTATTGCTCTTGAGCGGGTGATTGAACAGCGCCCGATTGACGTTGGAACGGAACGGCGCCGGCCGCATGCACTGGCTGTTGTAGAACCAGCCGAGTTGCCGCATGTCGCCGGTCGATCCGCCCATGCGTGAGACGGTGGAGGCGTTGGCAATCTCGCTGAACGCTTCGCGGTTTTCTTCGGCGGCGTCGGTCAGCCATTGCACGGCGCGGCTGGACAAGCGAAACATGGCGCCGAGTTGACGCTTGTTTGCCCATGCGGGAGTGCCTGGGTGATTCCACCATTGCCGCCATCCGGTATCCCCTTCGCGCGGTCCCAGATTGACGTAGATCCCATCAAGCGCACGCTTGGCGCTGGCGGCAATGAGCCGCTGCCAAACGTCGGGCATGGCGCATACGTCGCTCTCAGCGCACCAGTAGAAATCCGCATCGAGCCCGAGTTGCAGGACGGCGGCGGGAAACATCATTTCACAACGAAACAAGCATCTCTTTCCGTAGTCCGCTCCATCGCGCGGCAGCCATTCGTCCGGCATTTGGACGGGGGTAGCGCCTGGGGTGGGTTTATCGTAAGGGCAGATAATGACGGTTTCCGCAGCGGTGGCAGGCGCGGCGTAGCGTGCCGGGTAGCCGTGATTGTCGGAAATGATGATGACCTGCTTCATGCCGGCAATGCCTCGCACGCGATGAAAATCTCGTCCGTTTGTGCGGGTGACAGGTCGAGTAGCGGAGCCGCGAATAGAATGAGCGGGCTGTTGCGTCGTATGGCAGAAAAACCCTTCCATGCCGCAAGCGCGAGTTCCTGTTGTTCGGCGGGGAGCGCTGCAATCACGGCGTCGAGGCGGTCCAGCAAGTTTCGTTTTTCGAGCACGTATTCCATGCGCCAGTGAGCCACCTCACGCGGGACACGCTGGGGCGGTTCCGGCAAAGGCTCGCCGTCGATGAGCGCTTGCAGCGCGGCGGCTGGATCATCCCCGAGAAAGCGGTGAACCTGTTGAATGTGATCCTCCATGCTGTCCGCGCATGCTGCTTGAAAATCAGCCTCGCCATAGAGCACAATGCCTTTCGGGATGGGCGCCAGATACGCGGTCAGCGTGCGAGCCAGAGCGTCCACATGGAGATGCAGCGGAAGCGCGTCAAACTCCTGCCAGGTGTCTTGCGTGGCGTCGGGTGTGGCGACGCGTGGGCGGTTGGCAGAGGGGAGCGTCAGGCAGAGCGTGACGGGCGAGACAAAACGGACGTAGGGTTGCGGTTGCATGATTAGAGTTTTCTGACGCCCATGCGGATGAATTGCTTGGGCTTGATGGGGACATTGAAGGAATCGACATAGGTGCCGGCGAATGATTGGCCATCGCTGGTGATGGCGTTGCCGAGGGCATCGGTGAACGCATACTCCGGCCAATAGACTTTGTTGAGCATGTTCCAGTCCGTGAGAGGAACGTTGGGGATGACGATGGACCAAACCGTTGCGGAGGAGGCCGTTACCGTCGCCCCTGTCCACCCGGCTGCCCTCAGGTCGGCTTGCAACTGGGCAGCACTGCCGGGCATGGTGTAGGGGAAATTTGGCAGGCTTTGAACCACGTCAGCAATGGTCAGCGCCGTGATGGGATTGTTTCGAGTGTCGCCACCGCTGGTAAATCCGGCGGTCAAAGCGGCGGTTTTGACCTTGGCGTCGACAGGGTAAATCGAGCGCACGGCATAGGCAAATCCACCTAGGACGGGGATTGGATAGCCGGTGGCGTCCACAAAACCGGTGGTTTGGAAATTGGCAATGACGAGTGTGTCGTTGCGCTCCATCCAGGTGCGGCAGCGGGTGGGCGGATAGATCCATCCGATCATGGCGTTGCCCTGGAGGATTTCAGGGGAAATGAAGCCGACTTCCGCCCATTTCCAGTCGCCATCGGTGACGATCTCAATGGGCATGCTGATGCCGGTGTTTTCGGTGTAGCGGATGACGCCTGCCTCTCCCCATGCCTCAAGACCGGTATTGAGCGCCGGCAACAAGCCGGGCTCACCGAGATCGAGGCGGCACATGGAATCGGCGAGCATGGCGTTAGAATTTCTCGGAGAATCCCAGTGCGGTCAGGACCTTATTGGCGGTCATGGTGGCGAGGGCGGCAATTTTGATAATATTGCCTTCCTTGAGCGGCAGGACGCGTTTTCCGTTGCGATCCACTGGGAGTTGGGGCAGGTCGATGGAATTGAGCAGATCGACGGTGCGGGCGACGCCGTTTGTGCCGGCACCGACCGGAATGTTGATGCATCCGCACGGATAGACCGTGCCGCCAATGTCAATGGCGACGCGGAGGTTTACGGTGGTGGTATCGGTGGTGGTGACGCCGATGCCTTTGATGGTGGCGTCACTCGCAGGAACGGTGTAAAGCGTCACCCAGTCGGTGGTGTTGGCGGCGGTGATGTTGACTGCGAATGGGTCGTAGCCGACGGATTGGAATGTTTCGGATTGCTTGGCCATGGTGGTGGGGGTTATAGTCCTAGAAGAGCGATTGCCCTGACGGTGCGGAAATGAGGGTCTGCCATGATGTCGAAGGATGAGGATGAAGACGACGACCCGCCACCGCACCCAGCGCTCATGCTGATAGTGTCTTCGCTGGTGACTATCCCGTTGACCCAAACGATTGAGAAAATCAGATTGTTGTCACAATCCTTGAAGGTTCGCGTGCCGCTGTGTCCATCCGTGCGGGTAACCTTGTTTTCGAGAAGAAAGCAGATGTGCCAATGAATGTCGCCGCTGATAAGCTGGGTAATTTCCCGCGTAGTGGCGTCCACGTTGCCGATCTTGATGAAATACTTGCCGCGCTTCGGGTTGGCTGCACCCCAATCCCTCGAAAGGTCTTTTTTGAGCTTGGGCACGTCGAATCCATCCGGTTCATCCGGGCCTTTGATTTCAACCGTGTCGGCCACAATATCCCCCTGGTCGTCAATCTCCCAATACAGGAACACGTCACCGAACCATGATAACTCGGTGGCGTTCTTGTAGCCAAAATACGTATCGAGGTTGGTAGGGATGTATTGAACCAGCTTGGGAATGGCAACTTCTTCTTCCAGCACGTTGAAGGGAGCTTCTGCGGTGCCAATATAGTCGCGGCGCACAAACTTGATTTTCGTCACGCTGGCGAGCAGGCTGCCAAAGTAGAGGCGGGCGCCGGTTGTCCCGTTTCTCAGCGCGAAGCCGTAGGGTTTCTCGGTGCGCGATCCGCGACCGCTCACCGCTTGCTGTTCGCCGCCGAAGCTGGGAGGCTCAGGAGGCGCCGACATGGGCGTTGCCTCCGGTGGGGCCGAACGTGGCAGTTGAACGGCCAGCGGTTGAGACATGGGTTCTTCCATGGCGAAGTTTCTCACCATCACGCGCGGGTCGAGTTGTGACGGGTCAATCTCCATGAGTTCAATGGGTTGCCAGTGATACCGGGCTCATGGCTCCCACCGTGCCGCTGCCGTCGCCAAGGGATGCCACAACAAGCAGGTTGGCCACGCTGTCAGCATTGACGGCCGTAATGATCTGCGCGGCGGTGGGATAGGTGCCGTTGCCCCCGGCGAGGTTGGTCTTGGTGAATGTTCCGGCCAATCCTGTTACCGTGCCGCTGGCTGCCGCGTGGACAAGGGCATAAACGGCAGTCGTGGCATTCATCTTGGCGATGACTTGCGCTTGGCTGGACGCCATGGCCATGATGGTTGGATGAGTCACCCCCGCGTCGCTGTGCTGCCATGTCGCAATGTCCACTTCATCAGGGTAATTCGTTGTCCCGCGCAGGCAGTAGAAATTATCATTCACCGCATCACCAAGAAACCAATAATCCACGCCACCGGCGTCATAGATCCAGATGGCCGGGTAACTCATCCCAAAGGATTCCCCATAAGTCCCCGTCTTAGTGTAGAACGGGTATCCGTGTTCCGTCCCCGTGTAGAAATACTCGCCGTTGTCGTGGGCTCGGTCGCCGGTGATTCCCGACACGATCATTCGGGTTTTGGTCCCGCCCGTTGTGACTTTGATGTCCGATCCAACAACGGCAGCGGAAATACTTGTCAACGCGCCGGTGCCCGCCACTTGCTCATAGGTTAGAAGATTGCCTGGCAAGCCGTTGGAGGCTGCCGTTAGCGTCATGTGGTTGTCGTCCCCGCTTGGAGTTACCGCTAGCGTGGCGGCAACGGTCCCGTTGACCTTGCCAAAGGTGATCGTGATTGCGGTCCCGACAACGGATATGACAATGGCACTTGATGTTGATGCGCCGATGACGTGTTGCACCGTGGCCGCTGTCGTGGCACCGGCGAGTGTGTATATGATGGTCGATTGGCCAGTCCCTATCGCCGCAAATGTCCCCGTGGCAAGCGAGGCTTCAACCGGGGGCGCGTAGATCGTGCGCTTGGTCCGCAGGTAGCCGCCGCGAAACGGCTCCTGATCGTCAAAGGCAACGATGTATGCCGGCCACGTCGTAAAGTTTGTTCCTTGGAACGTCTTGGCGGTGCCAGCGGTGCTTTTCCACGTCTGGTCAGTGGTGCCCACATTCGCATCGCATGTGTAGGACGCATGCAGGCATTCGGGAATGTTGAGATTGAAAAACGGGCTGCCGTAGGTAATGCGCTTTGGCTGCATCTGAACCACCACCGGAATGGTGAATGCGTCCTTGCTCCATGTCCGATCCGTGGTGCATCGGCATGGCCCATGAAAGCGCTCCGGTCGGTAGGTGATATTCATGTCCTTGTCTTCGCCGCCCTCGCGCCGCGGCCAGACAAATTGCGTGATGCTTTCCAACACGGCGGGCCATTCGTAATTTTCGTTGGTCGAAAAGCTGCCAACGTCAATCACGCCGTCAACCATCGTGCCGCCGACAAGCTGCTTGGTTTCCACCGCCCACCATGCCGCGCTCAGTTGGTCGAACGTCCGCTGCGTGCCGTCCGCTTGAACGCCCCAGAAGGCGTTTGTCGGTGCGGCCGCCAGTTGTGTCATGGTCAAGCCACCGGAAACAACCTCAGTGGCGTAGTAGAGGCTGCTGGACGTGGTGAGCGTCTTGCCGTTCAAAGGATCGACCATGAGCGCGGTGATGGCCGTTCGCTTGACGTAGTTGCGCTTCTCCACCTTGAACACCGGCTCAAGCTGCATGCCCGCCCGCATTACGTCGCGGTCAACCAGGATGTAACCTGAGCCGCTGAATAACCCAGCCGTCACAACAGGCATGGCGCTCCCCGCGGCCGGCGAGGTTTCCGAAACCGCACTTGCCAGCAAGATCACCGTGCGCATCACGCTCGGGTATTTCTTCCCGCCAATGTCCGCCGTGGAGTATTCCCAGTTGCTTGCCAGTTGGTCCGCTTCCGATGGAATGCGGGAATGTATGACGGTCTGGATTCTCTTGCCGCTTTGAGGCACCACGGAAACCGCGATCACCAGGCTGTCTGACCATGCAGCGCCAAGTTCGGCAGCCATGGTTTCACCTACCGCCACCGTTGGCTTCTCAGATGGAATCTGCCGGGTGGTGGTGTAAATCGTTCCGTTAAGCGGCAGTGTCAGCCGCGTTTCGGTTGTGCGGGGGCTGAATGAGTCGGCTGCTGACATGGCGGGTCAGTATTTGGAAAGCAGGCGGATTCCCGCGTTGGCTCCAGGGTTGAGATTGGCAAGGTCGGTTTTCGCCGTTTTTGCATCGGCATTGATCTGTTCAACCCGTCCGGCGTCCAAAAAGAACGTGCTGGATTGCAGCCGCTTGAGGGCCAGAGGCAGCAACAGGCTTTCGATGAACTGCAACGGCACCGGCAGCGTCGCCGTGCTGGCCAGAGAGGTAATTGCCGGCGGGCCGATCTTGCCTTTGTAGGTAATGAAGCCGGTGGCGTCCGGCGCGGGGTGAAGCACGATTCGCGAGCGGGGCCCGGCGGTGTCGCTCGGGCTCCATGAGTCAATCCGGTATTCGCTCAAGCGTCCGGTAAGCGGATAGGGGTTGGACGGGTCGTAAGTGTCCTGGTCGGCGGGAATCGGATTGAGTTCAACGCCGTTGGCAATCACCGGGCCGGTGACTATCATCATGTCGGTGGCCACTTCCACGCTGGTTTGATACACCGTGGCCGTCTTGGTGCCCGTGGTGCCGTCGTGAGGGAATTTCAGCAGGATTGTCGCGCGGGTGTCGTTGCGGATTTGATTGACCACCGCCGATCCGTCAATGGCGATGGCACATCCCGCAAACCACGCCTGCCAGGTGCCTACTGAAATGACCGCCGCCGTCGAGCCGTTCACCACGTCGATGGATACGGCCGCCGCCGGGGCGTGCAGGATAACGCCGCGGATGTCTTGACGCACCCACGGCGCAGAGCCAGTGAACATCTCCTGAAGGGCGCCATTGATAGCCAGCAACACCGCCGCGTTGCGCCCCGGATACGTCGATGAATCCGGTATCGTCCTTTCCTCGGGGGAAAAGTGGGTAAGCAACTGGATGGCGATGTCGTTGACGGTCATAGGGGTATCACATCAGGGATTCAGCCTTGGCCGCTCTGTTGGCGGCGGCTGTCTCGCGCATCTTCTGCATGCGGGCCAGCATTACGGGGTCTTTGGCTGGCGCTGGCACTTCTGGCGCGTTGGGTGGTTCCGGGGCGTCAATGCCGAGCACGTAGCCTGCGGACGCGTCAGGAACAGCCACAGCGGGCGCAGCGGCCTGCTTCCACGGGATGACCAGAAACACCAGCGGCGCCATGGACTGCGAGCGATTGCCTTGAAGGTCATGGGCCACGCTCAGATTGTCGCGGTAGATGCCGGTGGCAATCCCATCCATCCACACGCTCAACGGCACGTCGATGCAGTGTGCGCCAAGTGCCTTGTCAAAGGCGGCGAGGTAATGGCGAATCTTGCCATGGATGCGGTAGGGCGCGTTGTTGACGACGCGACGCACGATCACGCGCACGGCGAAGGTGTCTTGCGGGCTGGCGAGGGATGCCAGTATTTTGTTATCTACCAGTTTGGGCAGGGTCATGATGGTTGGGGGTTTGCAAAAGAACTCGGAAAAGGATGGGGCAGGCGGCCTTTTGATGGGCCGCCCGCCGGTTGGGGGTTAGGACCAGACCAGCGCAGTGACAAACAAGTTGCCCTTGTTGAGCGCGTTGATGTCGCTGGCGATGCTGGCGTTGCTCTTTGTGTAGGCACCGGTCAGAACACCGGCATTGACGGCCCCGCTGGTGATGCCTTTGGGAATCCCGTAGTTCCACACCGACAGCGGCACGTCGAGCACATGGGCTGCGAGTGCGGCAGAATGGGTGAAAGAATACTTCCGGTGGGAGCCGGTGAGATGAACGGGCGTTTTACCGGGCTTCCCCGGCAGAATGACGCGAATTTTGATCGTCTCGGCAGGGGCAGGGGCAGCGGATGCCAGCGCGGCCAGATTGATCGAATTGCAAATTTTGGGGATAATCATGTCCTGGGAAATCTGGGGGTTGAGATTTGAAAAAAGCGAAGCCGGGGGCGGCGGGCGTTGCCGCTGGCACCACCCCCGGCTTGCTGGGGTTGCTTACAGGCTGTAGCTCGGGGTCGGGTAGCCCTCGGTTTCGATGGCGTGCTCGATGAGCTGATACCCAACGGGATTGCCGTAGGGATCGGTGGTCACGCCGGTTCCGAAGATCATCTCGAAGCCGCGGCCGATTTCAAAGCCGTAGTCGAACACCTGTTCGATGGAGGCTTTTTCAATCCGGCCATAGGCGAAGCACGCGGCCATCGCGCCGAAGCCGAAGCTGCGACCAATCTGCACGCCGTCCCGAGTTGCTTGGAGCAGGATGGCCCCGGCGTCCACGCGGTCCACATAGACCCAATCGCCACCCGAGGCGGGAACAGTAACGTCTGCGGCTCCAGTGGTGATGATGCGGGTGGTCGTAGCCACGCCAACTGAACCGCCAGTGCCGTAGCAGAGACGCCCGACCGTGGTTGCGCCCAGCGTGCCATTGGCGGCGGCTGTGCTGAGAACGTCCTTAACGGTGATGGTGGTTCCCACGTTGCCAGTCCCGGTGTAGCTCAGGAAGCAAACTGTGCCATTCGGGTTGATCGCCCAAGCGTAATACTCGGTCGAGTCCGGCGCGGCGGTTTGATCTTCCGTGAACAGGTAGTCATACCCGTTGAAGAACTGGAAGAAGCGAGCGCCCACGGGATTGGTCGAATGACCCTTGAGGATGCCGGCCGCTTCCAGGCTTGCGCCGTCAAACTGGCTGGTGCCTTCGGTAACGTCCTTGGCGATGCGCGCCTTGGGCGTCATCGGGTTGCCGATGTAGTCGTCCCACGCCTCGTCACAACCGGGCTGGGTGAACCACTCCATACCGCCCCACTTGGTCATGTCGCCAGTGAACAACGCGTTGGCGTCGCCACGAACGCCGGCCATGGCCTGCGCGGCTTGGAAACCGTCGTCGTTGACGATAGGCAGCATGGCCTGATCGCTGGCGAAGATGAGGAAACCGTTCAGCGGCGTACCGTTGTTGCCGAGGCGATGAGCAATCGGCTTGGCGCCGGTCACGTTCATGCGGGCCTTGACGTTGTTGGCAATGGCCAGGCTGAGCGTGTCGGTCGCCTTGAGCCCGTTGGTCGTCGCGGCGTTGCCGGGGCGATAGATGTTGCGCGATCCCGCTTTTTGAGCGGTTTTGATGAGGCGCATTTTCATCTCGTTTTCCTTGAGCATGCCCATTTTCTCACCAAGCAGGGTGATTTGCGTTTCCACCAGCGAACGGCCGGCAGAGAGCATTTCAATCTGATCCTTGGTGAAGGTGACGGCATCGCGCTTCCAACCGACGCGCACAGGATAGGTGCCCATGCGGCTGCGGGACGTGTGGCCGACCAGCACACCGGCGCCTTGGGCACCAGGACCGGCGGGCGGGCCGATGATGTTGAAGTTGACGGTATCCGCGCCGCCGGCCTTGAGGTCGGTTTTGCTGGCGAAGATCGAACGCACACCCCCACCAACGGCGGTCTGCGGGTTGACGGCGCTCGTCATCTGGTTGAAGACGTTCTTGCGGCCGCTGGTGACTTCCAGAGCGCGGGAGAACAATTCACCCTTAAGCTTGGAACTGACGGTGCCGTTTTCGGCGAGGATTTGCGCAACAGTTTGCGTGAGGCTTGAAGCAGGATTGTGGTCAGACATAAAAAAGGTCTTTCGTTAAGTTGGTTAGATTGGTTTGCGGAAGATGGTCAGTGGTCGTAAATGAGCCGTGCGACATCCTCCATGGGCATTTCTCGAACCGCTTTCATCAGGTCGTCGTCAGACATGCGGGCGGGTTGGTTTTGGGCCGCTGCCAGGGCGCTTCCCACGGGCCGCGATACTCTCGCGGGAGGAAGGGCGGGGGCGGGTCGTGCCTGCACTTGGGCGGGCGCGTGGCCGTTGCTCTTGGCTTTCAGGTCGGCTGCCAGGCGCAGGACAAACTTGGGATCGGCCAGTATCGGGTCTTTGCGGAATTTCGCCGCGTCCACCTTGTCCGAGAGGTCTTGATAAAACGCGGAGGTTTCATCAGCCGCTTCGGGATATTCGGCTTCCAGTTGGTCGATGGCCAAATCGTATTCCTGCTGATAGGTCATCGCTTGCGCTGTGCGCGCGGCGGTGGATTGTTCGACCCGCAGGCGTTCGATTTGCAAATCCTCGATTTGGATCGTAAGCGCATCCTCCTTTTCGGTGTCGTAATCAGCCTTGGCCTGGCGCCGCTGTTCGCGGAGGTCGGCAATCTGGGTGGCGATGGCGGAAACTTCATCAGGGACCGCCGGGGCGGCCTGCTGAATAGTTTCGGGGGCGGCTTGCGCTTCCTTGAGGATTTCGATGGCAGACGTGAGATCGGCAGCGGCACCGGAGCGCACCAGGTCGGCGGCTTCGGCAAATTGCTGGCGGGCTCGGTCATTCATCCCGCGAACCGAGATGCGTTGCTTGCCTTTGGCTGCTTCCTGAACTTCCGGCGTTTCCTCTGCCGGTTGCTCACTGGCGGGGGTGGTGGCTGGTGTTGCGGTTGCGTCCGGCGGCTTGACTTCGCTGGTCGGTTCGTATGTCTCGCCCCGTTCGGCAGCTTCGAGGATTTGATAAATCTCCGATTCAGAGTATTCGGCGGGGGCTTGCTGGTCGATAACGGCAGGCTGTTCACCGGCGGTTATCGTGGTATCTGGGGCGGCCTGCTGTTCGCTGGCGGCGACTGGTGCGTTTTGGTTCACGCCGCACAGCTTGCCGGTTTTTTTTCCGGCGCGTAACGGGCGCAAGTCCCCCTCCTGTTGGAGTACTCAAGGCACAAAAAAAGACCGGCGCTGGAATGTTCCGGCCGGCCGTTGGTCAGTGAATAGAATCTAGGGCTTTAGGTGCATGAAACACCATTCCATAACACAAAACAGCAATACTAGAGCGCCAATGCAAACAAGTTCAAAGGTCATGGCTTTGGCAGGTTGAGAACTCCGCGCGCTTCCAACTCTTTCCAAAGCGCGGCGATTCCAATTTGTGACGATCGCGCCGTAGAACTCCATTTGCCATCTGCAACATACTTGCCGGGGCGCTCGATGCTGGTCCCCGCCCACAAGTAAGGTGTGGGAGTCTCGGCATGGTTGCGGAGATACCCTGTGCCGTTGTAGCGCTCGCATGCGTAGAGCGCGCAATCCAACGACCGCCAATAGACCGCCGCCATGTGGTCATAGGCCAGGGCGTCGGCGGCGCTAATCTCCCACCGAAACGGAGGCGAGCCGGCCACCGGGCGCCCCTTGGGGACATAGCGGGTGCGGCCGGCCAGCGGAGAGCCCTCATGTAGATGATGGCGGAAACTACCGCCACTTTCCATGTTGTGCAGGGCGGCTATGACATGCCATGGCACCATTGCCATTTGTGCCACCGCGTAATACCGAGCGCGGTTGGCAACAATGCGGGAGGCAATCTGCCGGGCCTCGAACGCATGCAGCGGATCGACCGCGGCGGCTTTCCAGCGGTCAAGTTGCAGCGTTTGCCCATGGGCACAAACGATCAGTGAGATAAAAGCGAGGACACGCATAGCAATGATGTTGCGTAGCAGATGATGGTGGCAATCCAGTAATGAACAAGCGCGGGCGAGTAATAGAGACTTCCAAGCGCGCGAGTTAGCCCGTCTCCTTCCGCGTAGCGGCTCGCCTCGGGGAATACCAGCAGGCGCATGACAGGGCCGATGATGGTCACAGCCGAAACCAGAATCACCGCGTAGAGCAATTCGGCAAACGGCATGGGCTGGTCTGCCGGGATACTGCGGTAGATCGTGGCGAGGATGAATAGGACGATGAGCGCAATCAGCTTGTTGCGCAGGGTGAGCCAGACGGCGGCGAGGGTGGCAAAAAACGTGTTCATGGTATTGGTATTCGGGGGGTGAGGAACTTGAGATAAACGAGTCCACAGGCAGCTATGAAAATCACGAAAGCGGAAATTCCGATTGCCCATTTCAGGTATGAGCCAACGGCAGCGGCTTTTTCCGCCTTGTCCACCTTGGCTTGCATGGTGTCATTGAGCTTCTGTTGGGTGCCGATGGTCTTTGCCATATCGTCACGCTGGGCCCGCAACGCATCGCGCTCCGATTCCGCCGCGTCCACCGCGTCCGCCAACGCGTCAATGCTTCGGGCTTGGTTGGCGTTGGTTGTCTGCAACTCTGCCACCGTCGCCTTGGCTTGCTTCATGCCTTCCTCAAGCGCCAGGTGGCTTGCAGTTATCGCGCTCAGTTGCTCCCATTGCAATTCAAGTTCCGCCTCGGTCGCGGTTTTCGCCTTGCGCAGCTTGTCGGCGGTGGCCGTAGCCGCTTGCAGACTCGCTTGCAGCGTAGCCGTCTTGTCGCTTAACACCGCCACTTGAGTTTGCAGCTTCGAGGATACTGCATAGGTGGCGGATTGATTGGCACGCACGGAAGAAACGGCGGGTGCCACGGGCGCAGCCTTGGCCGGTGCTGTGTAGTTGACGGGCGCGGGGCGCTGCGTGGCGCAGGACGCAAACAGAGCGCACGCAATGGCGGCGAGGATGGTTTTCATTGGGTGAATCCGAGTGCGTGACGTAGGGCGGGGCCAAACAAGGTCAGGATGGTAAGCAAGATGCCAAGTCCTCCCATGATCCACGCTTGCCATTTTTGCAGGGATGTGATGTTTTTTTCAATCGCATCAATCCGTCCATCTTGGCGGGATATAGCCGCTTGCAAATGGATGCAAAGACCCGGCTGCGGGCATTGAGCCCTGCCTGCCATACTGATTGCCAGCGCGTTCAGCTTCTCGTTAATGGATTCCAACCCGGCCATGAACTTCAATTCAATCTTGTCGGCCCGGTCCTCGATCCGGTCAACCCTGTCTGCAAGCGTTTTCATTTCTTCGGTCATGGTTGTAGGGTGTGGCAATTTGAAAATTAGGTGTGCAGCGTCACCGCCGCGTGTGTCGATACTGCTGCGCTGCCAGTGCCGACAAGAGCGAACGTTAGTAGTGCTTTAGCGGGGTCGCTGGCGTTGAGAGCGGTGAGAACTTGGGCGGCGGATGATCCACCAGATACAGTTGGCGTCCCCGATCCCGATTGATCCACTGCCCATGTCAAAGACGGATCGGTGGGGAGTTTTCCTGTTGCTGTGCCGGTGTAGAACGAAGCGGTATTGCCCGCTCCGTCGTCGTATCGGACTTGCCATGCGGAATCCTGACCCATCCAAGAAACCGTCCAGCCAACACCTGAATAGGTAGTGCTGGCCCACCATTGGGTATCTGAGTTTTCCGCGTCTATTCCGCCGTATGGAATGGCTAAAACGGGCAGCGCGTGGCCGTTAATATCAGTAACCCCGGTGATGAATAAAGCAGCGATTCCGCCCGGAGTGACGCTCACCACATCAGTCGCAACATCCACCGTGACAGCCGTTGCGTCAGCATCCACCGCCGCATGCGCAATGCTCGCCGTGCTCACCCCGTCCTTGAGAGTGTATGTAATCCCAGCATTCCCCGTCCCGAACACCGTCGAAAGCACGGCACTGACGGTCTTGCGCACCCGGCAACTCAATATGGAAAGTCCAAGTCTCATAATGATGGATAGAAGCCAGCGGATTAGTTTCATGTCAGCGGACCGACCTATAGGCTCGCACAGCCCCACTGGTCAGGGTAAACGCGGAGAATCGTCCTTCTAACAAGGTTCCGGCTGGCAATGTAACGCCGACCAGCGAATCGCCGCTTGCCAGTTCATCGGTCAGCAGCGTAAACACCGTGTCGGTGAGGCAATGCAGTGTGCCGAAAACTCCGACAATGGCGCTCGTTCCCGTTTCATTGACGCTTCCGCGAAGGCCAAAGAGCTTTTTTTCTAGTTCGGTATTTTCCATTGGGGTGCAGTGGGTTGATTGTTGGATTGTTCGTCGTTAGGAAACCTTGGTATAAGTCTTGACCCATCTGGCTTGCGTGGTGGTCAAATCCTCGGTCATGGCCGTCCATTCGTTACCATCCTCGATGGCCTTGCGTCCGAGTTTGGCGGGGGTTCCTAGAGTCACGTTGCGGCCACCCGTCAGGATCGTTGTTCCTGCCGCAATTAGCGTTGCGCCGGTCCCCGTGACAACCCCGAGCACGCCGCCCAGCACCGTGGACGAATCCAACAGCGTCTTGAGTTGGGCCAGGGTGGTGGTGATTGCTGATTCCGCGTCAGTCGCCGGGCGCACCGTGACAACGCCGTTGGTTTCCGACACGATGGCTAGCGTGGCACTCACCGTAGCCGCTGATATCGTGAGGCGCGGGGCGGGAGATTGCACGCCGGTTGCGCGAGCCGTGAGGGTCAGGGTTTTGTTGGTGTCGAGCGTGAGCACGCCGGCCATGGCGGTTGGGGCCAGGTAGTTGGCCGGCAACCCGTCATAAACATCCGTGAGCTTGTCCGACGCCAGAATCTTGGCTTCCAATTCATCCGCCGAATAAGGGATGCCGGTCACCCGGTCCACTACGCGCAGAGCCACCAGTGAGAGCGTGGCGGAATCCACGGCGCAGGTTGAACCTTGCGGGCGCCACAGTTTGGCGATCTTGGCCATGGAGCGAATGACCGGGATTAGAAAGCGGTTGCCCGTCCATGCGGATTGAGGGGCGGGAAATTCAAGTGGATTGGAGGGCTTGGCCATGGGGATTAGGTGGGGTGATGTTGGGCGGTTGGTGGAAAGTATCAAACGGTGGCGGCGGCGGTAACGGGCGCAACTGGCGCGGGCGACGGCAACGCGGCGGGATCGGTGGGAAGTGCGGAGGCGGTCTGAGGTGCTTGCTCGCCTCCCGGTGCCGGTGCCGCGTTGGGATCTTGTGGCAGCATCCCTTGTTGTTGCAGAAACGTTTGGAAAAGCGGCTGCATGTCCGGCGGCAACAGCGCCATGATGCCGGCAGGATCGGCGGCGGATTGGCGGATGAGTTGGTCCGCATCGTCAAACCCTAGCGAGCTTAGAGCCTGCACAAACACGCGGCGCGGCGCGGCCTTCTCCGCTTCCGGCAACGAGGCGTAGCCCGTCACGATGCCGATTGCCACCTGGGCATTTTGCAGCTTTTCCTGATTCTGTCCCTGGGTGAGAGTCAGCGTGACTTTCATTTTCAGCCCCTTCACGTCGGCGCTTTTCAGTTCCACATGCTCCGCGTCTTTTCCTTCTCCCCAAACAAACGACTCGTCGTTGTCGTGGTTGGAGAAATGGAACCACACCGCGAGGCCGACAATGGGCGTCACATCCTTTATCATCTGGGTGATCGGCCACTTGATGAGCACCGCCCCGCGGCTCATGATCTGGCGCACGCCGGTTGCGGTGTTGCTTTCCGGCAAACCCTTCATTTCCCCCTGACTGGCAGAGGTGATGCCAAAGCGTTGCTGGGCCATCTGCGACGCCTGTTGCATGAGTTGGTCGCTGCGGTTGTTGGTGTCGGGGATGACCGCGAAGCTGAACAAATCGGTCATGGTCTTGTCCTCGCCAAGCTCATGCACCTTGTCGGCTGAAAGCACTAGATTCCCAGAGTCGTCACGCTCCGCAAGCGACGGATTGGACAGAGCCGAAAGATGAACTCCCTTGATGACCTCGCCTGCCGTGCGGTTGCGCAGGGTGATGACGTTATACTGGCTGTCGATGGCGTGTTGGGAATCCTCGCAGCGTTCGTAATACCCCTTGCCGGTGATTCGGTTGGGGACTTTGAAGCAGCGCACCGGGAAGATCGGCAAGATTCCCTCAGGCGTGATGTTGGCCAGGTAGTCGCAGCGGAAAAGCGCGTTGAGCGAAGGCGAGAAAACCACATGCAGGCGCACCGTGCGCTTGCCGGTGGGATTACAGCGGATGAATCCCTCAACCATCCAAACCTCGGGATTGGCCTCGGTGTCCCCAGGCAGCGGGTTGTTCATGCGGGAATCTGTTTCGTCCCGGTGGCCGCGGGCGGTTTCATTGCCCTCCGAATTGCAGAGGGTGATGAGTTGGTCGCGCTGTTCGGGTGACAGGTCGTAGGCCGCCACCATGTCATGCACTCCCATCTTGAAGCGGTGATACACGTCGGTCTTTTTGAGCAGTAACTCGTCGGCGGTGTATTCAAACGCGATGTTGTTGAAGTCGATCAAGGATGCTTCCACGTTGTTTTGCACCTCGATGGCGTTTTCTATCAAGCGTTCCTGCCAGATCAAATCAGCGGGGTCGGTTTCCGGCGGCACGTCCTCGATGGAAGTGATAAAATCCCCGGCGGCGTTCAGGATCGGTTCACCAGTTGACTTGAGGGCCGCGACGTGTTCCAGGCTTTCGCTGGTTTCAATGTCCTTGAGCCAGCGCAGCGCCACGAACGCGGTGCCAAGATCGGCTGCCTGCTTGAGCGCGTCGAGCAACACCGGCTCGATGTTGCTATCGTTCATCTTGCGTTGCGCGCTCTTGGTGATCTTGTCGGCAAGTTTGATGTTGGCCGGTCCCTGCGGAGTGGCTGCCAGCCATGGCCGGGTGCCAAAGATGTCATCGCGGGCCTGCGCATACTCGAAGTCCGAAAACCCGCCGGATAGCCCTAGCGTGTGGTTCTGGCGCTTGAAAATCGACTCTCTGGCATCGGTGAAACGGGAATCCGCCGCGTCCTTGCGGTCGGAGTAATCATCATCGGCCATCTTCTCAAACCGCTTGCACTTCGCCCGCCATGTACCGCAACACGAATGCAGCGCCAGCCACCGGCCCACGGCGTATTTCAAAATCCACGCCTCTTGCTGTTCGGTCGCCCCCTTGGAAAATGCCGTCTGGTTTCGGGAAAACAACATCGCGTCGTTTCCCCGTGCGGCGCGGCTGGCGGCTTCATCCCGCTGGCGCGAGTTG
>JBAXOF010000041.1:0-21518 GCA_037133375.1 Verrucomicrobiota bacterium | reverse complement strand
TCACCAGGCCGGGTCCCTTGTTGCCGACCACAATCGTGTAGGTCGTGGGGGTGCCTGGGATGTAGGTGGCCGTGTTGTCGGTCTTGGTGATGGTTAGATCAGCAAGCTGGGTATCCACGAAGTTTACCACTCCCTTACCACCTTGGGACACGGTGACTGACACTTGGTTTGGCGTCAGCGAGGTGTAGCCAACCGGGTCGGTTTCTACCACTTGATAACTTCCGGGCGGCAGGTTGGTGAAGCTGTATTTGCCATTGCCGTCAGTGGTCGTGGCGGTCGGTTGCATGCCTGTGGCCGGACTGCTGTCGATGTCTTTGCCTGATGAGTCTTTCAGCGTGACGGTCACGCCTCCCAGCGGGGTATCTCCCGTACTGTTGTTATCGGTATCGGCCCGGACAAAGCCAGTGATCAAACCGGGCATGAAATAGCCGTTATTGCCCGCACTCACGCTAGACGACGCTATAGCAGTGACAGTGGTCGGATCGTCGCCTTCGGTCTGCGTGTATGCCGCAAACACCGCCGCCATGAAGTCGGGGCCTGTCTCGACCACCTTTGCCGAGGCACCACCGGCAATCACCCGCACCGACCAAATTCCGTTAGAGTCGGTGGCGACGGTCTGCGGATGTCCTAACGTATCGGTCACCACCACATCCACGTTGGGGAGGTTCGGCTCGCCAACGTCTTGCGTCCCATTGCCATTGGTATCGATGTAGAGATGACCGGTGACGATGGCATTGCCGCGGTAGCCGAAGTCCACATCGGTCCGATCCTGGTTGATTACCAGCGCTACGGTGGCCACATTCGGGGTTCCATATCCGTCCAGATCAAAAGTCGGACTGGTGCCTGCGGGCAGGGCGCTGGTGTCCACGCGGACCGCATAATTACCGACATCAAGACCACTGAGCAAATAGTGACCGGAGGCGTTGGTGAGGGCGGCGGGTTCGCCGGAGTCATAGAGGCCACTGCTGTTAGAGTCGATATACACCCGCACGCCGACCAGTGGCGGTTCCCCGCCGTCCTGTGCACCGTTGCCATTGAGATCGAGCCACACGAAATCGCCGATGGACCCGGCTTGGTATTCGAAATCCTGGTCCACCGCATTCACACCTACTGTCAGCGCCAGTGATATATTATTAGGGTTGAATCCATCGCGGTCGGCATACACGTGGAAGCCTGATGGAACCGTGGTGACAATGGCGTAATCGCCGGGCAGCAGATTGGCGAACGAATAATCGCCGCTGCTGTTGGTGGTAGTGGTGTAGGTCGGGTCGTCACCCGTGCCCAAGATGCCATCCGCGCCGGCGTAGGTCAAAGTGACGCTGACGCCGCCAAGCACGAGCTCACCGGATTCGGCGCGACCGTTGCCGTTACCCTTGACCACAGTGCCGGCGATACTGCCATAATGCTCGACATAGCCGAAGTTCTGGTTGGTGACATTGGCGGCGATATTCAGGATAGTGGTCGCACTGTTAGGTGTTCCGTCCGGGTCCACTGTATTGACAAAAGCCCCGTTCGGCAGGGTGCCAGTGGAAACGCTGATGACAATATTGCTACTATCAGGAACCCCCAAAATCTGATAGACTCCGCTGCCATCGGTGGTGGCTAAAAACACCTCCTCGGGGACATTGTCATGATTGGCATCCACAGCTGCGGCAACGGTCACACCCACCAAGGCTTCAGCCGGAAGATTGGGCACTCCGTTGGTGTTGATATCATTAAAGATGGCACCGCTGATGCTGCGGACGATAAGTGTGGGATGATAGCCAAAATTCCGGTCCAGCACCTGGCTGCCACCGCTGACGGTGGCTCCCGCCGCGCTGCCACTCGCCCACTCGGTGGGCGGCCTCGCGGTCGGAACTGTGTCGTATCCTGCAGGCACCATCGCCCGCAGCACATTGACCACGTAGTTACCGTCGGCATGACCGATGAACAAATACCTGCCATTGGCGTCGGTCGTCTGGATATCCAGCAAGGCGTCACCAACGTCCAGCAGATTGTTGTTGTTATTATCCTGATAGAGTTCAACGGTGACATTGGAGAGTCCAGGTTCGCCGCTATTCTGTGTTCCGTTGCCGTTGACATCCGCGAAAATCGTACCGCCGATCCTGCCGTTATTATCGACGCCGAAATTGAAGACCGGGTGCCAGTCTTCGCCGGGTGAGGCATGGAACGCGTAACTGGTGGCTGTGGTGGTGTCGGTGAGGGATGAGTTGATGGCCAAAACATCCGGCGTGCTGTAGGCAAGCGTGTAATTGCCTTCGGGTTCCACAAAGACGAAATGACCGCCGACGTCAGTGGTGGCAGTTGCCGCCACCGACTTGCCGAACATATCAAAGCCGGTCAAGGAGACTCGCACCGGTGTCAGGCCGGTGTCACCGGAGTCAAAAACAGTGTCTCGGTTGGCATCCCAGAAGACATTGCCTTCGATGCGCGCACCGACGAAATAACCGAAGTCCGCGTCTGGATAGTTTGCGCCTGAGGCCAGGTTTACGCGGCGAACGTTTGGCGTGGTGGGGACCACGTTGCGCACGCCACCAGTGATAAAACTATCTTCATAGACATCGACTAGATACTGACCTGCCGGCAATTCATCGAAGGAATAGTGGCCGCTGGCATCGGTTGGCACCGCGGCAATCTGATAGTCACCGTTGATCACGTCGAGGATGCCGTTGTTGTTGGCATCGGCATAGAGAATGACGTAGGCATCCGCAATGGGGAGCTCGCTGGAGTCAGCCGGTTGGTTGAACGTCTGGTTGCAATTGGCGTCCCACCACACGTAGCCGCTGATCGAGCCCAACAGGGTCGTAGTGGTGGGGGGCGACGTTGCGAGCAGAGTTCCGCCGGAGTTATTCTTCAATTGCGCGGTGTTGATCACCGTGCTCACGCCGGGATTGGCATTGACGGTGGCGGCGAAGGTCAGCGGCGGGGCCACCAACAGCGTGTTGGCCGTGCCTTGCGACCATGCTCCGCCTATGGAACCGGAAGGCGTGGCTTTGAAGGTCAACACACCGGGAATGGTGCCTGCCGTGACTGTGCAAGTGTAGGTAAAGGTGGCGACGCCATTGTTGACCGGGGCAGTCAAGGGAAAAGCCGCGCTGCATACCGCAGACGAGCCGTTGGTGCCAGTGGCAGTCAACGCACCGGCCGTGACGGTTCCAGCATTGCCAGTGGCAGTGGCGGCAAGTGTGACTGTCACGGTGTTGCCCGATGTCTCCAGACTTCTGTTAGCACTCAGGGCCGTGGCGCCGGTGAAAGTGCCAGTCCCGGGCTTGAGGGCCAGCAACATTTGGGTATGATGACCTTTGGTTACGGTTACAACACCATCGCCCGTATTCCCGGCACTTGGTTTCAACGCCCACGCCGCGCCAACCGAGGTCGGACTCTGCGCATTGTCGTACAATTCGGTGAGCGCACTTGGTGACGTGGTGGTCCATCCGCTCCAACTGGCGGATGCCGCATCCGCCATTCCTAACATGATCACTGCCGCGTTGGCGGAATTCGTCGTAATGGTGGCAGCCGTGGCGATATCCGAGTTAACTTGGCTGGGCAATGTGCCCGGAGCCACATCAAAAGGCCCGCCGAGGCCACCTCCCACGGCGAAGCCTCCCGTGGTATCAACCCCGTAGAAAGCCACAATCGAACCGACTGCGGCGACCAAGGTTTCACTCGAACCGAATGCGTAACTGGTGACTTCCGCTGCAACAGCGACTTTGTAGAAGAGAGCGCCATGCATATGCTGCCCCCCCTCAACCGTAACGTCGTCTATCAACATCCAACCCGCGGGGGCGCTGATGGCAGGTTCCTTTGAACCCTGCATCACCACATTCGCGATCAAAACATCGCCCGCCACGACCCCGAGTAACGTCGTGTCAATAGTTAGAGATGTGCCAGAAGTTGCCCCCCCCGTCCCACGGGTGCCTCGCTGAGTGATGGCTCCCGGTCCGCCCGACAGGTTTTTCGTGCCATTGGCTGCCGCGGTGGTCGAGCCGAGATTCCACGTCACGGTGCCGTCCGCCTGCGTGCCTCCCGCATTGGCGCTGGAGTTCTGATAGGTTGTGCCGCCGGGCACAACATCGGTCACGGTCGCATTCGTGAGCAAGGCCGGCCCAGGGAAATAGGCACGCATGGCAAACGTCAGAGCATCCCCGGTGACCGCCGTAGCCTTGTCCACAGTCTTGTCGATATAGGTGAGAATGAACGGAAAATCCTTGTCGGTAAGAACCTGACCTGGGTTGAGAGTGAAAGCGGCGTATGCACCGACACTCACCGAGGACACCAGATTTGTTGGAATATCCGGGTCGGTGAGGTCCGCCTTGACGACGTAGGTGCCGGCCGCGAGACCGGCGAATGTGTATAGACCACCCGCATCCGTGGTAGTGGTTGCGAGCAAGGTCGTGCCGTCGCTAGCATAGAGTCTCACGGTGACGTTGGACAGCGGCGAGTCGGTGCCGGCACTGTAGATACCATCGCCGTTCACGTCATAGAAGACCTGATCGCCGATTGAACCCGCAGTGGTGGATTGATAACCGAAATCGACGCTGAGCACCGCACCATTGAGCACGAGCGTCGCAACCCCTTCATTGACTGGATTGGTCAGGCCGCCAGGAGGGTTGCCGGTATTGGCGCCAACCGGGGGTGAGAAGAGCTTCACCACATACTTACCCGGTGGCAGACCGGTGAAAAGATAGTTGCCATTGGCAGCGGTGACCTTGGTGCCCACAAGCGTGTCGCCGGCGTCGTAAATGTCATTATTGTTGACGTCGTTGTAGAGCGACACGGTGATCCATGCGATACCTGGTTCACCTACGTCCTGGATGCCGTTGCCATTGGTATCGGCGTAGATGGTGTCACCGATCTGACCGCCGCCCACCGTGACCGGCGCTTCGGAGATCGGCGGAATGCGTTTGCCTTCAAATGTCAAATCCACTTGGTTGTAATAGATACCGATATGGGTGTTAGATCCCACCAAGGCCTTGAAATTAATGACCAGCGTCTTACCCGCCTGAAGTGCGGTGCCGACGGTAAAGGTTGGCTGGCCCGCGTTGCTGGAATTGACGGTGGGAGTAATGGACGCGCCGTTGATGGTGGAGTTAACCAAGGATACGTAGGTGAAGCCACTCGGCAGATAATCAGTCACCACCATGGGCACGCCGTTGGGGCCGGTGCCCTCGTTGAAAACCGTCATCGTGTAGGTGACCAGATCGCCCGGAGCTACACTTGACGGCGAGACGGTTTTCACTTCGCGCAACAAGGCGCGCACCCCGACCTCCACCGTCTCTTCGGCGTAAGCCACAAAATTCCCGTTGCTAGTGGCCGTCACCGTGTTCAACTGGGTGCCAGTAGCGGTGGCTTTCACATTCACAGTTAGAGTCACCATTTGACCAGGATTGACCGTGCCCAGCGACCAGGTCAAGACACTGCCGGAAACGCCCGCCGTCGGCGACGAACTCAGATAGACCAACCCACTCGGCAGTGTATCGGTAAGCACCACGTTGGGCAACGCGACCGGTCCGTTGTTGGCAAACGTGAGGGTGAAGGAAGTCGTACCACCGGGAGGCAAGAGGGGATCTTTGGCAACCTTCTGTAGCAAGACGTATGAATCAAGAGTGATGACCGTAGGATCGAAATACCGCCAGATGTGGTCCTTGCCATTATCAGCCCCACCCGCATCACCGCCGAAAGCATCGGCATACATCTTGTAGCTGGCGGCATCCGTGGGGGTGAGAACTTTGACTTTGACCGCCGAGTATTCCGAGCGGCCCAATTCAAGCTGGCCGATGGCAAAGCGCACCGCGTTGACCGTGCCGGGAAGCGCTCCGCCGGCCATCGCATATCCGAGATTGCTCGCGTCAATGCCCGCATAGCCGAGAGCGGTGCTGAGCAGGCCAGCCTGGTCCTTGCAGACCTGGCTGCCGGGATACTTGATGCGATTCCACGGACCGACTTCGATGGCCGATTTCACGGCGGCGGCGTTGTTACCATGAGCCACATAGGCGGCATAATCAAACGCCCAGGCATAGCCACTCTGCGGACCGGCCACGGCACAAGCCATCCCCCATGGAGCGTTGCCACGACCGTCCGCCGCGTCGATGATAGGAGCCACGTCCTTGCGACCAAACGCGCGGAGTTGATAGGAATCCCACAGGTTTATCACTCCCAGAGTGGTGGTGCCCGCGACATTCGCCGCGTCCCACTCGCCTACGGTGTCGCCAGAGTTGTTGATCATGGGCGGGGAGCCTCCCGTGAGTGTTGCACCGTAGCTGTTGAACACCGTGCGCGGATCCGTCGAATAGAAAATCCCGGTGTCGGCATAGACCCCGGCAATGGTGCCGCGACCAAGGCCGGTCGCCGTGACCGGCACCTCATTAATGCCCAACACATTCGCCGCCGGATAGGTATAACCGGTCAAGCCAACGGCCACCTTGGCACCAATGGATCCGGCTCCGATGGCAATCGGCGACTGCCCTTTCATTGGAATCGCAAAAAACCCGCGCGGGTCGTTCGAACTCGGCTGCACATAAGCCACGTCCACCACCTGCATCCCTGACGGAATATAAAAAGTTTGGTAGCCACCCACCCCGGTGGTCGTCCCCGGCCCGGGCGTCGTCTTGGCTACCACCCAAAACTCATCACCAACTTGCATGAGGGATTCATGGGCGGCCGCCCGCTGCGACATCTGAGCAAGAAAATCCTGTGCAAAACTGATGCCTGTGGCGCGGGTGTCCAGATTGTGGGCATGGGCCGTGACAACTGTGGCGGCCACCAAAGCAAGCACCGCTGCGGTAAAACCAACTGGATTTTTCATAGTATTAGAAGGTGTGGCCGGACACCTGAGTCACACACTGACCCAGGACTTCCCGCCACGGAATTGATAATTTTTCAGTCACAATCTTGGCTAACAGTTTACACTCGAATCATTTTTCAAATGAATTCAAGTAGCATGAAGCGGTGTTCTAGGAACAACGTATAGTTATGCTTTGGTATAGACACACCTCACCTTCAACAACTCTGCACGCAGCCTAACCGCAAACTCAATGCGGTCTTAATTGCCATGCCATGTGCACAAAAAAACCCACCGTCCCAGATCGGGTCGGCGGGTCTTGACCTATCAGGTCAGAGCGGGCTCATCCGTGCGTGATCAAGCCCTGAAGTTTGCGCTCAGAGCGCGCGGAGAGTGGCTTTAACGGCCTCGAAGTCCGGCAGATCCTTGGGATGGTCCTGGACTTCGGCGTAACGGATGACGCCCTTTTTATCGATGACAAAGGCCGAGCGCTTGGCCACGCCGCCCATGATGAGGTTAGCTTCCGGCAGGAATTGGTCGTAAGCAACGCCATAGGCTTTGGCCACTGCGTGCTCGTAATCGCTGAGCAATGGAAAGCGGATGCCTTCCTTCTCCGCCCATGCGGCCTGGGCAAAGGGATTGTCGCCGGAAATGCCGAACACCTTGGCATCCAGCCCGACGTATTCAAGGATACCCGAGGAAACATCGCAGAACTCCTTGGTGCACACGCCGGTAAAGGCCATCGGCACAAACAACAGCACAATGTTGGCGCTGCCGATCTGCTCGCTCAATTTGACGAGCTGCGGACCTTCGGCGGTTTTGGTCACGAGGGTGAAGTCAGGGGCGGTATCGCCAGCTTGGAGGGTCATGATGGTTTGGGGGTTGATGTTTGCCTCGCCACTATAGAGGCTAACTCCCGCCGGTCAACCGACACTCGCGCATGAATGACAAATTTTCCCAAGTCGGCCGTCACCTCGGATGCGGCAGCGGCATCGAAGAACTGATGGACGACCTCGGTCATGCCCTGGCCAGCAGCGAAGCGGACCTCAAAATACTCGGTGGCGGTCAACCCGCCCGCATCCAGGAAATCAACGCCGTCTGGCGTCGCCGCCTGCTGGAATTGTTGGATGAGCCCGGCGGCCTCGACCGCGCCCTGACGTCTTACGACCCACCGCGCGGCAATCCGCGCTTTCTGGAAGCGGTGGCCGGCTTGTTCCGCCGCACCTTCGGGTGGGACATCGGCCCGGACCACATCGCCGCCACCAGCGGCGGCCAAACCGCGTTCTATTTTCTCTTCAACCTGCTGGCCGGGCCAATGCCGGATGGCTCCCGCCGCAAAATCCTGCTACCGCTCATCCCGGAATACATCGACTACGCCAACCAAGGCGCCGCCGGCGATCTGTTCCACGCCGTCATCCCGCTCATCGAGCCCACCGGCCCGCACGAGTTCAAATACCGCGTGGATTTCGCCAAACTCGAGATCACCCCGGACATTGCCGCCATCTGCGCGTCGCGCCCGACCAACCCCACCGGCAATGTCCTAACCGACGAGGAAATCTCACGTTTATCGGCCTTGGCCAAGGCCCACGGCATCCCGCTCATTCTCGACAATGCCTACGGCGCGCCGTTTCCCGGCATCATCTTCACCGACGCCACCCCGTATTGGGACGAGCACGTCATCCTCACTCTCAGCCTATCCAAACTCGGGCTGCCCGGCACCCGCACCGGCATCGTCATCGGCCCGCCCGACATCATCCGCGCGCTCGGCTCAATGAGCGCCATCATCGGCTTGGCCAACCCTAACATCGGCCAACAAATCATCCTGCCCTTGCTCGAGTCCGGCGAAATCCTGCGCCTCAGCCGCGAGGTGGTAAGGCCGTTTTACGAGGCCAAATGCCGCCTGGCGCGGCAGGCGGTGTTAGAGGAATTCGGCGAGGCTTTCGAATGGTTCATGCACCGCAGCGAGGGTGCCTTATTCCTATGGCTGTGGTTTCCAGGCCTGCCCATCACTTCCCGCCAACTCTACGAACGGCTCAAACAACGCGGCGTGCTCGTCGTCTCCGGTCATTACTTTTTCTTCGGCGACACTGCACCGGAGTGGCCGCATCGCCACGAATGCCTGCGCATCTCCTACGCCATGGACGAGGCCACCGTCCGCGACGGCTTGCGCGTCATCGCCGAGGAAGTGCGCCGGTGTTGGGCGTGATGATGCCCAACATCAAGGAGCGTGGGCATCCTGCCCACGTTTCTGTCCGCGCGGTCATTTCCTCCTTGGATTTCTGACCCTATCCCCCCAATATCTTGACATGGCCAATTCGCTAGACCCCTCCGCCGTGCCGGTGGAACGCGATTTCACCGCCGGAATGGTGCGCCCGGGACGGAAGCGTTCGTTTGCGGGATCCACCGGCGATCCGGCGGTGGATCAACGGATTGAGGAACTAGCCGCCAGCATCCCTGGTGTGCGCGACCCACAGTTGTTAGTGGAGATGCTCACGACCAGTGCCCGCACCGCCCGCATGGACATCGCGGCCGGCGAGTTCAAGTTGTTTAACCGCACGCTCAAGGAGATGCGGCGCGCGGAAGAGGTGTTCAAACCCTGGCGCAACATCCGCAAGGTGTCCGTGTTCGGTTCCGCCCGCACCCGTCCGGATGAACCCGAATACAAGGCTGCCGTCGCGTTCGCCCGCCGCATGCGTGAGGAGAAATTCATGACCATCACCGGTGCCGGCCCCGGCATCATGGCCGCCGGCAACGAGGGTGCCGGCCGCGCCGAAAGCTTCGGCCTCAACATCGTGCTGCCCTTTGAAGCAGTGGCCAATGAGTTCATCGCCGGCGACGACAAACTGGTCGCTTTCAACTATTTCTTCACCCGCAAGCTTAGCTTCGTCAAGGAAAGCGATGCCTTGGTCGGCTTCCCCGGCGGCTTTGGCACGATGGATGAGGTGTTCGAGTCGCTTACCCTGATTCAAACCGGCAAATCCGCGATCCATCCGATCGTGCTCATCGATGCCAAGGGTGGCACCTATTGGAAATTCTGGGCCCAGTTCATCCGCGAGCATCTGCTGCGCCTCGCGCTCATTGCGGAAGCCGACCTATCACTTTTCAAGGTCACCGATGACATCGAGGAAGCCGTGGCCGAAATCACCGGGTTCTATCGGGTGTTCCATTCCTATCGCTATGTCGGCGACAAGCTTGTCATGCGCCTCATGACCCCACTGGCCACCGGCGAACCCGAGCGCCTGCAACAGGAATTCGCCGATCTCATCAAAGCCGGCAACATGACACAACATGGCGCGCTCGAAGAGGAGAATGACGAGCCGGAAATGGCCGCTCTGCCGCGCCTGGTGTTCCGCCACCAACGCCGCGACTTCGGCCGCTTGCGCCAACTCATCGACGCCATCAACCGGTCGCGTGTCGAAGTGTGTTAGCAAAGGTGTGTAATAACCACAGTGTTTCAGACCTTAGAACTCCAGCGCGTCCATTGTATTGCCGTCATCTGAATGTGGAGTTCTCCGATCCATGCCTCTGGCGACCCTGGCTAGAACGCGTCGCGCACCCGGTTGACGCGCGGCGGCTTGCCGTCTTGGACGAAGACCTCGATCACATCGAATCGCCACGGCAGTTGGCGCGTGCCCAAACGCCGCAGCCAGTCGTTGGCACCGCGCTCGATGAGCCGTTGTTTGTCCTTATTGACCGCAGCCAACGGGCGGACCCGGCTGTCCTCATGGCGGGTTTTCACCTCGACAAATAACAACAGGCGCTGGTCGCGGGCAATGATATCGACTTCACCGGTGCGCCGACCGCGGCGCGTGTTGCGGAAGTTTTTGGCCAGGATCTGGCAGTGATTGGCACGCAACCAAGCGACGGCGACACGTTCACCATAGCGACCCAACCACTGGCGGTCGCGCGCCTGGCCATCAGGCCCGGTCAAACGGCAGGGTGAGTTGAGCGACGGGCTCAAACGAGCTACGATGGTGGCAACAAGGGCCGTGAATCCGAAGCGCTTCAAGATGCTGCTTTGTGCCATATCCCTGGTGTTTGGCAAAGCCGTATTGTGGGAATTCCGCATCCAAATCGCGCAGCAGGCGGTCGCGGGTGACCTTGGCGATGATGCTGGCTGCCGCGATCGAGCACGAGCGACCGTCGCCTTTGACGATGCCATCGTGCGGCCACGCAAACCCGCGCACCGGCAGGCCGTCGATCAGACAATAGTCCGGCACCACCGCCAACCCGGCCACCGCCCGTCGCATCGCCAAATGGGTCGCCCGCAAGATGTTGAGCGCGTCGATTTCCACAGCGGATGCCAGCGCGACCGACCACACCACCCGTGGGTCGGCGGTTATAAATTGATAGATCGCCTCGCGTTTGCGCGGGCTGAGTTTCTTCGAGTCGTCCAGGCCGGGGCACAAGAAAGCGCCGGGCAAAATCACCGCCGCAGCCGCCACCGGCCCCGCCAGCGGCCCGCGGCCGGCCTCATCCACCCCGGCAACCACGGTCATGCCGCGGGCGCGCAGCGCGTCTTCAAGGGAGAAATCAGGCATGCTGCACTCAGGGGTAGCGCAGAGAATCCCGCCTGTCCACTCTGGAGCGGAAATTGGCGCGCAGTGGGCATGGCCAGCATTCCGCTGCCTGTGGGTTCAAGTGCCTGCCGGCATTTCCGGATTGCCGCGGGTGGCCGGTTCGGGCAGCTTGGCCGTGTGACGCGCCTGGGAGCGGGAAAATTCCTCCGGGTGCCCGCACAATCTTTCGCGAATAATGAATAAATCCAGCGACATCTCGTCCAAGCGCCCGGTGGGATCGGTCGGGCCGGTCGCCCTGGATGACTCGCAGGATGATCCAGACGATGATGCCCGGCACGTCGCGCGAGCCCAAGCGGGTGACATGCGGTCCTACGACATCTTGGTCACCCGTCACCGGGGAAGGATATTCGCCATGATTCGCAACATGATCCATCAAGAAGCCGACGCCTGGGATCTCGCACAAGAGGTTTTCATCAAGGCGTGGCAGGCCTTGCCACGCTTTGAGGCAAAGGCACGGTTTTCCACCTGGCTCTATCGGATCGCCCACAATGTTGTCTATGATTGGTCGCGCAAACGCAAATTTCAAAGCGCGGGCGAACTCAACGACGAGATATTCGAGCGCAACCGGATCGACCCGGCGGCGGTGACCGCACCCGATGCCGGACAAGCCCCGGATGAAGCCATGGCTCACGGCGAATTGCGGGTGAAGATCGAGGCGGCACTGGCCAGACTTTCTCCCGAGCACCGCGAAGTGGTGCTGCTCAAAGATGTGCAAGGCCTGGCCTACAAGGAAATCGCCGAAGTGATGGGCAGTTCGATCGGCACGGTGATGAGCCGGCTGTTTTACGCCCGTCAAAAACTCCAAACCCTGCTCAAAAATGAATACGATGCCAGATGAAGCCACCCTCGCCCGCTGGCTTAACGATGAATTGGAAGGCGCGGAACTCGCTACCTTCGAGGCCGCCATTCATGGCAACGCGGATTACCTCGCTCAACGCAAGGACCTGCGCGGTTTGCGGACCACCCTCGCGGCGACTCTGCCCGCCGTGCTCGACCCTCCCTATCCGGAATTTTTCAACCACCGGATCGCCAAGGCCATCCGCGAGCTGACCTCCAACACAGCGGCGCAGCGTCCCAGCGTGTTTTTCCGGCATGCCTGGTGGATGCCTGCCACGGCCGCCGCCGGCATGGCTCTGGCCTTTTGGGTGGGGACCAAGACCGGCACAGTGACGCACGGAGTGACGCTTGCCCATTCCACTCCGGCACCGCTGATGGTGCAGGCACCCGCAGTTTATACACCCGAGCACGGAGTGGATGCGGAGTGGATTTCCGGCACGGATGCCGCCGCCACGGTGATTGTCTTGGAAGGGGTGGACGCCATTCCGGATGCTCTGGATTTTTCTGATACGGCGGCCTTGAAGCGCACCCGCGACGCCACCGCGCAATGGCTAACCACCCCCAACATGGAGATGCTGTAGTGACCCGCCGGATCTGCCTTTTTTTGTTAGTTCCAGCGGCGGCATGGCTCCTTCCGGAGTTGGTCCGCGCCCAGGGTGATCCCGGCAAAACCGTGGTGGGCAAGGTCAATGTGACGGTGTATTTCGCGACCGACGGGGATGTGGCGGCAAGTGGCCCCAAAGCAAAGGTGGTGGCGGCAGCGGTTGAAAAACGCCTGCGCACCGAGCAAAAACTCCGCTTCAAACAATACCGCCTGTTGGGCGAGGACATCCAACCGCTGTTCCGTAGCTACGAAAACTGGGCGCAGCCACTCAAGCCGTCCGATGAGGTGCTGGTGCGCTTCGAGGCCCGCAGCCGCCCCACCGAAAAAGCCACCCGCCTGGATCTGGAACTCTGGCTGAGCCGCAAAAAGATTTTGAAGACGGATGTTTTGTTAGAAGGAGACCGGCCGCTGCTGGTATTGGGCCCGGAGTGGCGCGGCGGACGGCTCATCATTGCGGTTTCGCTTGCCGCGGACAAACCCCCGCATTAGCCTCCGCCCATGCGCACTGCGATTTTCTCCTGGTTGGCCATGGTGGGTTTCCTGCACGCGGGAGGTCTCGTCTTCGAGCAGGAGTTGATGGAAATCCACGCGCCCACGGATGCCAAGACGGTGGTGGCAGAGTTCAAGTTCGAGAACAAATCGGACAAGCCAGTCACTATCGCCAAGTTTGACAAGGTCTGCGCCTGCATCTCCGTGCAGGTGAGCGATGGCAAATTGTCCTACGCACCGGGCGAAGGCGGGGTAATCCGTGCCACCTTTGAAATGGGCAACTTCGCCGGCGTGGTCGATAAGACCGTGGTGCTGTGGTTTGACAAGGATCCCGAGGACAAGCCATCACAGGTTCTAACCGTAAGGGTGCACATCCCGGTGCTCGTCGTGATGAATGAAAAAACCCTCAAATGGACGATCGACGGCCCGCCGGAAACCCGCAAAATCGACATCACCATGGCCTATGACAAACCGATCAGGATTGTGGGGACCACCTGCACCTCGGAAAACTTCAAGGTTGAGGTGAACACTCTAGCGGAGGGTAAACACTATGAATTGTTAGTAACTCCCACGAATACCAAGGACCCCGGGTTGGCAATCATCCGGGTGGAAACGGATTGTGAAATCCCGCGCCACAAAGTGTTGCAGGCGTTTGCCGTGGTCCGCAAGGAACCTCCGCCGAACCCATGAAGGCGTGGGCCCAACTCGCGGGCGTGCTGGCGCTCGCGCTGGCGGCAGCCGCCACCACCTACTGGGTGAAGGGCCCGCCGGAGCGGGCAGTGCGCTGTGACCCAGCCAAGCTGCAAGCCGACGAGGTTTGTCTGGAGCGCGTGCTGGGCGAGTGGCGGGGCAAAGTGTTATGGGTGGATGCCCGGCCACGCGATGTCTGGGTGCGCAATGGCATGGCAGGGGCGCTGTTATGGAATCTTGATCCTAACGAAAACATGCAGGCCTTGGAAGCGGAAGTCGCAGGCCGCATGCTGGATGGCTCCAAGGTTATCGTCTATTGCGACAATGAAAATTGTGGCACAAGCCGTCAGGTGGCCGGACGGATCAAGGCTTTGCAACTGGGCAATGAAGTGTTTGTTCTCTACGGCGGTTGGCGGACCCTCACCGCCGCCAAACTCACCAGGAATTTCTAACAGACAGCTGGCAGGCCGCCAAGTTTCAACCTGAAAACCGAAGTTCAACCATATATTCGGTTAGATTAATCACTGATTTCAACTTCGGAGTTCGGGTTCAAACCTCCTGATTGTCTTTGACTATTGTGCCCAACGCTTGTCGCGGTGCCTGCGGCTTTACCTCGTAATGGGCTACGGCAACAGTATTGGGCATTCCGCAGCTCGGCTGAGCTCGCCGAACGCCTGGATTCCGACCGAGCTCAGGAACTGTGAAGTTGACGCGCCTGCCCGGATCGTCTAGCAAGACGGGGTGAACGCGTGGCATGCAGCTCTGGAAGTGGTGAAATCCTGTCTCAAGGCGGGAGTGACGGAGTTTGTCGTCTGTGGCGGTGCGCGCAATGCCACGCTGCTGGAAGCGCTGGCACGGGCGGAACTGGCGGGTGTGGCGCGCGTGTGGCGGCATTTCGAAGAACGCAGCGCCGGCTATTTCGCCCTCGGCCGCACCATGGAAACCGCCACTCCTTGTGCTGTCGTCACCACCAGCGGCACCGCCGCTGCGGAATTGTTGCCGGCCGTCATCGAGGCGTTCTATCAAAATAGACCGCTCGTAGCCATCACGGCCGACCGGCCCGCCGCCTTTCGCGGCAGCGGTGCCCCGCAAGCCATCGTGCAACCGGGACTCTTCGGCCAGTATGCGTTTGCCGGAGGGTTCGCGGGTTGGGATGGAAACCAACCGTTGCACTTGAATGTCGAGTTGGAGGAGTCATTGGAATTCGGCGACGAATCCCTCGCCGACGCGGAAGCTGGCGAGTTCAAGGCAACTCACGAGCGTGTCAATGTCGCGACTCTCGCCCGCTGGTTGCGGGCGGATGCGTATCTGGGTTTGGTGGTGATGGTCGGCGGCTTGGAGCCCGACGAGCGGGAGGATGTGTTGCATTTCTGCCAGGCGCTGGGTGCCCCTGTCATCGCCGAAGCCACCAGCGGCTTGCGCGAAGCGCTGCACCGCTTGGCACTGCCCGATGGTGACCGCCTGCTACAGGCCCGCCCGCCGGGCCGCATTCTGCGCCTCGGCGACGTTCCGAGTGGTCGCTTCTGGCGCGACCTCGAGAATCTAACACACATCTCGGTGTGGTCGGTTTGCCGCAACGGTCTGCCCGGGCTGGCGCGTCCGTCCAACGTCATCCGCGGGTCGCTGGTCCGGGTCCTGGCGGCACTCGGCGAGATTGAGAATACCGGCGACGCGCTCGATTATCTGCCGCAATGTTCGCGGCGTGCCGCCATGACGGATGAATTGTTGGAAACCTATCCGGACAGCGAGCCGTCGCTGCTGCGCACGCTCTCCCAATATGTCGCGCTGGGCGGCGGCCTGTTCCTCGGCAACAGCATGCCTATCCGTGAATGGAACCTCTTCGCCCAAACCGATTGTCCGGTCCCCTCCGTGCGCGCCAACCGCGGCACCAATGGCATCGACGGCCAAATCAGCACCTGGCTCGGCTGGTCCGCCGATCTAACCGAATCATGGGCGCTGCTCGGCGACCTGACCACGCTCTATGACTTGGCCGGAGCGTTTGTGCTCAGCCAGATCCAATGTCGCGGCCGCGTGCTGGCCGTCATCAACAATGGCGGCGGCAAAATCTTCGAACGCCTGCCGCGCCTGCACGCCATGAGTCCGCGCGCTGCCGAGTGGATGACCAATCCGCAAGCCGCCGATCTTGCCGGCTTCGCCACCCTCTGGGGCATGCATCATCTGCGCGTTCGCACGCCCGATGATTTTGATCTGTTTTGCGAGACGGCCGAGACTACTACATTGTTAGAACTCCTCCCGGACCCGGAACAGACCCGCCAATTTTGGGCTGCCTGGGACCGGCTTGGCGCTTAGGGTTTGTCGATCACCACGCAATCCAGTCCGAAGAACGATTTGGTGCCCTTGGCGGCCGGGTTGGCGCCAGTGACTTCCACCCGCATGAGAATCTTGCCATCCTTGGGCTCAAAGGTGCCCAGAGCCATTGATCCTGTTAGAGCAGCCTGCGGCGCATAAGCATCCCAGTCGGGCTCGACCTGTTTGCCATTGACGGAGAAGCGCAGGGTGCCGAAATCATAGCTCTTGGTGGCATACAGTGTGAGCTTTTGCGGGCCCTGCACGTTTTCAGCCACCAGCAACTCGACAAAATCGCCGGGTTGTTTCGCCTGCACCAGCAACTGGGCGTCGCCGCTCCAACTCCGCCCGCCTAACGAAACACCGGTCTGCATCAGGGTGGCGATGCCCGGGGATGATGTTAGGATTATCATCCGCTCGCATTCGATGGCGCCGGGCAGGCTCTTGGGTGCGCCCTCGATGTCGGCCGTTGCGCCCTCCGGTTGGGGCGTGCGGTTGTGGGTGGTGCCGGGGGCGGCATACCAATAGGTGGCCACGCTGTAGGTCACCTGGCAACCGGCCCAATGCCAGATTTCCATATCATGCTTGAGCGTGCGGGTGAACGGGATGGCATCCAGCGAGCGGGTGCGGGTGTTGGTGGTATGGCCTTTGTTGCTTTGGCCGGCGCGCGGCTGGTTGCAGAACGGCCCTTGGAAGAGCGCTGGATTGCCCCAGGCGTAGCCATAGTAATCCTCGCTGCCGGTGCCGAAATGGGACGGAAAACTTTCCCCGTCCACCCAGATTTTCTCGTCGCCTTCGCCCCACCATTTACCGTTCGGATTCCAGATCGCCAGCGTGTCGCCAACGTAGATCCCGCGACCGGTCGCCTGCAAATAGTTCCAGTCGCTGAACGGGCGGGTGGCAATCCCATTCTGATAGCGCCAGGTGCCGTGAAAATAGAGCGAACGCTCATCCCATTTCCATGCGTCCACCTTGGCCTGTAGCTTGCAGTGAATATCACTCTGCCCGAGGTTGACCACCGTGAGTTTGGCGGATTTTTGATAGGGCATCACCCAGCGGCAGGTCAGCGTGCCATCCTTGCCCACTGTGCGGGTCCAGCTTTGAAGCTCGTTGAGACCCACACCGCTGCCGAAAAATTCCCCCAGCGGACACCAGATCGTTTCCTCGCCATCAAAGCTGGCGCGCAGCACGGTGCTGCGCAAGGCGCGCTGAAGGTCGGCGACCGGCAGGCCTCCCAACGCCATGGTGAGTTCACGGATGGCCTTGTTGCCAGCCGGTAATTCAAGCAAGCCCTCCTTGCCCGGTGCTATCGACTGGTCTAACACAAGCGTCTTGCCGCCGCTGACGACGGGCGGTTCGGCCAGCGTCTTGGCAACCTCGGCCACCAACGGTTGCAGCGCTTTGAATTTTTCCATCGTGAACGGCTCGACGGCGGTGCCTGCCGGATAGACGCGATACTCGATGTTATACCAACGCCCGGGCGGCGGGCCGGGCGGACGACCCTCGTCATAGGTGATCTTGCAGTGTTTGGCGTAGGGCACGGGAAGATAGAGGTTGGTCGCCTTGCCGGAGTTCTCTATCGCCAGCGGCTTGGGCACAATGTCCCGGCCTCCTAACAACTCATACAGCGGTGCCTCGAGCGCTGGCGCGTCGGCCCCGTCGAGGTAGAAGCGGACCTTGCCCTTGGGATCGGCACCGCCGGTCCAGAAACGAACCACCGCGCCCGGGCCTTCGACGTCGAGCAGCACGCACTCCGGGCGGCCTTGGTGGTCTTCCCACTTCGCGGCTTGGTGCATGCCTTCCATATTATCGCCGTTGGCATACCATTTCGATTGGTCGTTGGGCGTCTTCGCCTCCCGATCATAGCTGCCGTCCTGCTTGCACAGGTATTCCGGTTGCGGCCAGCGCGCGACTGCGGCGGGGTCGATCATTTCCCGCAACAGCGACTCTAGGGTGACCGGAGCGTCCTTGGCCATGGCCAGGCCGGTGTGGCAAATCAGGGCGGTGGCCAAGGCCATTGTGGAACGTTGCATGTTTGTTAGGGTTAGGTGTTGGAGGTGGGGCAGTGTACTCCGGCGCTCAGAGTCCCGTGCGATCATCAACGGGCATGCCGTGACCGTAGATGAGCGCCCCAGCAGCGTCAAGGGGGCATGACACCTTGCTTTAGATTCTGCGGCGCCCCCGCATGCGGTCCGAGCCAGGTCATCCTGCCTGGATGCGGAGTCATCCGCCCGCATTCTAACTAATTAGCCTACGGGGGAGACAAGGGCACGCTCTATTTCTTGGTAGGCGCGTTGGTGAGAACGCGGGGGATTGAGGTGAAGCGGAGCAAGACAACCACTGAGAAGAACTGATTGATTTAGAATTTAGGATTTTCTTGGTAGGCGCGTTTCGTGAGAACGCGGGGGGGAGAGTGAGCCGTCCGAGCCAGGTCATTCTGCCTGGATACGGAGTCAGCATCCAGACCGTACATTCACCGGTTGCTCCAGTCTGACCAGCGTGACGATTGGATAACATCCATGTGCATGAGAGCGTCATGTTTCGCCGCCTGCTGGGCTTCCTGGAGCAAGGCGACATCCTGCTGGCAGACCGCAGCTTCTGTTCCTATAACTCCTTCTGGCAGATGTCGCGTGCGGGGGTGGACGCGCTCATGCGCCTCACCGCAGTGCGCAAAGTGGATTTCCGCAAGGGCACGAAAATCGGCAAGGGAGACCGCCTCATCACTTGGACCAAACCCGCCCAGCGGCCCAAGGGCTGCTCGCAGGAAGACTTCGACTCACTGCCGAAAACAATGACCTTACGTCATGTGAAACTCGTCGTTGCAGCACGTGGTCATCGCACGCAGGTCATCTGCCTCGTCACCACGTTGCTCGATCCGCTGGCCTATCCGATCGAGTCACTTGGCGAACTCTACTTTCAGCGTTGGAGCGTGGAACTTCATTTCAAGGAGATCAAAATCACCCTGGGCATGGACGTGCTCAGTTGCCAAACTCCCGACATGGTGGAGAAAGAAGTCATGATGCACGCCATTGCCTATAATCTCGTGCGAGCGCTTATGCAACAGGCAGCCATCGACCATCAGGTGGATTTAACCCGGGTCAGCTTCAAGGGAAACTCCGACACCCTCCGTCATTGGAGTGCCAGTCTGGAAACCCTGCGCGGGAAGCCGAAGAAGCAACAGACTTTGCTTGATGCCATGTTCAAAATCATTGCCAAGGATCTCGTCCCCTCGCGACCTGACCGAGAGGAGCCGCGGGCGAAAAAGCGACGCCCTAAGAATTATCAACTTCTAACCCAACATCGACACTCGATGGTGTATCAAGGCCATAGAAACCGCCCCAAATCCTTAAGTTAGCGCCATTCTGGACTGACCCCTTTTTTTGACCCGGAGCCAGCATGCGGAACCAAACCATTTCGCTGAGGTAATTTCGTTAGATTTGAGGCGGCCTTCGACATAACACTTGGTAATGAACCGTTTGGGTGGAGGCGGCTCAACGCCAATCTTCGAGATGCAGCCCGTCAATCCGCCGGAAGTCCCGCGCATTATTCGTCACGACCGTCCATCCATGGCGCAGTCCGGTGGCGGCGATGAAGACGTCGGTGATGCTCACTGGCGTTCCATGGTTGAGGAGTTCGGCATGAATGCGGGCGGCAATCCGGGCGCATTCGGAGTCAAAGTGCAAGATGCGCAGTGCTGCGACAAAGCGCGACACTTTGGCGAACTCTTCCTTGCGATGGTCCGCAGGCGCCCGGTCGGCACCTTGGAAAAGCTCGAATTCGGTGATGACCGAGATATAGCACTCTTTTGGTGCGCACGCGGCAAGGTGCTCGACGACCTTCTTGCGGCCGCGCAGAACATCGATGCAGACATTGGTGTCAAGCAGTCGGTTCACAGCGTTTTCTCCCGGTAAGTGGCAAGCTCCCGGCCAAAGTCCTTGCGGGAGATGCGCACGCACTCGAAAAAGTCCCGCGGCCAACCGGTTGCCGTCACCTCTTCGATGACCAGCTTGCGGCCATCACGACGTATTGACACCCTTCCGCATGGCAGTTCCAAGCCTTTTGGAAGCCTGACGGCCAGCGAGTTGCCATTCTTGAATACTCTCGTTTCCATGGCGATATGTATGCACACAGAAGGATGTACTGTCAAGGGGAATAGTGACGGAGGATTGTTGGATTTGGACGATTCACGCGGACCCGGCATGGGGTTCCGACGGTCATCCGGCGCGACTCTCCGAGCGATGCCGGACAAGCAGACTGCCATTTGCCCATGCCACGCATTCGCCAGCGACGGTCACAGACCGCCACTACAACGCCCTGCAGGAATGAATTGTAGCGCTCTATGAGTGTCGTGGAGAATGCGGAGAAGGCGTCTCATTCCAGATACGTCACGGGAGGTGCGGCTGGCGCGGGGGTGCCCGTGAGCTGATAGAAAGCGAAGGGTCGCGGATGGCGCTTGTCGATGAGAACGATAAAATCCGCAGCGAGGCCGTGCCCCGGATTCGCCGGATCGGCCATCCGGGACATCCGCACGATCACGCAGCGGCCCTGATAGACCCGGGCCCGCACAGGGGTCGTCGTATCATTTT
Source organism: Verrucomicrobiota bacterium (assembly GCA_037133375.1). Lineage (GTDB taxonomy): Bacteria > Verrucomicrobiota > Verrucomicrobiia > Verrucomicrobiales > Akkermansiaceae > Luteolibacter. Next base: position 644 of record JBAXOF010000041.1, on the reverse strand, counting down.
TCAAGCCAGTGAGCCGCCCGAGGCCCTCGACAACGGAGGGTTGCAAGCGAATGATTTCCCCATCAGCTAGAAACCAGCCTTTTTGAAATTCGTCCACCGGGGTGAGCAAGGCGTTGGCCATGAAGGCTAGGGCTTCCTGCTGGGTCGGATACGTGCCGTCATACGCCTTTGACGGCGTGCCAAAGGCACGGTGCATGAGTTGCACGGCGGCGTTGTGGGTGTGGATAAAAAGCCACGCGTTGCCCGGCACAAGGCAAACGCCGCGGCGGAAGCACCGGGTGGCCCGATCCAGGTTGGATGCTTCCAGGGTGGTTAGATCGCGCGACCGCAGCGCGGGTGCGCCGCCCAGATAGGTTACAAGCCCGCCACCGCCAACCGCGCTCAACGGGTTAAGAATCACCAGCAACGCAAGCGCCACCCAGGCGCGCCGGCGGACGGCGCGCCACACCGCGATGAATACTGCGGGAACCATCAGCCAGGACAGCGGACCTAACAAGGCAAGCGCCCAACATGCCGCCAGCACCAGCAGCCAGCGGACCGCGGACCGGCGCAGGAGCGGGATATGCGGACGCCGCGGCACGGGTGCCAACTCAGGCACCAAGCGCGGGGTCGTAATCTTTGGGGGCGCGGACGATTTTTTCAAT
>JBAXOF010000040.1:0-21560 GCA_037133375.1 Verrucomicrobiota bacterium | reverse complement strand
GGGCACTTATGTCACCACCCCGGAGGTGCTCGAGGCGTCCGCCACGGTCAAGGTCCGCACGCAGGTGCGCAATGACGGCAAGGATGGCGCCAAGGCGACCCTGACCACGGCCATCGTCGATGCCGCCGGCAAGAAGGTCGCCGAACAACAGACCAGCGAAGCCGTTGCCGCCGGTGCCGGAACCGAGTTTGCACACACCCTCAAGGTGGCTGGCCCGCGGCGTTGGTCAACCGAGGATCCCTATCTCTATCAGGTGGTCTCCGAGGTGCGCGTCGGCGAGCGTCTGGTGGACCGCTACACCACGCCGCTGGGGATTCGCACGCTCGAGTTCACCGCAGATAATGGATTTCTGCTCAACGGCAAGCGCGTGCAACTCAAGGGCGTGTGCCAACACCACGACCTCGGCTGCCTCGGCGCGGCCGTGAACAGCCGCGGCATCGAACGCCAGTTGGAGATCCTCAAGGGCATGGGTTGCAACGCGATCCGCACCAGCCACAACCCGCCAACTCCTGAATTGTTAGATTTGTGCGACCGCATGGGCATGGTGGTGATGGACGAGATTTTTGACGAATGGATCATTCCCAAGAGCGGGATGAAATTCGGCTACAAGCGGTTTTTCGATGAATGGAGTGAGCGGGATCTGGTGAGCATGCTGCATCGCGACCGCAACCATCCGAGTATTATCCTGTGGAGCATCGGCAATGAGATCAAGGAGCAGGACAAGCCCCAAGGCGGGGAAATGGCCCAACGCCTGGCCGATATCTGCCACCGCGAAGACCCGCCGCGCATGGTTACCTCCGGCGTCAACAAAATGGGCCCGGCGCTCGCCAATGGTTTTGTCAAGGCGCTGGATGTGACAGGGATAAATTATTTCACCGACCAATACCAGGCACAGAAGGGCAAGTTGCTGGTGGCCGCCGAGACCTCCTCGGCGCTCAGCACGCGCGGCGAATACGGGTTGGAACTCAAACCCGATGGCAAGGTGGAAATGAACATGCGCCCTAACAACCAATGCGTATCTTATGATCTGGACCGCCCCAACTGGGGCTGCACGGCCGAGGAAAGCCTGTTGTTTATCAAGAACGCGCCGTGGATGGCGGGTGAGTTCGTGTGGACCGGCTTCGACTACATCGGCGAGCCGACGCCCTATCACTGGCCGTCGCGCAGTTCTTACTTCGGTATCATCGATCTGGCCGGATTTCCCAAGGACCGCTACTATCTCTATCAAAGTCAGTGGACTGACAAGCCGGTCGTGCACCTGCTGCCGCACTGGAACTGGAAGGGCTTTGAAGGCAAGGAAATCCCGGTGTGGTGCTTCACCAATGCGGAATCCGTTGAGTTGATCCTCAACGGCAAGTCGCTGGGCAGCAAAGATTTCAAGGACAGCAAGAGTTTGCACTTGGAATGGAAAGTGCCTTATGAAGCCGGCGTGCTGAAAGCCGTCGGCAAGAAAGGCGGCAAGACGATCACCGAGGAAGTGCACACCGCAGGCGAGCCCGCCAAGCTCATTGTCCGCCCGGACCGCACGCAGATTGCGGCCGATGGCGCGGATCTATCGTATGTTGAGGTGCGCGTCGTGGACAAGGACGGCAACCTCTGCCCGAACGCCGACAATGCTATCAGCTTCGGTCTTGAGGGGCCGGGCACGGTCGCCGGTGTCGACAACGGCGACCCGACCAACCACGAACCGTTCAAGGCTACCAAGCACAAGGCGTTTCACGGCTTGTGCCTGGCGGTGATCAAAGCCACCCGCAGCCCCGGCGAGATCCGTCTCAAAGCCAGCGCGGAGGGCCTTCAAGCGGAACCAGTGACAATCACCACGAAGTAGGCGGAGTCCTTGCATCTTCACCAGTGAAGTTCACCTCACACATCATGAAAATCGAGTCTCTCATCCGCTTGCTCGCCGGTTCGCTCGTCCTCCTCGGCACCGCCATGGCTTATTTTGTTAGCCAGTGGTGGTTGCTGCTGCCAGCCTTTGCCGGCGTCAATCTCATCCAGTCGGTCTTCACCGGCTTTTGTCCGCCTTCCATCCTGTTGAACAAGCTCGGCTGGCTCGATGGCAACGGCATCATCCACTGGGGCGGCGGTAAGGAGCCGTAAATAAATAAACATGGCGTTTGACCTTGGTAGACGCCTGCAGCCAAACAATTTAGAATTTAGAATTTAGGATTTTCTTCGTAGGCGCGTTGGTGACAACGCGGGGGGGGCGAGGGTGGGGGAAGAGGCAGAGTTTGACGCAGAGACGCGGAAGGAGAGGTGAAGCGGACGAAAAATCCGGGCAATATGCCCGGTCCACTGTGGCGCGGGCATGCTGCAGCTCGGCTGAGCTCGCCGAACGCCCGCCGCCCAAGAATCCGGCAATCCCTCCGGTTTCTTCTTGGCATGTTGGTATAAAGTGCCCAAGTTTCAGCTAAGCAATGAGAGATGGCAACTCGGCGGTTGCCGCGTCAATGTCAATGATTTGCCAATTTATCCAAGAAACCAGCCCTCCGCGTGTCTGCTTGCTGGGTGTCACACTTGTGTGCCGCCCAGTGCATGCCGGCAGCCCGGCAACAGCCCGTTCCGGCATCTCTAACCAATCCGCTCCAGCCATGAAACCCCGTCCGTTGATTTCAACCTTGTTAGCCGCAGCCGCCATGGTTGCCGCCTTTGCCCTGCCACCGACCCTGCGCGCGGAAAATGAGATCGGCTTCATCGAGCGGTTCGCCCTCGCGCCCGACCGCGAAAAAGCCTTGGGCGAACTCGTGCCCGGCAGCGATGACTACTATTTTTTCCACTGCCTCCACTATCAAAGCGCCCGCAATGTGGCCAAGTTCAACGAGTTCATGGGCCAGTGGCGCAAGCGCTTCCCCGACGAGGTCGCCCGCCGCCGCATCATCGAGAACCGTCAGGCGCTGCTCGACTACGATGCCACGCCCCAACAGACGTTAGACTATTTGAAGCGCCAGCTCAACGTGACTCACAACCACCAGCGGGAGGTTCGCGACCAAAAGCCGGACCTGCCAAGCGTGCTCGACCCGCAGCTGGTGGGCCGGGAGGTGTTCGAACGGCATGCTCTCATCAACGACCCATCGTTGAGCGAAATGTCCCAAGGAGCCTTGGAGTCGTTGGTCCGCAACAAGGTGGCGCTCAATCCGCAACAACGCCGGGCGTTGCTCTCCAAACTCCAGCGCCCGGATGTGCCGAACCTCACGGAGTTGGTAATCGCCGATCTCAAGGCGCAGGAATCCCAAGGCTTTGGTGAGTTCGGCATCCATCGCGCGTTGCTGCCCGCACAGCTCGACGCCTTGGCCCTGGCTATCCCGGCCCTCGCCACCAACTCCAACTTTGTCTATACCTGCTTGCGCAAGCTCGCGCCGTCGCCCGATGTCGATGTCGCCTTCGACCCCGCCGAGCGCGAGGCATGGTTGGAGCGGCTGTGGGGTTATGCCAAATCGTTGCCGCCGGCCTTCAACACGCTCAAGGCGCAAATCCTCTATCAGCGGTTGGACCACGACCGCAGCAAGGGCGTTTACGATCAGGCACGCTTCCTTGATTATCTCAAACTACCGCGCGGGTTTGGCTACGTGAACCCGAAATGGTTGGAAAAGCGCGCCGAGGTGAATGACCCGCAGTGCGACCTGAATGCCGACCTCGGCGCCGCATTGATTGTCCACCGACCAATCCCTAACGACGAACCGCTGGTGCGCGAGTATTTCCTCGCCCTCTTCGACCAGGCGGCCAAGGCCAATCCCGCGGACCTCGGTGAGAAAATGATGACTCCCTACACCAATTATGTGTTGGACTCCTGGCTCAAGCCGGTGCTGGCGGAGGCGCTCATCGTCGGCGGCCACGGCACCGCCGAACACTGGGCATCACTGCTCAATCCCACCGCATTCCAGGCGCTCAAGGAACGCGTGGACATCGAGTTTCCGGCAACCAACCCGCCGTTGTTCCAGCCGGGCGAGGTCGCGCAATTCGAGGTGGTCGTCAAGAACACCCCCAAGCTTATCGTCAAAATCTACGAACTCAACGCGCTCAACTTTTTCCTAACGCAAAAGCGCCAGCTCAACACCGACCTCAACCTTGACGGCTTGGTGGCTAACAGCGAACAGACGCATACCTTCGACACCGGCCCGTTCAAGCGCACCCGCCAGACCTTCAAGTTCCCCGAACTCAAGGGCCAGCGCGGCGCCTGGATCATCGAGTTCATCGGCACCGGCCGCAGCAGTCGCGCTTTGTTGCGCGTCGGCCAGTGGCAGGTGATCCAACAAACCGGGCCGGCCGGCGATTTGTTGTTAGTGCTCGATGAAAAATGCGAACCGGTCAAGGATGCGGTGGTCTGGCTCGACGGGCGCAAATTTACGCCGGACGCCAAACTCGGGCGCATCGTGGTGCCCTTCACCAAGCAGCCGGGCATGCGGCCGCTGGTGGTCAGCGACCCGGCGGGCACCTTTGCCACTCTCACCCAATTCAATCATCATGCGGAAAACTATCAGCTCGACGCGCAGTTCCACATCGAGCGCGAGCAATTGTTAGCCCGTCGCGACGCCACCCTCGCCGTGCGCACCTCGCTGATGCTCGGTGAGTCGCAGCTCGACCCGGCGCTCGTCAGCGAACCGAAGCTGACCATCACCTCGACCACCCTCGATGGCATCGCCACCACCCGCGAGGTCAAGGATCTGAAGCTCAGCGCCGGCAGCGTGCTCACCCACACACTCAGCGTGCCCGAGCGGTTGGCCCAACTCACCGTCACTCTCACCGGCAAAATCGAGGTCCTCAGCGCCGGCGGCGAAAAGCGCGATGTGAGCGCCACCCGCACTTGGTCGCTCAACGGCATGGACAAGACCGACGCGACCAACGACGGGCATTTGTCGAAGTTTTCCGGCAACTACATGTTCGAGTTGTTAGGCAAGAACGGCGAAGCGGTCGCCGACCAGCAGGTCATTTTTAATTTCCGCCACCGCGGGTTTTCCCACCCGCAATCCGTGGCGCTCAAATCCGACGAACTGGGCCGCATCGCGCTCGGCGCGCTGCCGGGCATCGCCAACATCCAGACGAAATCGCCCAACGGCCGCGAGTCGGCTTGGGAACTCGATGACAACGAACGCACATGGTCGTCCGAGTTGCACGCCGCCGCCGGCGAGGTGTTGCGGGTGCCGTGGATGGGTCTGCCAAGCGGGCTTTCCCTGCTTGAAATCAAGGCGGGAACCTTCACCGCCGATCACGCCGCTCAACTCGCCGTCAGGGACGGCTTTGTCGAAATCACCGGCCTCACACCCGGTGACTATTCGCTGCGCTTGCGCGGCGAGGAGCGGGACTTTTCGATCCAGGTCAGCGAGGGCAAGCAAGTCGGGGGCTGGTTGTTAGGAAAACACCGCAACCTCGAACTCAAGAACACCGCACCACTGCAAATCACCGGCGTCACCACCCACAAGGATATCCTAACAGTCAAACTGGCCAACGCCACGGTGTTCACCCGCGTCCACATCGCCGCCTCGCGCTTTGAGCCGGGCAGGGGACTCTTTGCCGGGTTCGGTGGCTTCACCCGCTTCGGCGTGGCGTCCGGCACCCCCGCGAAGAACCCGAATTTGTTCTCTGCCGGCCGCCAGATCGGCGACGAATACCGCTACATCCTCGAACGCCGCTACAGCAAACTCTATCCGGGGAACATGCTTACCCGCCCCGGCCTGCTCCTCAACCCGTGGGAAGTGCGCGACACCGGCCTCGACGAACTCTCGCTCAAAGCCATGCAACAGGCGGGTGCCACCCGCGGTGGTAAAGGCGGTGGCCTGGGCAGCGCCAAGCAGGAAGCGCCAGCCAGCCATGCGCTCGCCGGTCCCGGCGGCGCGGCGGCGGAAACCAACCTCGACTTCCTGGCCACCAGCGAACCGGCCATCTACAACCTGCTGCCCGATAAGGATGGCATCGTGCGCATCGACCGCAAGGCGCTCGGCGACCGCCAGCATGTGCAGGTGTATGCCGAGGATCTAACCAACGCAGCCTGGCAGTCGTTCGCGTTACCCGAGGTGCCGACGAAATTCGCCGACCAACGGCTCGCCCGCAACCTCGATCCTGCAAAACCGTTCACGCAACGCAAGGAGGTCACCGTGCTGGCCAACGGCAAGACCCTCACGCTCGCCGATATTCTAACAAGCGAGATTGAGACTTATGACACTCTGGGCAGTGTCCACGCCTTGTTCACCACGCTCAGCGGCGATGCCACCCTCGCCAAGTTCGCCTGGATCCTGCAATGGCCGCAACTCAAGGACGATGAGAAACTCGCCAAGTATTCCGAGTTCGCCTGCCATGAGCTGAATTTCTTCCTCGCCCGCAAGGATGCCGCGTTTTTTGCCAAGGTTATCAAGCCGGCCCTGGCTAACAAAAAGGACCAGACCTTCATGGATGATTATCTGATAGATAACGATCTTGCCCGCTATCTGGTGCCGACGGCCTATGAGAGGTTGAACGTGGTCGAGCGCGCGCTGCTGGCCCAGCGCAGCAAGAGTGAGGCGGCCAACACCGCGCGCAGCCTGCGCGAGGCCTGGGAGTTGGTGCCGCCCAATCCTGAATTGCAGGACCGCTTGTTTGAAACCGCCTTGCGCGGACGGGCGCTGGAAGCTGCCGCAGGCCAACAAGGGTGGTCGGACGAGCTGAAACGCGAGAAAACCAAGGAATCGGCCGCAGCCAATGAGGAATTGCAGTCCATGGCCAAGAGAGCCGACGCACCCGCAGCCGCGCCGGCACCGGCGATGGTGCCGCGCGCTTCAGCCATGATGGACAAGGCCCCCGCGTTGATGGCCCGCCGCGTCGCCAGCAAGGCGAAAAACGGCTTGGCCAAGGATGCGGAAGAGATGGAGGTCCTCGCGGAGATGGTCGCTGATGGCGCTGTTCCTCCCGCCGAGATGGCGGAACTCAAGTCAGTGGTCCAGAGCGCACGCGAACGCCAGGTGCGACTTAGGACGGTCGGTGGCGATGAGAACGGTATAGCAGATGGCTACTTCGGCCGCGATGCCGCACTGGCCAGCCGCGCGCAAAGCCGCGCTTACTACCGTCAGCTCGGGCCGACCAAGGAGTGGGCGGAAAACAACTACTATCATCTGCGCATCATCCAACAGAACGGCGCGCTCATTCCGGTGAGCGGCTTCTGGCGCGATTTTTCGAAATGGCTCGCCGATGGCGCGCAGGGCGCGTTTGTTTCGCCCAACGTCGCGGAGGCCAGCCACAACTGCGCCGAGATGCTGCTGGCGCTTGCCGTGCTCGATCTGCCGTTTGACGCGCCCAAGCATGACGGCAAGACCGTGACCGGCCAGTTCACTCTAACAGCAGGTGGGCCGGTCATCGCCTACCACAAGGAAGTCAAGCCGTCGGCAGCGCTGGCCGCCAACGCCCAACAGGTGCCATTGTTGGTCTCGCAGAGTTTCTTCCGCGCCGGTGACCGCTACCGGATGGAGGGCAACGAGAAATTCGAGAAATATGTCACCTTTGAATTCCTAACAGGCACAGTGTATGGTGCCAACATCGTGGTGACCAATCCGACCAGTGCCCCGGCCAAGGCCGAGGTGCTGCTGCAAATCCCGCAGGGCGCGCTGCCGGTGCTCGGCAGCAAGGCGACCGACTCGCGTTCGGTGCGGCTGGAGCCCTACACCACCAAGACCTTTGAATATCACTTCTATTTCCCCGCCACCGCCGGCACCAAAAAGTTCCCACATTTCCCGGTCAACGTCGCGGTCAACGGCACTGTCGCCGGCGCGGCCAAGCCGTTCGAGTTCAATGTAGTCTCCAAACTCACCCAGGTAGACAAGGCGGCGTGGGACTACATCTCGCAATACGGCAGCGAGGCCGATGTCTTTGCCTTCCTCGAACAAAATAACCTCGCCGCGCTCGCCATGCCGCGCATCGCCTGGCGCTGCCATGAGGCCGCGTTCTTCAAGAAACTGACCGCGTTCCTCGGCGCGCACCACGTGTGGGATGAAACCATCTACAGCTATGCCTTGTTGCACAACGACCCCGCCGCTTTGCGCGAGTGGCTCCAACACAAGAACGACTTCGTGGCCCAGTGCGGGCCGTATCTCGCCACCACGTTGGTGGTGCTCGAGCCGGTCGAGCGCCGCGCCTACGAACACCTTGAATACAGCCCGCTGGTCAACCAACGCGCCCACCGGCTCGGCAACGAGGCGCGCATCGCCAACCCGGCCGTGCTCGCCCAATACCGTGCATTGTTAGATATTCTCGCCCACAAGTCGGCGCTCGACGCCGCCGATCACATGAGCACCACCTATTACTTGTTTCTGCAGGACCGCGTCGATGAGGCGCTCGCGCGCTTCCACCTGGCGGATGCCAAGGCCCTGCCGACCCGTCTGCAGCATGACTACTTCCAATGCTATGCCGGGTTCTATCAAAACACTCTGGCCGAGGTCCGTGGTATCGCCGCGCAATACAGCGACTATCCGATGGCGCGCTGGCGGCTCTTGTTTGGCGATGTGACGAGCCAGCTCGATGAAATTGAAGGCAAGGGGGTCAAGGAGGAAACGGGCGACAAGCCGGACCGCGAAAAACACCAGACCGGACTGGCCGCCAGCGAGCCGGGATTCGACTTCAAGGTGGAGAACAAGTCCATCGCGCTGAATTACCGGAACCTCGCCGAGGTGGCGGTTAATTACTATCTGATGGACCCGGAGTTCTCGTTCAGCAGCAACCCGTTTGTCAGTGAGGACGCCAGCCGCTTCAGCATTATCAAGCCTAACAAGACCGCCGCCCAGGCCCTGCCCAAGGACAAGGACACGCTGGAGGTGCCGCTGCCCGCCGAGTTTGCCCAGGCCAACGTGCTGGTGGAGATTGTGGCCGCCGGCCAGCGCAAGGCGCAGGCCTATCATGCCAACACCCTCAAGCTCGCCCTAACCGAGAACTACGGCCGTCTCGAAACCCGCGATCTGGCCAACAACCGCGCGGTGAGCCAGGCCTACGTCAAGGTCTATGCCCGGCTCAACAACGGCACCGTGCGCTTCTTCAAGGATGGCTATACCGATCTGCGCGGCCGCTTCGATTATGCCAGCCTCAACAGCAGTGCGCCGGGCCAACCAGTGCCACTGCCGCAACCGCGTCGCACCCTGCCCGGCCAGGCCGCCGTGCCGCAGAATGGTCTCGACTATCAGATGCTCAAGCCCGCCGAGTTGCCCGAGATCGAGAAATTCGCCATTCTCATTCTCAGTGAGACCCACGGTGCCACCACCCGCGAGGTCGCCCCGCCCAGCGAGTGATAGATACCCAAGACGGCAAGACCCAAGACCAGAGTCGCAGCGATATTCAAAGTAGCTGCGGCTTCCCAGCCGCAGGCCGTGGTGGCGGGCTTCCGGCTCGAACGATCCGGGCTTGTGGGATCGGGGAATGCGGGTTAAGTGCGGGGCGCGATGGCGGAGGGCACGATGCAGTGGAATTACCCGAAGGACCTGCCGGTGGTCGAACACCGGGAGGAGATCCTTGCCGCCGTGGCACGCCATCAGGTGGTGGTGGTGGTCAGCGAGACCGGTTCGGGCAAAACCACCCAATTGCCGAAAATGGTCGCGGAAGTACTCGGCGAGCAGCGCGGTCGCATCGGTTGCACCCAACCGCGACGCATCGCGGCCGCCAGCGTGGCGCGGCGCGTGGCGGAGGAATTGGCGGTGCCCTTGGGCGGCTTTGTCGGCTATCAGGTGCGCTTTGAGGAGCGCCTCAGCCAAGACACCCGCATCAAGTTCATGACCGACGGCATCCTGCTCGCGGAGACCCAAGGTGACCGCAATCTCAAGCAGTATGCCGCATTGATCCTGGATGAGGCGCATGAACGGTCGCTTAATATAGACTTTTTAATCGGTTATTTAAAGCGACTGTTGGTGAAGCGCCGGGATTTGAAGTTGGTGATTTCATCGGCGACGATGGATGCCGGGGCATTTGCGGAATTCTTCAGTATCGACGGGATCCCGGCTCCGGTGATTGAAGCACCCGGCCGCTTGTTTCCGGTGGCGGAGTTTTTCCTGCCGCCGCTGGAAGATGAGGATTTGCCGCAGCAAGTGGCGCGGGCGGTCGACTATCTGGGCGAGATTGAGCCAAGCGGGGACGTGTTGGTGTTCCTGCCGGGCGAGCGGGAAATCCGGGAGTGCGCTGAAGTGTTGGACGGTCGGCGCTATCGGGGCACCGAGGTGCTGCCGCTGTTTGCGCGGCTCGGACTGGGCGACCAACAGCGGGTGTTTCAGCCAGGACCGAAACGGCGCTTGATTCTGGCGACCAATGTGGCGGAAACCTCCCTAACCATTCCGCGGATCGCCTGTGTGGTCGATTCCGGGGTGGCGCGGGTGAGCCGCTGGAGTCCGGGGCGGGGCGTGCAGCGCTTGCAGATTGAGCCGGTGAGCCAGGCGAGTGCGCGCCAGCGCAAGGGCCGCTGCGGCCGGGTGCGGGACGGGGTGTGTGTTAGGTTGTATGACGAGAGCGAGTTGATAGAACGGCCGGAGTTCACCGATCCGGAGATCCGGCGCAGTTCGTTGGCAGGGGTGATCCTGCGGATGAAATCCTTGAACTTGCCTGACATCGAGGACTTTCCCTTTCTCGATCCGCCCAACCCCAAGGCGGTGGCCGAGGGTTACCGGACGCTGCGCGAGGTGGGGGCGCTCGACAGGGAACGTAATCTAACAGACTACGGGCGGCAGATGGCGCGTCTGCCGGTGGATCCGCGGCTGGCCCGTATGTTGTTAGAGGCGCGGCAGGAAAAGTGTCTGGCGGAGGTGTTGCCGATTGTGGCGATTCTGGAGTCCAGCGATCCGAAGGAACGGCCGGCGGAGAAGTTGCGGGAGGCGGATGTGGCGCATGAACGTTGGAAGGATATTGATAGTGACTTCATGGGCATTTTGCGGCTGTGGCAGGATGTATCGCGGTTTCGCGATGGCCGCGGCAGGTGGCAGCGCAATGCGCTGCGGAAGTTCGCGGGGCCGGCGTTTCTCAACGCACGGCGGGTGATGGAGTGGGCGAACGTGCATGATGAACTCGCTGAGTTGTTAGAAAGGGAGTGGCAGGTCAAGCTCGGCAAGATGGGGAAAGAGCCGGGGGCGTGGGCGCCGTATGCCAACATCCATCGCGCGTTGCTGGCCGGGGTGCCACGGCAGTTCGGGTTGTGGGACCGGGAGAATAAGGCGTATCGGAGCGCGGCGGGGGGATTTTTCGCGATCTTTCCGGGGTCGGGTCTGTTCGGAGCGGGCCAGCGCTGGGAGTGGGTGTTAGGGATGGAGTTGGTGGAGACCTCGCGCTTGTGGGCGCGGCGGGTGGCGCGCATCGAGCCGGAATGGGTCGAGCAAGCGGCACCGCATTTGTGCGTGAGCAAGTATGGTGAGGCACATTGGGATGAGGCGCAGGGCGCGGTGTATGGCAAACAAACGGTGATCTGTGGCGGGCTGCCGGTGGTGACGGGGCGGCGCGTGCATTACGGGCGGGTGGATGCCAAGGCGGCTCACGGGATTTTTTTGCGGGAAGGGGTGGTGGGCGGTGGCTTGCGTCGGCAATGCCGGTTTTTGGAACGGATGCAGGAGATAAAGGCGGACTTGGAGTTGATAGAGCAGAAATTGCGGCGACCCGGCGGCTTGTGGAGTGATGAGGCGGTGTTGCGGTTTTTCGAGGAGCGGGTGCCGGCAGAGATCAACACGGCCGCGGCCTTTCACAAGTGGCGGGAGAACCATGAGGACTCTATCATGCTGGATGTGGCGGATGTGGTCGACGAGGACTTGACCGATCTGGCGTTGGACCGGTTTCCCGATGTGTTACAGCATGAGGGCGGGGAGTATGCGCTGTATTATCATGCGGCAGCGGGGGAGCGCGACGACGGGGTGACGCTGGGCGTGCATGTCGATCAATTGCCAAAGCTGCCAGACTGGCTGCCGGGCTGGGGTGTGGATGGAAATTTGCGTGAGCGGGCGGAGATATTGTTGCGCTCGTTGCCCAAGGATTTGCGGCGGATTTGCCAGCCGATTGCTGCGGTGGCCGAGGGCTTTGCCGAACTCTGGAGCTTCGCACCGAAGGACCTGCCGATCATGAGGGCGTTGAGCGACTATGCACGTGAGCGGACCGGGGCGCGGGTGGAGCCGGGCGAGTTTGATTCTAGCAAGTTGCCGCCGGAACTCGTGACCAAGGTGTGGGTTTGCGATGATGACGGCGAGGAGTTGGCATTGGGCGAGGAGGTCGCGCTGCTCAAGGTGCAATTGTCCGACCGCATGCGGCTGCGCTTTGAGGCGGCGGCCAATGCCGATGTGGCGCGGCGCGGCATGAGCACATGGGATGGCGAGGTCTTGCCGGAACGGGTCGAGACGCCGGGCGGCGCGGCCTATCCGGCGTTGGTGGACGATGGCAAAACCGTGGGCGTTCAGGCGTTCACTTGTGCCGGGGCTGCCGCGGAATCCCAGCGCGCCGGCGGGGCGCGCTTGTTGTGGCTGGCACACCCGGAGCAGGTGGCATATCTGCGGAAGAAATTTCCGTTAGGAATCCTGGCCAGGGTCGAGTTGCCGCGGCTCGGGCCCGGCGGGACTGCTCTGGACGAGTTGATTTTGCTAGCTGCGGAGGGTGCTGCGGGCGGACTCTTTCCGCGTTCGCCGGATGCGTTCCGTGTTCTAACAGAACATGCGCGGGGCCGCTGGCATGCGGCGGCGGCAGTGGTCGGGAAAAGCCTCGACGGGGTGATGGAGATTTTGCCGGAGGTGCGGGCATGGATTGACGCGCAGCGCAAGGACCGCAACCTCGGACCCGTGGCGGAGGATTTGGAGGAGCACCTGGCGTGGTTGTTGCGTGGGCACTTCGCGTGGCGGGCTGGGTTTGAACGGTTCCGGGATTATCCGCGCCGCTTGCAGGCGATCCGTTCGCGGTTGGGACGCTTGACTTCGCTGCCGCTCATCAAGGATTTGGAAAAGATGGAACGGTTGCGGCGGCTGTGGCTGCCATGGTTCAAGTGCTGGACCGAGACCCCGGAAGACGTGCGCTTGTGGGAGCTTGGCTGGATGTTGGAGGAGTATCGGATAATGCTGTTTGCGCCGGATGTGCGTTGTGTGGGCAAGGTCTCCGAAAAGCGCCTCGCGGAGTTGGTGGCGGCGCTCACCGGTCGCCGCAGCTGAAACATGCCCCGGAGTCGGTCTATCCAAATCGCCGCCGCCTCCGGACTGAAAACGCGACAATCATTGGTCCGATCGGACACGGGATTGTCGCGGTCCCAAGGGGCTCGCCGGGCGATCCAGGTCTTTACTTGCGGCACCAAACCCAACACCGCGCGGTTAGCACTGCCAGCAACGCCACGACGAGCGCATGTTCGCGCAGTCGATGGGTGGTGCCGCAGGCGAAACTCCGTTGCCGAGGGGCCGCCAACCCGGACGGGCGGCCGAGGACCGGCCGCGCCACCGACACGGCGATGATGCGGTCCGCCAGCCCCCCCCGCGTTCTCACGAACGCGCCTACGAAGACAATCCAAAATCCAAAATTAATCAGCGGCCTCAGTTCGTTTCAGCCACCAGTCTAACGGGTGATATCGGCCAGTCCCGCGACGTGGACCAGATCGGCGGAATTGCCCGCGCCCAACTTGTGCATGGCCCGGGCGCGATGGAGTTTGACGGTGACCAAAGCGATGTCGAGTTGATCGGCGATTTCCTTGTTAAGCAACCCGTCCACCACCAGGCGCACGATTTCCCGCTCGCGCGGGGTGAGTGACGCGACACGGGCACGGGCCTCCGCGGCCCGGAACTCCTCTTGTTTTCTGCCGCGGGAGTGTCGCATGGCCAGAGCCACGGCATCCACTAATTCGCTGGGATCGAAGGGTTTGGTGAGGAATCCGTCGGCCCCGGCACGCATCACGTTGACCACCACCTGCACATTCCAATGCGCGGTGAGAAACACCGTGGGAATGAACCAGTTCCGGCGGATAATCTCCTCGTGGACTTGCACCCCATTGAGACAGTCGCCAAGTTGATTGTCCAAGAGCAGGCAAGAGGGGGAGTCCGGCAAACCGGCGCGGAAAAAGTCATCCGGCTCCGCGTGCAATCTAACGTGGTAACCATTTCCGGTGAGCAGGCGCTCCAATCCCGTGAGAATGGATTGATCATCATCCAACACCACCACCAATTGTTCGGCGTTTTTCATGGCAGATTCCTTTTCTTCACGGGCTGGGTTTGGGATGGGTCTCGGTGGGCGGGCAAGACCACTCGGAACGTCGCGCCGACTCCGGCGGCGTTGTTGTAGCCCTCAATGCGGCCACCATGGGCTTCAACAATGGTCCGGCTGAGGCGCAGACCGACGCCCAAGCCATCCGGCTTAGTGGAGAAAAACGGAATGAACAAGCGGTTCAGGTTCTCGGGCGCAATTCCGACCCCGGCATCCCGCACGCATACTTCGACGCCTTCACCATCCAGCACCCGCGTGGTGATGACCACTACCCGCCGCTCCTGCGCGCAGTCCGCACATGCCTCGAGGGCGTTGTGCACCATGTTGTAGATGACTTGGCTCATCTGCACTGCGTCGGCATACACCGGCGGCAAGTGTTGCCCTAACTCGATGGCCATGCGGCAGCGACAGTTCTCCGCCTTTAGCCGCAACAAGGGTAGCGCACCCGTCACAATCGCGTTGAGGTCGATGCCAGCCCGGGTGGACTCCAGCCCGGGTTTGGCGAGCTTTCGCAGGTGGACGACAATCTCGCGCATGCGGACACTGTCCGCCGCGATGTCCTGGATGATGGGCAGGGAACCGCAACACTTCGCCCTGCAGGTCTTGAGGCGGGTCATCGCGACGGCAATGTTGGAGCCCATGGCGGAGAGCGGTTGGCCGAGTTGATGGATGATGCCCGCACTCACTTCGTTGACCAAGGCGAAGCGTTGGACGTGTTCCAGTTTGGCCTGCTGGGCGTGGAGCATGGCGGCGGTCTGCTTGGCTTCGCTCAGATCCTGCAGCACGGTGATTTGGGTGAGGCGTCCCTGCCAGGTTCCCATGCGGGTGTGGATGGCGATCGGAAACGTCGAACCGTCCCTGCGCAAGCCGATACACTCGTCGGTGGTGCCCTCGCCGGTGCCGATGCGTTCGGCAACTAACGCCCGCGACTCTGGCGCAATGAAATCCATCACGGGACGGCCCGTCATCTCGACAAGTTCATACCCCAGGCACGCGGCGAGTTGGGAGTTGCCGTCTAGCAGGATTCCGCCCTCGCTCACCGCGATGCCCTCAAAGCTCGCCTCCGCCAGCATGCGGAAACGCCCCTCGCTCTGGTTAAGTTTCAAGGTCCGGGTTAAAATCCGGTGCTCGAGGGAGGTATTCAAGTCCCGCAGGGTTTGTTCCGCCTGCTTGCGCTCGCTGATGTCTCTGAGCAAGACCCGACACTGCGGCGTGCCGCTTCCATCGAGCGTGAAGGTGGCATCCAGCCGCACCCAAAATGGCGCGGCGTCCTGGCTTACTAAGCGCAACTCACACGTCTGCTGCTCGCCGGTGGCGAAGATCTGCTCGCGGAGCAAGGCGTAGATAGTCTCGTCATCATCGAGAATGAAGCGGGTGAGCGTTTGCTGAATTATCTCACCTCGCGCCATCCCCAACAGGGTGGCGGCGCTGAGGTTGATTTCTAGAATTCGTCCCGCCGCACTGATCGTGACGTAGGCTACGGGTGCCAGATCATAGAGGTCGAAATAGCGGGCCCGTGCAGCCTCCACCGCCACGAGCGTCCGGCGCAGTTCCGCGTTCTGCAGCTCCAACTCGTCCTGCCGATCCTGCAGTTTCTGGAGTTTCTGGTGGAGGTCCCCGGGCGCTAGGTCATCGCTGGTCGCCGGGGCATGGATGGCGATGTTCCGGCCTTGCGCAGCGCCCTGCCGCCGCCGCGTCGTCACCGGGGTGGCGCTTGGGGCGGTGCTTGCAAGGGCTTGGTTCGGGCTACTCATGTCGCGTCCACGGTTTGATGGAATTGGCCCATTTCCCCGTTCCTTCGTTTTAAGCCAGGGGAAAGTGTGCCACTCAACAAGTCTCGAAGAGAGGATTATTTTTATCTTACTAACAAGAAAAATCGGCGGAAATTTGCGGCGGCGGGGTGGTCACATCCCTGAGGATGCGCGACCCTCCCGCTTGGTCAGGCAGGTGTGTGAGTCGAGCAAAGGGAAGGGCTTGCACCCTTCCCCCGCTCAGACTAGCACAACAAACAATTGAGGGCATAATGCTCTCAATCCGCCAGAGGGTAATTTCTGGTTTGTAAATCCAGCTAGCTATACCTTGGTATAATCAGATTTGTGACTTGGCGCATTTCGGGCTTTGCCAGCCGGCGCATTTCAGCCATGACTGGCGCGTGAAGACTTCATTCATCGTCATTGAGGGCATTGACGGCACCGGCAAGTCCACCCAAGTGCAGCGGCTTGCCGAGTGGTTCGAGGCGTTAGGCCGTGACGTGGTGGTGAGCCGTGAGCCGACCGACGGGCCGTGGGGAAGGCAATTGCGGGAATCCGCCGCGAGTGGCCGTCTGCCGCCGGAGGCGGAGTTGGAGTATTTCCTCAATGACCGGCGGCAGCATGTGGCGGAAGTCATCGCGCCGGCGCTGGCGGCTGGCAAGGTGGTCATTCTTGATCGCTATTATTTCTCGACCATGGCCTATCAGGGGGCTCGCGGCTTTGATCCGGCGGAGATTCGGCGCCTCAATGAGGCGTTTGCGCCGGTGCCCGACCTGTTGCTCATTCTCGATCTGGAGGTGGCGGCGGCGCACGGGCGGATTGGTGTCCGCGGGGATACTGCCAACGCGTTTGAACAACGCGAAAACCTCGAACGCTGCCGCCAAATCTTCCTCTCGCTCGAACCTGAACCCTTTGTCCGCGTGATCGCTTGCGCTGGCGGCATCGACGAGGTCACCGCCCGCCTCCAGCAAGCCATCCGCCGCGCCGGCTTGGCACCCGCTGCGGCGGGCTAGCGGGCGAGCTCATGCAGGCACGCCTTGAGTTCTTCCGGCCACGCCAGGGCGTCGATGGTCTTGGCTTCCGCCCACACCGGGGCGAGCTCCAGAAGGTTTTGATAGTGGGTGGCGGCCTCTGCGGGGAAGCCCGCCTGGGCGGCGGCCACGCTCAAGAGCAGATAGGCATTTTCACGTTTGTCATCCGGATAGCCGCTGCGCAAGCCGGCCAGCAAGAATTGATAGGCAGGTCCGGAGTGGGTGGTCAGAAGGGCGATCCAACCGGCGCGCAAGGCATACCCGACGTCATTCGGAAACCGCTTGATGCCGCTTGTTAGAATCTGTAACGCCTGGTTGGGGTCGCCGGTTTCAAAGGCGGTGTAGGCGGCTTCCGCATAGTCGCCGGAAAGATGGGTGGCCACGGGATGCTCGGTAAGCAGGGTGATCCAGCGTGGGTGGGCGTTGGTGAAATCGCCCAAGCGGGTCAGTGCCAGGGCCTCTGCACGCAGGCAGGGCTCAGGTTGGGCACCGAGGGTGAGGGCGCGGTCGGCCAGTTGGAAAGTGGCGGCCGAGTTCTCCGGAAAGGCCGCCAAGGCGAGCGCCGCCTTGAGGCAGCCTTCGGTCAGGCGCCTGCGGCCGATGAGGTCACGGGCGGCGGGGTCGAGCAGGCGGGCGGCGACGGCGGCACGCTCGGCCGGCGTGGTCGCCGTGGTGATTTCGTAGCCGGCCAGGGCCTCCTTGATGACTTGCAGATGAGCTTCAAAGCGGGAGGAAAAATCTTCCTGCTCCCAACCGTCCCAGTCTTCAGTGAGCCGGATTCTCCCATAATCGGGCAACTCATCCGGCCACATCGCAAGCGCGTCGGCGCGGCGTTGCTGCAACCAGGCCAGCCGCGAGTTTCCTAACAAACGCAACAGCGGTGGCAGGTCGGTGGCGGACTTGACACAGGCTTCAATCCACTCCGGGCGCTCCCCATCCAGGGCGAGGGCAAGCGCCGTGGCGGCTGCCGGCCCTTTGCCACCGGCGGCTGCAATGGCCTTCAAGATGGCCGCGTCCCCGCCCATGGCGAAGACCTCCCGCAGGCGCAGTTGGGCAAGCCATGGCGAGGGGTCATCGCCACGGGCGGCGGGGTTGCCGGACCGGGGGGTGGCGCGCAGGGCGGCGGCTTCCGTTAGATCCTGATGCCAACGACTGTCCCCCAACGGTCGGGCCAGCTCTAACAGGCGTGGCCATGCCGTGCCGGATTGATCCGAGCGGGCGAGCCGGTCCCAGAGTGGCAGCAAGCACGCGGCGGGTGCCTCGCGGGGCTGGGACGCCTTGAGATCCGCCAGCGTGGCGGAGAAATCCAGCCCGGGACACACGCCGGCTGCGCTGCCCGGTGGGAGTTTATCTAACAAAAATAGGCGTTGCCGGGCGGTGAGTTGGAGGAAGGTGCCGGTCACTTCATCGAAGCGCGTGCCGGAGAGGATTTCCGCAAGCGGCACCATCGCGGCTGGGTCGGTCCGGTTAGAGTCCTGCGGCTGGAGCACTGCGGGCAGCGGCAGGAAGCGGTGCAGGGTGACGCCGCCGTTGGTCATGCCGATGAGCGCGCGGCCCGGACCAAACGCGACCGCGCTGATGGGGGCTTCAGCGTGCAGTGGAGCTCGCGGGGCAACACAAAACTTCAGCTCGTGTTCCTCCACACGAATGGGGCTTGGATCTTGCGGATTGCCGTGATCGCGCAACAGCCCGGTCCACACCGATGGTTGATGACTCCATGGGAAACCGGCCAACCACGGGGTGGCGAGTGGGTCGATGCGGTGAGTCGCGGTGGCGGCTCCGATGCTTGGTGCGGTATCTTCCAGCGGGTCGCTGACTTGATAGAACTGGCGCACGGGCGGGCGGTCTGGCCCCTGATCTAACAAAGCTAGAAGCCCCCTGCCGTCCGGGTTGAACTGGGCATGCCACAAGGCCAGCGGCATGGCGGAGAGGTAGCCGCGGGCCGGTTCCACGGGCGACACCGGCAGGTCCAGCAGTGAGCCATCGGTCTGGAGCACGCGCAAGCGCCGGGTATCGAGTTGCGCGGCAAGCGCTCGCACCGCAGCACTGGCCGCGACCGGATCGGAGCTGCGGATGACCTCGCCGGTGGCGGCGTCGCGAATCCGCCAGACAAGTTGCTTGTCGGTGGCGGACGCCGGCCCGGGGTGGGCGATGAGCAAACCATTGGCGGAGGATGCGATCACCGCCTGTGGTGTTAGATTTTCCGGCAGGGGCCCGAGGTCGCGGATGGGGCGCAGGGATTTGGCCTCGCAGAGCAGGGTGACGGCGGTGGCCCCGCTACCGCGTTGCAGGACGATGGCGTGCGGGTTGGGGCCGACGACGAGGCTGCGGGTCGCCACGCCGCGGGCGGGAAAGAGCACGCTTTGGATTTTCACCGTGTCCGTGTCCCACAGCACGGTGGTGTTGAAGCCATCCTCGCGGGATTCCGCAAGGCTAACCCACAACGCCGCAGGCGGCACAAAGGCGAGTTGTTCCACCGGCATCTGGTGCTGGATGACAAGGCATGGAATGTGCCACACGGTTTCCGTTAGGAGCCGGCGCAGCAGCGCTTCCGCCTCAGTGAATGTTGGGTCGGCTTTGAGGGCGGAGACTAACAATGCAAGGGCCGCGTCCTGAGTGTGATTGGCAAGGCAGGATTTGGCGGTGTCGAGCCGTGCGGCGGCGAGTTGGCGTGCGAGCGGCACGCTGCGGGCGGCGGCTGCGGTGTTAGATGGGGCGGAGGTGGCGGTGGCGGTGGGCGCTGCGGGGCGCTTTTTCTCACAGCCACTCAGGGCGCTGGCGATGACCAGCACGCCAGCCAGCACACGGCAGCGGCGGCTTGGGATACGGTTGCAGATATCATTCATCGTCGGTGGCCTGGGTCGGTGCTTGATGCAAGATGCTGCGCTCTTGCGCAATCCCGAGTTCGCGCTCGAGGGCCTTCAAAGCCTTGGCCACCCCATGAGTGGGAAAGCATTCGCCGGCACGCAGCCAGTATCGGCAGAGGCTTTCGTAGGCATCTGTGGCGCTGCCAAAAATGCTGAGGGCCAAGGTGTGCGGCTCATTGTCGTGCGGGTTGGCATGCACTTCGAGGGTGAAGTAGACGCATTGCAGGGTGGGTGTGCGGTTGCCTGAATCTTGATAGAGCGTGCGGGCCAAGGCCAGCGCTTCGGCTTCACGGCTTGGGACGCGGGCCAGCGCGTAGAGTTGGAAGCGGCGGACAAAGGGCAGTGCCTCGCCGGAGTCCGCAGCGATCCGATAAGCCTCGGCGGCCGCCGCAAAGATGGCCTCCGGATCCCTGAAGGCATGGAATTTATGCCGATCGGTGAGCACAAAGCCAAGATACTCGTTGAGTTGAGGGTCGCCCGGATTGTTGCGGATGCCCCGCTCGAGAAACTCCCGACCTCTCAGAATCGAGGCGCGCCAGGCTGCGCTGCGCCGCAGCGGGGGCAGTTGCGAATCATACTGATAGAAGGCTGCCGCGTTGTAGGCCTGATGCCAGGCCCCGGTTTCCCAGTAGTAAGCCGTGCGGGGGGCCAGATTCACCATCGTGTTGAAGGTGTCATGGACGTCATCCCAGCGGCGCTCGGAGAACAGCGTGAAGGCCCGCAGGTTGAGAAAGGTGGCCACCAGCGTGCGTAAACCACCGAGGGCAACGGCCGCGCTGGTCTGGCCGATCTTGTCGCGGGTGTCGATGGCCAAGGGCGGCGGAAATAAGCCGGCGGCCCGCAACCCGCCGGTGAGCGCCACCTCAAGCGGCATGCGCACAGCACCTGATAGCAGCACCACTCCTAACAAAATAAGGGGTTTGCAGCGGCGTTTCACGGGTTAGAATTCCTTATCAGAGAAGATGAACCAGGACGCAATGGTATAGAAAACCGCGTAGAACAAGCCGACGGCGGTGAGTTGCCCGAGGAGGATGAGTGGCATGGCCCGGCCTTCGATGACCGCATCAATCACATTGAAGAGTTGGAAGTCCGGCAGGATGAGCGCCACCACCAAACCGATCGCGCGTGCCACCAGTCCATGGCCGCCCGCCCCGGCATCAAGAAAGACGCTGCGGGCGTCCGCCTGAAAGTGCCCCATGAAATAGATCAGGAAACTGATGATACTGGTGAACAGGGTGCTCGATGAAAAGGTGGATATCAGCAGCGCCAGCGAGGCCATGATAGAGGCACGCAGAAACACCGCAAACACCGCGCCTTGCAGTGACCAGTTAGACCCGTGGCTGAGTAACTCCGCCCGTTGTGAGGCGACTTCCGCCACCGACCAGCCGCGGGCACGGGCAATGTCCATCAGGTCGCCCAGCAGGATCGAAGTGCGCAAGTGCAGCACCACCGTCATCAATAGATCCATTAGCGCCAGTGAAACAAACACCAACAGCAGCACGCCTAACAATTTTCCCGCCAGATAATCGAGCCGCGGCACCGGCTTGGCCAGGATCGTGTAGAGCGTGCGGTCTTCCACGTCCTTGGGCAGCAGCAGGGCGGTGGCCACAATCCCCAGCACCACGGAATATAACGTCATGGTGCCAAGCGACCAACTTTTGATCGCGTGCAGAACGTGGACGCCACTCATTTCCGGCCCCACGTGCTCCGGCAGGTCGAAAAAATTGCTGCCGATGACGATGACGGCGAACACCGCCAGAAAGTAAAACACC
>JBAXOF010000039.1:0-21662 GCA_037133375.1 Verrucomicrobiota bacterium | reverse complement strand
CGACGACCTGCTCATTACGAATGAGCTGCTCTACCCCTGAGCTACAGCGGCGTAAATGGTTTATTTACAGTTACTTGAGAAGCTTATAGGCCTCTATTGACGAACCAGATGGACACCGAATAGGCACCGAATTCAACGGGGACCATCGGTGGACACGCGGGAGAGGGAAGCAAGCAGGGGGGCACCCGTCAAGGAGTATGTCCAAGAATTCAAACCGCCCTCAAGAGGTCTGCCTTTTTCATGATGCTGGCGTAAGGTGCCAGGGGTGGGCATCCTAGGCCGATTGTGGGTGCTGTGGGAGCTTTGCACACCAGCTAGACTCCGGTGAGGCGGGTGGCTAGGGCGTCCAGCACTGGCGGCGGCACGTAGCGGCGGACGCTGTCTTGCCAGCCGCGCGGGCCGGTGAGGCCCTTAACCATGTTGGAGGAAAGTTCGGAGATATCGCGCGGCGGCATCAGAAACACGGTGTTGATCTCCGGAGCCATGTCCGAGTTGATGTGACGCATCACCCGCTCGTATTCGTAGTCGGAGGTGGAGCGGATGCCGCGCAGGATGTAGTCGGCCTCCATGAGCTTGGCGTAGTCGACCAGATAGCGGTTGTCGAAATGGACGATGATGAGGCGCTCGCAGGCTTGGGTGGAGGCGCGCAGCAAGTGGAGTCGCTCTTGGACTGAAAACGTGTAGTGCTTGGACGGGTTTTCGCCGATGGCCACGATCAGGATGTCGAACAATTCGAGCCCGCGTTCGATCATCCAGAGGTGCCCGTTGGTGGGAGGATCAAACGATCCGGCGTAGACAGCAGTGCGCATGGCCGGGAATCTAGCATGAATTGGCCCCATGCAAACCCCCAAATTCAACGGTGGTGGAGCCGGGACAGAAGTCTTTCCAAGCGCGCGGTTTTGAGGTGGCGGAAGCCCACGAGCCGGTGGCGTTGCTCGTCCCACAGGCGGAAGGTCAGCGATTTGAGGCTGCCGAGCAAGGTAACGGGCTGGACTGTCTGGAACAGCGGCTCGGCATTATGGCATTTCTCGAGGTTGTAATTCGGAATGCGCGGGCTGAGGTGATGGATGTGGTGATAGCCGATGTTGCCGGTGAACCATTGCAGCAGTCTGGGCAGCTTGTAGAACGAGCTGCCCTGCAACGCGGCCGTGGCGTAATCCCAGTTGTCGTTGCGCTCCCAATAGACGCCCTCGAATTGGTGTTGCACATAAAACAACCACACACCCGCCGAACCCGCGACCATGAGCACGGTCAATTGAATGACCAGATAGGCTTTCCAACCAAAGACCCAGCACAGCCCGCCAGCGCTCAAGAGGACGGCAAGGTTGGTCCAATGCACCGACATGCGCTCCCTGAACGGTGCCTTGGAATTGGGCATCCGGTTGATGACCCAAAACAGAATCAACGGCGCGAGGACGAACAACACCAACGGATTGCGCGCCAGACGATAGGAGAATTTCTTCCAGCGTGATGACTGCAAGTATTCTTCCACGGTGAGCGTCCAAACGTCGCCGGTGCCACGGCGGTCCAGGTCGCCGGAACTTGAATGGTGGATCGCATGTTCCCAGCGCCATTGATAATAGGGCGTGAGGGTCAGCACGCCGGTGATGCAGCCGATCCAATCATTGGCGCGCTTGGATTTGAAAAACGAACCATGCCCACAGTCGTGGAAAATGATGAAGGCCCGCACCATGAACCCGCCGGCCAAGACTGCCAGCGGCACCACCAGCCAGTAGGCGATGCCGAGGCATAGATACATCAAATACCAAAGCGCTAGATATGGTCCAAGCGTGTTCACCAACTGCCATACGGCACGCCCGGTCGATGCCTTTTGATAGCGAGCCACCACCCGTTTCCATGCCGGGACCTTGGCCTGGTTCAGGTCATCGGGAGGGGTCGATTCAGGCGTCATGGCGGGAATTTTCTTTGAGGGTTGGGCGGCCCCTTGGAAGAGCGAGGCACTCCTGGAAAACCACCAAGAGACGCTACGCCTGAATATCTCCCGCGGCAAATCGCAAGAGGCAAAAAACGAAAATCAACTCCACTGCTTGAGCCGCCAAGATGGCGACGCTGCCCAATGGGTTCGCGCTGCCCAATGCCCCCCAAACACCCCACCTGTCGGATTTTGATCGAAACCCTGCGACATCTCCGCCAGGCTTTGGCCACCGCCATGTATGTCATCTCCATTCCCGCCCTGCAACGCAACGCCGCGCTCTTGCGCGAAGTGAAGGAAGCCGCAGGGTGCCGACTGGTGCTGGCGCTCAAGGGGTTTGCGTGTTGGAAGACCTTTGCCTATCTACGCGACGATCTTGATGGTTGCTGCGCCTCGGGGTTGTGGGAAGCCCGCCTCGCTCACGAGCATTTTCAAAAACACATCCTCACCTACTCGCCCGCTTATGACGCGGCGGAGGTGGCCGCACTGTGCGAATTCACCGACCACCTGGATTTCAATTCGCTCTCACAATGGTTGCGCTTTCGCGGGCAAGTGCTGGCACACCCGCGCTTCCAACGTGGCGAGTTGCGTTGCGGCCTGCGCGTCAACCCAGAATGCTCGACCGGACACACCGCGATGTATGACCCGTGCAGCGCCGGATCCCGCCTCGGTATCACCGCCGGACAACTCGTCGGCGCTGATCTAACTGGTATTTCGGGCCTGCACTTCCACACGCTGTGCGAGCAAAACTCTGATGCCCTCGAAACCACCCTCGCCGCCATCGAGGGGAAATTCGGCCACCTGTTGCGCCTGCCGCAATTCACCTATCTGAACATGGGTGGCGGCCATTGGATCACCAAACCGTTTTATGACCGGGAGCGGCTCATTCGGTTGGTGAAACAAGCCCGCGAGCGCTACGGCGTGGAAGTTTGGTTAGAACCGGGCGAGGCCGTGGCCATCCACACCGGCGTGTTGCGTGCCACCGTCATGGATGTGTTCGAATCCGCCGACCAACGCCACGCCATTCTGAGCGTGTCCGCCACCGCCCACATGCCGGATGTGTTGGAAATGCCCTATCGTCCGGACGTGTTTCTGGTAGATTCAGCACCGTCCACCGCAGCGCCGGCGGTGGTCTTCAAGGGTGAAAACTATCATCCGGCAGGCGCGTCCGGGCCGTGGCTCTATCGGCTCGGCGGACCGACCTGCCTGGCCGGCGATGTGCTTGGCGAGTTTGCCTTTGCCCGCGCGCTGGTGCCAGGTGACACGCTGGTTTTCGATGACATGGCGCATTATACGCTGGTCAAGACCACCTTGTTCAATGGCGTGAAACATCCGCCGATCGCGCTCCAACATGCGGACGGCCGCCTGGAAATAGTGCGCGAGTTCACCTATGAGGATTTCCAGGGCCGGTTGGCCTGACAGCAGGCTTTTTTTCCAAAAAACGGCCGGACTAAATAAAAAACAAAAAAATGTCAAATTAGGGCTTGCAAGGATGCCGGTGGCCACTAGAGTCGCCGCCCCACATCGCCGCTCGCCGCCGCAACCACCGGTACGAGTGACCAAATCAGGGAAAATTTATCGGGTGCAGCTCCGGAAAAAAGGCTCCTGCGAGGAATCTCGCTGGCGCACCGGTTTGTCCCCACGGGAAAATCAGAACCACGCAGGAAATCATGCCGACCATCAATCAGCTCGTTCGCAAGGGACGCCTCACTCCGGCCGAAAAGTCGAAGTCACCCGCACTTGTGAACTGCCCACAGCGCCGCGGAGTTTGTCTTCAAGTAATGACACGCACCCCGAAGAAGCCGAACTCGGCGCTTCGGAAAGTTGCCAAGGTGCGCCTCACCAACGGCTTTGAAGTCATCGCCTACATTGGCGGCGAAGGCCACAATTTGCAGGAGCACTCCATTGTGTTGGTCCGTGGCGGTCGCGTCAAGGACCTTCCGGGTGTGCGCTATCACATTGTCCGCGGCTCGCTCGATACCCTGGGTGTCGATAAGCGCCGCCAGAGCCGTTCGAAATACGGTGCCAAACGTCCGAAGCCCGGACAGGTCGCCGCGCCCGCCAAAGGCAAGAAGAAATAATCTACCACCCCGTCCCCGCACTTTCACCCCCACAACGCCATGCCACGCCGCAAGCGAGTCTTTACCAAGCCCGACCGTCGCGATCCTCGCTACGACAGCCCACTCGTCGGTCATCTCATCAGCAAGGTGATGCATTCCGGCAAGCGCTCGCTCGCCCAACGGATTGTCTATGCCGCCATCGAGCGTGCCAATGAAGGCATCGATACGGTCGATCCGCTCGAAGTCATCACCCGCGCCGTCGAAAATTCCAAACCCCGCGTCGAGGTCAAGAGCCGTCGCGTCGGGGGCGCCACCTATCAAGTGCCGCTGGAAGTCGCGCCGGAGCGTTCCGAATCGCTGGCCATGCGCTGGTTGGTCAATTACGCCCGCAACCGCAAGGGCACGCCGATGCACGTCGCGCTGGCCAACGAAATCAAGGACGCCGCCAACAACCAGGGCAGTTCGGTGCGCAAACGCGACGATGTCCACAAGATGGCCCAGGCCAACCGCGCCTTCGCCCACTTCCGCTGGTAAACCGCTGCCATTTGATATTTTCCAACGATCCCGACCCGACCGTATTCCGTGAATCCTAACAGTCCAAACCGCCAACATGTGCTCGAGCGCACCCGGAATATCGGGATCGCCGCGCATATTGACGCGGGCAAGACGACCCTCACGGAGCGGATATTGTTTTACACGGGGATGATTCACAAGATTGGTGAGGTGCACGATGGTGCGGCCACCACCGATTGGATGGAGCAAGAGCGCGAGCGCGGCATCACCATCACCTCCGCGGCGGTCACCACCGAGTGGTGGCAGCGCGCCGAAGAGGGCTGCATCAAACTTTTCCCCGAACAAAAGCAACGCATCAACATCATCGACACCCCGGGCCACGTCGACTTCACCGCCGAGGTGGAGCGTTCGTTGCGGGTGTTGGATGGGGCGATCGTGGTGTTTTGCGCGGTGGCTGGTGTCCAACCGCAAAGCGAAACCGTCTGGCGTCAAGCCACCAAATACAACGTCCCGCGCATCGTCTTCGTCAACAAGATGGACCGCACCGGCGCCAATTTCCAAAGCGTCTTCAATGAGGTGAAGGAAAAACTTGGTGCCCATGCCGTGCGCATCCTCATCCCGATCGGTGCCGAAGACCAACTCATCGGCCAGATCGACGTGGTCAACCAAAAGGCCGTCTATTTCAATGACGATGGCAAACTCGGCTCCACCTACACCGTCGAGGAACTCACCGGCGAACTCATCAGCATCGCCGCCGCTGCCTACGCCGAATTGATTCACGCAGTGGCCGACGTCGATGAAACCATCGCCGACAAGTTCGTTCACGAGCAGGCGATCTCCATCACCGAGCTTAAACAGGGGATCCGCCGCGCGACCATCGCCAACAAGCTCATCCCCGTCACCGGCGGCTCCGCCTTTAAGAACAAAGGTGTCCAATATCTGCTAGATGCGGTGGTCGACTATCTGCCCAGCCCGCTGGACATCCCGCCAGCTCTCGGCATGGACCCCGACGACCACACGCGCCAGATTGAGGTCATCACCTCCGACCATGAGAAATTCGTGGCGCTCGCCTTCAAGTTGTGGGCTGACAAATACGTCGGCAAGCTGGTGTTCTTCCGGGTCTATTCCGGCGTCGTGAAAAAGGGCGACATGGTTTACAACCCGCGCACCCGCCGCAGCGAACGGGTCGGCCGCCTGATCCAGATCCAGGCCAACGAACACAAGGACATTGACGCTTGCTACGCCGGTGACATCGCCGCCATGGTCGGCCTCAAGAATGTCACCACTGGCGACACCATCGCCGCAGTTAGCCACGATGTGGTGCTCGAGCCACCGACTTTCCCCGATCCGGTCATTTCCATGGCCGTGGAGCCCAAAACCAAGGCCGACCAGGAAAAACTTGGCATTGCCCTGGGCCGGCTCTCCGAGGAGGATCCGACGTTCATGGTCAAGACCGATGAGGACACCGGTCAGACGATCATCTCCGGCATGGGCGAATTGCACCTCGAAATCATCATCGACCGCATCCGCCGCGAATTCAAGGTCGGTGCCAATACCGGCGCCCCGCAAATCGCCTACCGCGAAACCATCACCAAACCCGCCGGCGGCGAAGGCAAACTCGTCAAACAATCGGGCGGCCGCGGTCAATACGGCCACGTCGTCCTGACGATGAAGCCTAATGAAAAAGGCAAGGGGCTCACCATCGAAAACAAGACGGTGGGTGGCTCGATTCCCAAGGAATACATCAACGCGGTTTTCAAGGGCGTCACCGAGGCCATGACCAATGGCATCATTGCCGGCTACCCGGTCGTCGATGTCCACGTCGAAATTATCGATGGCTCGTATCACGATGTTGATTCTAACGAAAACGCGTTTTCCATGGCCGCCATCTTCGCGATGAAGGACGGCTTCAAGAAAGCCCATTCGATCTTGCTGGAGCCGATCATGGCGGTGGAAGTGTCCACCCCAGATGACTATCAGGGTGATGTGATGGGCGACCTCAACCGCCGCCGCGGTCATATCCAGAACATGGAAACCAAGGGCAAGCTGGCCATTGTGCGGGCCAACGTGCCGCTCAAGGAAATGTTTGGCTACTCCACGGCCGTGCGCACCTTGTCATCCGGGCGTGCCTCCTACGCCATGACCCCCTCCCATTTCGAACAGGTACCTAACAATATTGCCGCGGAAATCATCAATGATCGCACCGGTAAATAATCTCTCCCACGTCCCCACTTCCACGCAACTCGCCAACCAATCCTCCCCTCATGGAAAATCAGAAAATCCGCATCCGCCTGCGTGCCTACGACCACCGCGCCATTGACCGCTCGGCGCAGGAAATCGTGGAGACCGCCAAGCGCACCGGTGCCCGCGTCGCAGGCCCGATTCCGCTGCCCACCCGCATCGAAAAGTTCAGCGTCAACCGCTCGGTCCACGTCAACAAGAAGTCGGCCGAACAATTCGAGATTCGCACCCACAAGCGGCTGCTCGACATCGTTGATCCCACCGCCCGCACCGTGGATGAGTTGAAGAAACTCAATCTCCCCGCCGGCGTGGATATCACCATCCGCATCTGAGCCCGCCTCACTGCATCCTCGATCCTCAATCCACAATCTTCCATCTCCCCCCAGCCATGTCCCTCGGTATTTTAGGCAAAAAACTCGGCATGACCCGTCTGTTTGACCAACAGGCCGGCAGCATGATTCCCGTGACGGTCATTGACGTGTCCGGTAACACCGTGCTCCAAGTCAAAACCCCAGACAGCGACGGCTACACCGCCGTGCAAGTCGGCTACGGTGACCAAAAGGAACAACGCGTGTCCAAGCCGGATATGGGCCGTTTCAAGAAAGCCGGCTCCACGCCCAAGCGCTTCATCCAGGAATTCCGCTTGGCGGATGGCGACACGCCGCCCGCCGTGCATCCGGGGTTGGAGGTGTTCACTGAAGGCCAGTGGGTCGACGTGATCGGCACCACCATCGGCAAGGGCTTCCAAGGGGTTTACAAACGCTATAACTTCGGCGGCCTCAAACAAACTCACGGCTCCATGATGCACCGCCGCACCGGTGCCATCGGTTGCCGCTCCACACCTGGCCGCGTCTGGAAAAACCAGAAAATGCCCGGCCATCATGGCACCACCCGCGCCACCGTGCAGAACCTCAAGATTGTGGCGATCCGTCCTGAAGACGGTGTGCTCCTTGTCTCCGGTCCGGTTCCCGGTGCCACCGGCAGTTATCTAACCGTTCGTCCCGCCAAAAAGAAGAGTGCTTGATCCGCCGCAGGCCCCTCTGAAACCTTTCACACCGCTTCCCAGTCATGTCAGCAAAGACCTTCACCGTTGAAGACGCCCAAGCCGCCAACCTCGTTTTGGTCGGCGTCGAAAAAGGCCGCCAGGCAGTCCACGATCTCGTGACCGCCTACCGCGCCAACCGCCGCACCGGCTCCGCCAACTCTAAAACCCGTGGCGAAGTCTCCGGTAACAATAAGAAAATCTTCAAGCAAAAGGGCACCGGTAACGCCCGTCACGGCGACAAGCGCGCCCCGATCTTCGTAGGTGGCGGTGTGGTCTTCGGCCCCCGGCCGCGCGACTACTCCAAGCATGTTTGCAAAAACGTCCGCAAGCTCGCCCTGCGCCGCGTGTTGGGTGACTTGACCCGCGCCGGCACCATCCTCACTGTTGACAGCTTCAGCGTTGCGGATGGCAAGACCAAATCCTTCGTCACCGCCGTCTCCGCCATCACCCCGCCGGCCAAGATCCTCGTTGTCAGCAATACCTTTGACGACAACACCTACCTCGCCGGCCGCAACGTCAGTTGGGTCCAGCTCGTCACCGCCAGCGATCTCAACGTCGAACAACTTCTCCTCGCCAAGTCAGTCATCCTCGTGGGTGACGCCCTCACCACCTTGGCCAATCGCACTGCCTGAACCCAGGACCCCTCACCGAGACCATGAAAGACATTTACCAGGTCATTAAAAACGTCCACCTCAGCGAAAAGGCGACGCTCCTGCAAGAGACCAACAATGAGGTTGTCCTCAAGGTTGACTGCAAGGCTAACAAACTTGAGATCAAACAAGCTGTCGAAACGCTGTTTGGCAAAAAAGTCTGTTCCGTCCGCACCGCCAACTGTGCCGGCAAACTTCGTCGTCGTCGCCGCGCTGATGCCGGGCGCACCAACCATTGGAAAAAAGCCATTGTCCGTCTCCAAGCAGGCGAGTCTCTCGACCTTGTCTGAGCCTCTCTGCCGTTGCTCCAAACGTAACACCAAACCGTTCCGCGAGTCATGCCCCTGAAAAACTTCAATCCCATCACTCCCTCCGCCCGCTACAAGTCCCATCCTTCGTTCGAAGAGGTGACCAAAAGCAAACCGGAAAAGAGCCTCCTCACCCCGCTCAAGCGCTCGGGTGGCCGCAATAACACCGGTCGCATCACCTGCCGGCACGTCGGCGGTGGTCACAAACGCCACTACCGCATCATCGATTTCAAGCGTCGCAAGCATGACATGCCTGCCACCGTCCTTGGCATCGAATATGATCCGAACCGCACCTGCCGCATCGCCTTGATCCAATACGAGGACGGCCAGAAATCCTACATCCTCGCCCCTGTCGGCTTGGAAGTCGGTGCCGCGGTCATCGCGGGTGAAAAAGTCGCCCCCAAGACGGGCAATGCCATGCCGCTGCGCTGCGTGCCGCTGGGCACCTCCATTCACAACATCGAATTGTTGCCAGGCAACGGCGGCAAAGTCGCTCGCTCCGCCGGCCAGCAAGCGGTCCTGTCCAACCGCGATGGCGGCTGGGCCTTGGTCAAAATGCCCTCCGGAGAAATCCGCCGCTTCCATGAAGCGTGCTTCTGCACCATCGGCCAGGTTGGTAACCGCGATCACATGAACGAAGTTTCCGGCAAGGCTGGTCGCACCCGCTGGATGGGTGTGCGTCCCACCGTCCGCGGCATGACCATGAACCCGGTCGACCACCCCAACGGCGGTGGTGAAGGTAAATCAAAATCCGGTGGGGGTCGCCAGCATCTGCTCAGCCCATGGGGACACGCCAAGGGCCAGAAGACCCGCAATCCCAAGAAGATCACCTCCATCTTCATCGTGGAATCCCGCCACAAGAAGCAATAAGCCGATTCCTCCGCCCCTGACCCGCATTCTAACGCCCCGCTCCCCATGCCCCGCTCCCTCAAGAAAGGCCCCTTCGTTGATCAAAAGCTGCTCGCCAAAATCGACGTCGTCGCCGAAGCCGGATCCGACCGCAAGCCCATCAAAACCTGGAGCCGCAAGTCGATGATCACCCCGGACTTCGTTAGCCACAACTTCGCTGTCCATAATGGCAAAACCTTTGTTCCGGTCTATGTCACCGAAAACATGGTAGGCCATAAACTCGGCGAATTCGCTCCTACCCGCATCTTCCGCAACCACGGCGGCATCGGCAAAAAGTAACCCGCTTTCTCCTCCTCATCCTTATGCGTGCCACCGCTCACCTCCAGACCTTTGCCGCCACCTTCGGGTTGCTGGCCGTGGTCGCTGTGTGTCCGGCCCAGAGCACCCCGGGGGTCGAGGATTTGCAGGTCACCGTGGCCAACCTCCAAGGCCAGAACCGCACCCTCCAGCGCAGCCTCGCCGAGGCCAACCGCAGCGAAAAACTCGCCACCGAGCAACTCGCCCAAGTGCGCCTCCGCCTCGAAGCCCTCGGCAAAAATCTTTTCGATGGCGGCGATGACCGCCTCGTGCGGGCGGCAGCCGACCTCGAGGTCTCCAAAGAACGCCTTGCCACCCTTGAAAGCAATGCGCTGCGTCTCACCGCCGCAGTGAGCGATTACCTGCGCCAGGCGGTGGTTTCCGACCCAGATGCCCGCATGCGGGTGGAAACTTCGCTGCGCGAGCTTGACGCCATCCTCGGATTGCGCCAGAAACCCCGCGCCGACGTCCGGTCCGGTTCCCTCCAACAAGCCCGGGTCGTCAGTATCGATCAAGAAAGTGGCATGCTCGTGTTCAACCTTGGCGAAAACCAAGGTGCCAAGATCGGCATGAACTTCCGCCTCATGCGGGGTCAACAGCCCTACGGCAAAGCCATTCTCGCCGACGTGCGCAAGTCCGTCAGCGGTGCCTTTATCGAAGCCGTCGCCCCCGCCGATTCTCCACGCCCCGGCGATCTCGCCGTTCTCGAAACCGAATAAGCCTCACCGCCACCCCAACCCTCACGTCAGACGACCCATGGAAGTCAAAAGCAGCACCAAATTTATCCGCCTCTCGCCCCAAAAAGCGCGTGACGTGGCCCGAGAAATCCAGGGACTTCCAGTCTCGAGCGCCCTCGATATCCTCAACTTCACCCCGAAGAAGGCCGCCACCCTCATCGGCAAGACCTTGAAGACGGCCATCGCGGATGCGGAAAACAACTACTCGCTCGATACCAACACCCTTGTCATCAAGGAAGCGGTCATCGGCGCCGGTCCCACCCTCCGCCGTTTCAGCCCGCGCGCCAAAGGCTCTGCCGGCCCCCTGCTCAAGCGCAGCAGCCATATCTACATCACCCTCGTGGGCTCCGCTCCCGAGAAAAAGAAAAAGACCCTCCCCAAGGTCGCCAAGAAAAAGTCCCCCCCAACCCCGGTAGCCGCTGCCACCGAGGAAGAACAAGCCTGAACCCTCCCACCTTAATCTCATCCCTCACCGACCATGGGCCAGAAAGTAAATCCGATCGCCTTCCGCCTCGCCGTCAATAAAGACTGGCGCTCCAAGTGGTATGCCAGCGGCAAGGACTACACCGATAAGCTCCACGAGGATCTTTCAGTCCGTGCCTACCTGCGCAACAAGCTCCAGAATGCCGGCCTCGCCAAGGTCGTCATCGAACGCGCTTGGAACAGCGTCCGCGTCACCCTCCACACCTCCCGCCCAGGCCTCATCATCGGTCGCCAAGGCAAGGAAATCGAGGTCATGACCAAGGACATCACTGATATTTGCAAAGGTGCCGCCGTCAAACTCGACATCCTCGAAATCCGCAAGCCCGAACTCGATGCCCAACTCGTCGCCGAGCAGATCGCCGTCCAACTCGAACGCCGCATCAGCTTCCGCCGCGCCATGAAACGTGCCTTGCAAACCGCCATGGAATTCGGTGCCGAAGGCATCCGCCTGCGGGTCGCCGGTCGTCTGGGTGGCACCGACATTGCCCGCGCCGAGTCGTATCGCGAGGGTAAGGTGCCGTTGCAAACTCTGCGCGTCCCCCTCGAATATGGCTTTGCCGAAGCCCGCACCCTCTATGGCATCATCGGTGTCAAATGCTGGGTCAATAAGAAGGAAGACGACGGCAAGCAACCCCAAGGCCGCAATGACCGCGGCGATCGCCCCGACCGCGGTGACCGCGGTGACCGCAACAATCGTCGCCCCCCCGCCCGTAACTGATTTTTTCCTAACCGTTTCCCGATTTTTTAACCGAACATCTTACCCAAGAAGGACTGAGCTATGGCCCTGATGCCCAAACGAACCAAGTTCCGCAAAAGCCACCGCGGAAGCCGCTCTGGCAATGCCCAGACTGGAACCACCGTCGCTTTCGGCGACTTCGGCCTCCAGACCCTCGATCGCGGTTGGATGACCAACCGTCAGATTGAATCCTGCCGTATTGCCATCAACCGCTCCCTCAAGCGTAAAGGCAAAGTCTGGATCCGTATCTTCCCCCACAAGCCGATCACCTCCCGCCCGCCAGAAACCCGCATGGGTAAGGGTAAAGGTGCCGTCGAAGGGTGGGTCGCCGTGGTCCGTCCAGGTAATATCCTGTTTGAAATCGGCGGTATCCCTGAATCCCAAGCCCGCGAAGCCATGCGCCTCGCCTCCTACAAACTGGGTATCCGCACCCGCCTTGTCGTCCGCAATCCTCACCTCTGAGACCCGCCCCTCCCTATCCCTCATCCGTCTGAACCATGGCCAGAACCAAAGTAAAAGACATCCGCGAATGTTCCGCTGACGAACTTGCAGTCCGTCTCCGTGACCTCAAGCAGGAAGCTCTCAACCTCCGTCTCCAACAGGCCACCGGCCAGTTGGAAAACCCCGCCCGCAGCCGCATCGTCCGCCGCGAAGTCGCCCGAATCCTCACCATTCTCTCGGATCGCAAACGCGCCTGATGCGCCGCCCTCCAACGCCTAAACCACTCCCACCATGAGCGAGACCCCCCAGGAAAATCGGCCGCACCTGCGCAAGACACGCGTCGGCCTAGTCATATCTAACAAGATGGAGAAAACCATCGTGGTCGAACACATTGCCCGTGTTCCCCATCCCAAGTTCAACAAGATCGTCAAGCGCTCCAAGAAATACTACGTCCATGATGAAGACCGGCAGGCGCAGATTGGCGACCGCGTGCGCATCGTTGAGACCCGTCCGCTGTCCAAGCTCAAGTGTTGGGCACTGCAGGAGATCATCACCCACTAAGGAATAAACGCTGAAATGCTGAATAGCTGAAAAGCTCAACCGCTTCCCTCACTTCATCACCATCTCAGCCACACTCTTCAATTTCAGCTTTTCAGCTTTTCAGTTTTCAGCTTTTACCCAACTACTGCCATGATCCAAATGGAATCCATGATCGCCGTTGCCGATAACACCGGCGCGCGATCCGCAAAAATGATTGGTGTGCTCGGCAAACGCACACGCTCCGCCCGTATCGGAGATGTTATCACTTGCCACATTCGCGACGCCACCCCCACCGCCTCCGTCAAAAAAGGCAGCGTGGTCAAGGCCGTCATCGTGCGCACTGCCTATCCGATCCGCCGCCCCGATGGTTCCACCCTGCGCTTTGACAGCAACGCCGTGGTTATCATTGACAAGGATAATAATCCGCGTGGCACCCGCATCTTCGGCCCCGTCGCTCGTGAACTCCGTGAAAAGGGCTTCATGAAAATCGTCTCGCTCGCCCCCGAGGTGCTCTGAAATCTTTGCCCGCTCCTAACTCCCACCCCATTTCAATCTGATGAGCCAAATCAAGACCCACGTCAAAAAAGGCGACCAAGTCCAAATCATTACCGGCAACAACAAGGGCAAGCAGGGCCTGGTGCTCAGCGTCAATGCCGCCAAGGGCCAGGTCATCGTCGAAGGCGGTCGCCCGATGAAGAAAGCCGTCAAACGCTCCGAAAAAGACCCTGATGGCGGCATCAAAACCGTCGACGGACCGATCCATATCTCCAATGTAAAGAAACTGGGCTGAAGCCCCCGCTTCCGTCCGCGCTTAAGCGCCACATCAACCCCGCGCTGACCCGCCACTGCCATGAGCACCCCGCCACTACTCCAACACTACCAAGACAAGGTCGTCCCGAACCTCAAGAAAAAGTTCGGCTACAGCAACCCCCACCAAGTGCCCCGCCTCGAAAAAATCGTGGTCACCTCGTGCATGGGCAAGTCTCCGGACCGCAAACTCGCCGTCGATGACGCAGTCAACGAGATCACCAAGATCACCGGTCAGCGCCCGTCCATTTCCTTCTCCAAAAAGGCGGTGGCCAACTTCAAACTCCGTGAGGGGGAACCGCTCGGTGCGCGTGTCACCTTGCGCGGTGCCCGCATGTGGGAGTTCATGCATCGCTTCATCCATATCACCGCGCCTAACATCCGGGACTTCCGCGGGATCTCCTCCAAATCTTTCGATGGCCGCGGCAACTACGCCTGCGGCATTCAGGACCAGGCAATCTTTCCGGAAATCGAAATCGATCAGATCAAGCGCCACATCGGCTTCGACCTCATCTTCGTGACCACGGCAGCCACCGATGCTGCCGGTCGCGAACTACTGGCCGAACTCGGCATGCCGTTCCGCGACATGAAGAAGGCCAATGAAGGCGAACCAGACGCAACTCAAGAGGCCGCTGCCGCCCAATAACCCCGGACCACTCAACTAAGGAATCCCCACCATGGCAGTTCTAACCGATCCAATCGCCGACTTCTTCACCCGTTTCAAGAATGCTTGCAACGCCGGTAACGAGGAATTCACCGCCCCCTACTCCAAGATTAAGGCGGACATCGCCCGCATCCTCCAGGAAGAAGGCTACCTCTGGAATTACGAGGTGGTCACCGGCACCCGCACCATGCTCAAGCTCAAGCCGAAGTTCCTCGACGGCCGCCCAGTGCTCACCAATCTGAAACGCATGTCCAAACCCGGCCGCCGCCGCTACGTCGGCTTTGATGAAATCCCTCCCGTCATGTCCGGTCTGGGTATCTCGATCCTTTCCACCTCGAAAGGCATCATGTCCGGCGGCTCCGCCAAACGTCAGAAACTCGGCGGCGAACTCCTCGCTTCCGTCTGGTAACCCTCCAACTCGCTAAAGGAAACCATCACCATGTCACGAGTCGGTCTCAAACCAATCTCCCTCCCGCAACAAGTCGCGGTCAAACTCGACGGCCGCAAGGTCATCGTCGAAGGCCCTAAAGGCAGCCTTGACTTCAACCTGCCGGACGGCATCTCCCTCAAAAACGAAGACGGCACCGTCGTCGTTTCCCGCGCCAGCGAACTGCGCCAGCATAGGGCCCTCCACGGCACTGCCCGCAGCCTCGTCCAAAACATGATCCTCGGCGTCACCAACGGCTACGTCAAAAATCTTGAAATCCAAGGGGTCGGCCTGCGTGCCGCCGTCAAGGGCTCGGATCTTGACTTGTCCCTCGGGCGCTCCCACCCACTGCTTCATCCCATCCCAGCCGGACTCACCGTCACCGTCGCGGACAACACCAAAATCAAGGTGGAAGGCATCGATAAACAACTCGTCGGCCAATTCGCCGCCGAAGTGCGTGCCTACTACCCGCCCGAACCCTACAAGGGTAAAGGTGTCCGCTATGTCGGGGAACACGTCCGCCGCAAGGAAGGCAAAAGCGTCGGCAAATAATTCACCCTCGCCGCCCTCACCCCCATTCCCATCACGGCCCTATGAGCACTATCAATCGCAAGGACATCCGCCGGCGCATTCACAACCGCATCCGGCGCAAAGTCGTCGGCACCGCAACGCGCCCTCGCCTCGCCGTCCATTACTCCAACCAACACATCTACGCGCAAGTCATCGACGATGCCAAGGGCTGCACCCTGTGTGCCGCCTCCACGCTCGACAAATCCTTCGAGAAGGCGTCGTCCAACATTGTCAGCGCGCAGCAAGTCGGCAAGCTCCTCGCCGAGCGCGCCCTCGCCTCCAGCATCAACACCGTGGTCTTCGATCGCGGTGGTCACCTCTATCACGGAAAAGTCAAAGCCCTCGCCGATGCCGCGCGTGAAGGTGGACTTCAATTCTAACGCCAAGCACATCATGGTAACGACTCCTGATTCAAATATCGAAGCAACTGCTCCAAAGGCAGCCCCAACGGCAGCCCCAACGGCAGCAGCAGCGCCAGCCACACCCCGCGACTACCGTGGTGGTGGTGGCCGTGGCGGCCAAGGCGGCGGCCAAGGCGGCGGCCAAGGCGGTGGCCAAGGCGGCCGTGGTCGCGGACCACGGCGTGAGGAACGCGCCACGCCCACGGATGCGGAAGGTAATGAGATTTCCGAAAAGGTGGTCTTCATCAACCGTTGCGCCAAGGTGGTCAAAGGCGGTCGCCGCTTCAGCTTCTCCGCACTCGTGGTCTCCGGCAACAAGAGCGGCCGCGTCGGCCTCGGCTTCGGCAAGGCCAACGAAGTCGCCGACGCCATCAAGAAAGCCAGCGAAAGCGCTAAGAAGGTGCTCAAGCCGATGTGCATCGTCGATGGCACCATCCCGCACGAAATCTATGCCGAATTCGGCGGCGGCAAGGTGCTGCTCAAGCCGGCCTCGCCCGGTACCGGCATCATCGCCGGCGGCGGCGTGCGTGCCGTGTGTGAAGCCGTTGGCATCCGCGATGTGCTCGCCAAGTCGATGGGTTCCTCCAACCACGCCAATGTGGTCAAGGCCACCCTCAAGGCCCTGTCCCAACTCCGCACCCGCGATCAAGTCCTTTCCAGCCGCGGCAAGAAAAAGCGCGAAAAGGCGATCTGAGCGGAGGTTCCGTGATCGGTCCGATCCGTCCGATCATCTTATCCCAATAACTTCTAACCTCTAACTTCTAACTTTCATTCCATGAACCTCCACACACTCAGCCCCAATCCCGGTGCCAAACATCGCGTCAAACGCCTTGGTTGCGGCGAAAGCTCCGGCCACGGCAAGACCTCTTGCAAAGGCAATAAGGGCCAAAAGGCGCGCTCCGGCAGCGGCACCCGCGTCGGCTTCGAAGGTGGCCAGATGCCCCTGCATCGCCGTCTTCCCAAGCGCGGGTTTAACAACTATGACTTCCGCGATGTTCCTGGCGTGATCAACGTCGGCGACCTCGATGGCGTGTTTGAAGCCGGCGCGGTGGTCGATGAAGCGGCGTTGCGCGCGTCCGGCCTGCTTAACGGTCGCTGCGATTATGTCAAGGTCCTCGGCACCGGTGAAATCACCAAGGCTCTAACGCTAGTGGTCAAGACCGCCAGCGCTTCCGCCCGTGAGAAAATCGAGAAAGCCGGTGGCTCGATTCAGACGCCCGCCTGATCATTGCAGAGGTCATGTTTCGTTCTCCGGTGAGGAAGTGCTTGCGCACTTCCTCATTGTTCATATAACTCCAGCCACCATTCCGTCCCCCCTCAGTCATGATTTCCGCCTTTGCTAACACCTGGAAAATCCCGGAACTCCGGAACCGGATTCTGTTCACTCTTGCCTTGATCGTCATCGTGCGTCTGGGCACTCACGTCACCATTCCAGGGGTGGATGCCACAGTGATCAAGGCGTGGTTGGATGACCTGCAAAAACAAGGGGCTAACAGTCCCACCGGCGGCATCACCGCCCTGCTCACCGTGTTCTCCGGTGGCGGCCTGCAGCAAGCGGGCATTTTCGCCCTCGGCATCATGCCCTACATCTCGGCATCCATCGTGGTGCAGCTCATGACCGCGATTGTGCCCAAGCTGTCCCGTTTGGCCCGCGAAGACGGCGGCCGCCAGAAAATCACCCAATACACCCGTTATATCACCATCGGCATCGCGGTGGTGCAGGGGTTCTTCGTCACCAAGAGCCTGATGAGCCCGGGCAGCATCCCGTATATGGCCGGGGTGGAAAAATTCGGCACGCTGGTGCCGGACCCGACCTGGATCTGGATGACGCTCACAATTCTAACGATTGTGGCGGGCACCGTGTTGCTGATGTGGATTGGCGATCAGATTACAGATAAGGGCATCGGCAACGGCATCTCTATCATCATCACGGTCAATATCATTTCCGCCCTGCCGGGTGCCCTCATCCAGGCCTGGAAATACTTCACCACCGATAACAACCAAGGGTTCCACTCGCTGATGATGGTGGTCATGATTGCACTCTTGCTGGCGGTCATTGCCGCCACCATTTCCATCACCCAGGCGCAGCGGCGCATCGCCGTTCAATATGCCAAGCGCAACGTCGGCCGCAAACAATTCGGCGGCCAGACCCAGTATCTGCCGCTCAAGGTCAACTATGCAGGGGTGATGCCTATCATCTTCGCGTCCGCGGTGCTCTCGCTGCCGCCGATGATGTTGCAGTGGTTCTTCTCGGGCAAGGCCTGGTCCACCAAGCTTTATGGTGAACTCGCTGGTGGTGGCACATGGTATTACATCCTCGGCGGAATCGGCATTTTCCTGTTCTCTTATTTCTGGGTGGCAATGATGTTCCAGCCCTCACAGATTGCCGAAGACCTCAAGCGCAATGGTGGCTATATTCCCGGCGTGCGTCCCGGCAAGCCCACTGCTGACTTCCTCGACTTCACCATGACCCGGCTCACCTTTGCCGGGGCTATCTTCCTCACCGTCATCTTCATTTTGCCCGTGGGCGTGGGCAAGATCGTCGGTCTGCCGCTCGGTTCGTTAGTCTTGCATTTCTTCGGTGGCACCTCGCTGCTCATCATGGTGGGCGTCATCCTCGATATCATGCGCCAAGTGGAAACCCACCTCTTGCAAAAGCACTACGATGGCTTTCTCCGCAAGGGTAAACTCAAGGGCCGCTACGACCGCCTCACTCAAACCGGCGCAGGTGCCTCGCGCACCGCCCTGGTCTATCTGTGGGTGGTCATCGCCATCCTTATTGTCTTCGGCATCACGGCCTATATCTACAAGCCCTAACCGAGGAACCCGGGCCATCCCAGCCCCAGCAGCAAGGTGTCACGCCGCGTCCGCATCCCTATCAAATCCGCGCGGGAAATTGACTTCATGCGCGCGGCAGGCACCATTGCCGCCACTATCCTCCAGGCGCTCGCTAAAGCCGTCGAACCCGGTCGCACCACCCGTGAGATTGACCTCATGGCGGCCGAGTTGATGCGCCAACACGATTGCAAGAGCGCCTTCCTCGGCTATCGCGGGTTTCCCGGCTACACCTGCATTTCCATCAACGAGGAAGTCGTCCACGGCATTGGTGGTTCGCGCCGCATCATGCCGGGCGATATCGTCAAGATCGACGTCGGCATCGTCAAAAGCGGCTTCATCGGTGACAATGCCACCACCGTGCCCGCCGGGGATATCCCGCAGGCCACCCGCCATCTGCTCGCCGTCACCGAACAAGCTCTCTATCAAGCCATCGACCACGCCCGCCCCGGCACCAAGCTGGCCGACCTGTGCGGTTCGGTGGAGGCGTTCGTGGTGCCGCGCGGCTTCACTGTGGTTAGGGAATTTGTGGGGCATGGCGTTGGCCGCCGCCTCCACGAAGAACCTCAGATCCCCAATTATCGGCCTCAAGGGGTCACCACCACCCTGTTGCCGGGCATGACTCTCGCCATTGAACCGATGATCAATGCCGGTGTGCCCGGCGTGCGCATCCTGCCGGATGGTTGGACTGTCGTCACCGACGACCGCAAACCTTCCGCGCATTTCGAACACACCGTCCTCATCACCCATGGCGCGCCCGAACTGCTCACTTGGCGTCCCCGCGAAGCCCTGCCTGAAATGTTAGGTCTGCCGCCGCTGTGAACGAGTTCACCAACTCTTGATATCATCGGCGGTGCCGAACTTCTTATCCTGGCCGGGTGAATACACCGCCACGCTGCGGCCGTTCAGGGTGTGGGTTTTCGCGCCGAGGGTGACGCGCAGGCGTTCCTCATAACGGGTGTCCAATTCAACCGTATAGGGACTGCCCCACGCGTCATACATGCCGATGGCGGAGCGTCCGCTGGTATTATACAACAGCCCGCCGGATTTGGTTTTGGTCTCCTTGGCGCTCAGCAACTTGAGCATGCGGACATTCTGGATTTTGACGGCATCGGTTTCAATGCCGAGCAGGATGTTGAGCAACTTCACGCCATCGCCCGTATTGGTCTTCACCTTGTCGCCGACGTTAGGTAGGCAACTGTATTCGACCTGGAAATTGCTGACCGCGTTTTCCAAGGCCTTGGCGGCGGCTTCCGAGGTGAGTTTCTTGGCCCTGTTCATGGCCACCATGCCGGCGGCGAAACCAGCCGCGGCAAGCACCACAATGATAGCGATGACAACCAGCAACTCAACCAAGGTGAACCCGCGATGACGGTGGGATGTGGAGATTTTCATGGACGTTTAAACGTGGAAACTTGCGCGGACAAAGCCAACACCATCCGCAGGCTCATGGCAATGCTGCAATTCAAACCGGACACACGCCGATACTAACGCCGCATTTGGCAGCGGCAAACGAATTTTTGGCTTTGGCGTTGCGGGGCGCAGTGCCATGACGCAAGCTTGGGCATGCCCGGTAAAAATCCCCGCAACCAACTCCTCGGCACCCTCAAGTTCCATCCCAAGGGTCATGCGCTCTTTTTCCCCGATGCCGGCGATGCGCAAAATATCGCCACCGGCCTCGACCTCGCCGCGCTTTCCCGCATCCAAATCGCCCGCCGCGATGCCGCCACCGCACTTGACGGCGACCGCGTGGCAGTCTCCCTGAGCGTGCCCAAACCCCGCCCCGATGCCCGCCGCCGCTTCCGCGACGAGGTTGTCGCGGATACTCCGGTCGGCAAGGTCGATAAAGTCCTGGCCCGCCGCTCCGGCAGGCTCGTCGGCGTGTTTCACCGGCAAGGCAGCCGCTCGTGGGTCGAATCCGATGACAAGGCGATTGAAGGCCGCATCGATATCGTCGGCGATGCCACCGCCCAAAACGGCCAACTCGTCGTCGTTGATCTAACCCAATGGACCGAGCGCGCGGCCATCCCCCGCGGACGCGTGATCGAGGTGTTAGGCTGGCCGGGTGCCGCGGGTGTGGACATGTTGGCCGTGATTCACCGCTTCGGGTTGCGCACCGCGTTTCCCGAGGAAGTGCTGGCCGCCGCGCGGGCCACGCCGGAAGCGCCCGCGGCGGCGGAGATTGCCCGCCGTCAGGATTGGCGCAACAAGCTGGTCATCACCATCGATCCGGCAGATGCCAAGGACCACGATGATG
Organism: Verrucomicrobiota bacterium; assembly: GCA_037133375.1. GTDB lineage: Bacteria > Verrucomicrobiota > Verrucomicrobiia > Verrucomicrobiales > Akkermansiaceae > Luteolibacter. The sequence continues at coordinate 808 of JBAXOF010000039.1, read as the reverse complement.
CCATCTGGTTGGAAAAAACCTCCCGCGGCTGGACCCTCGCCGTGCACATCGCCGATGTCTCCCACTATGTGAAACCCGGATCCGTGTTAGACCGCGAAGCGGTGGAACGCGGCAACTCCACCTATCTGGTGGATCGGGTACTGCCGATGCTGCCCACCGAGTTAAGCAATGGCATCTGCTCGCTCAAACCCAATGTTGACCGTCTGACCAAGTGTGCTTTGTTAGACATCGCGCCGGATGGCGAAATCAAAAAGGCCCGCTTCATGGATGCGGTCATCCACAGCCGGGCCAAGCTGTCGTATGAGCAAGCCCAGGCGATCCTCGATGGCCAGCCCGCGCCCGCAGGGTCCGACCCCGCGCTGGCGGATACCATCCGCGAAGGGTGGCGGTTGGCCAGCGTCCTGCGCCAACGCCGCTTCCGGCTGGGAGCGCTGGATTTGGAAATGCCCGAAATCCGCGTCCGCCTCGATGACCAGGGCCATGCCATTGCCGTCGATCCGGTTGTGCACACCGCAAGTCACCAATTGGTGGAGGAATGCATGTTGGCCGCCAATGATGCGGTGGCGCGGATTCTCCGCGAACGCCAGAAACCCGCCATCCATCGCATCCACGAAGATCCCGATCCGTCGCGCTTGCTGGATTACACCGCCACCGCCAAACTTTACGGCTACACTCCAGGCGATCTAACCAACCGCGCGCACCTCCAGAAACTCCTCGACGATTCCAAGGGCAGCCCCGAGGAACACGTCATCAAACTCGGCTTGCTCAAAAGCCTCAAGCGCGCCGCCTACTCCGCCGAGTCGCTCGG
>JBAXOF010000038.1:0-21855 GCA_037133375.1 Verrucomicrobiota bacterium | reverse complement strand
CTTACCGGGAGCAGCACTTGTTGGATGGGAAAGGCCGACCAGACCTGTGCGCCACCGCCGAGGTGGTTGCCATCCGGATGGGTGAGAATGACCGAGTCCGGGGTGACGCCGAGTTGGCGCAGTGATGGCAGTAAGTGGCGCTTGAAGCCGAAGCGGTCGCCGCAATCTAACAACAAGGCCCCCTCGTGGCCGGCGGAAAAACAGGTTGCGGCCGCGCCGCGGTCCAGATTGTAAACCAGCAGGAAGGGTTGATGCTGACTGCGGAGCTTGATATTGCCGCCGGGGATGGCGGCCAGCGTGGCGGCGGTGCTGACACAGGCATTGGCGATGACGGCGTTGGCTTGATTGATCAGGCAGGCGGCGTGTGGCGCCCATGGATGCAGTGCGGCGGAGAGCAAAGCCAGCGCCAGCAACCCGAACACCAAGGGGGAGAGCGCCAGCGTGCCCACCATCGCCACCGGCGTGATCAGGCCGAAGTGATAGGCTGTTAGAGGAGTGGAGCCGAGCAGGGCGGCCAACGAGACGGAGAGTCCCAAGGCCAGATGCCGGCGGAATTTCAGCCAGAGTTTTTGCCAGCGGCTGAGCATGGGACTGGGCAGATAGAGGGGCGCTGGGTCGATCCAGGAAAAATAGCGGGACGCCCAGTGGGTGCCCAACGCAATGGCGGCCACCACGCCGTAGGAAAGTTGGACACCTGGCTGAAATAGCACATTGCCATCCCACAAGAGTGCGGCGAACAACACCAATCCCAGAGAGTTGAGCAAGTCCGGCCGCCGCCGGAAAATAAAGGCGCCCAAAAACACCGCCGCCATCCAAGCCGAGCGCACTGCGGGTGCGCTGTTGCCAGAAATCCAGGAGTAGCCGAAAATGAGCGGCAATAGCGCGAAGACCGCCCAGCGGCGGGACACTCCAGCCCAGCGCAGCAGCAACCAGCCGATGCTGGCCATCATCGCCACATGCATGCCGCTGACCGAGAAAATATGCAGGGTGCCGCTGTTGCGGAAGGCCGCGATCAACTCATCAGCATCCGGCGGGATGTCGCCGATGACCACCGCACGGATGACCCTGGCCGCTTGGGAATCATCCGGCAAGCCCGCCGTCACTGCCGTGCGGAACTCCTGGCGCACCTGGGCCCCGAGTGCCGCCAGACGACCGGTTATGACCCGCCCCTGGCCCCAGGCGCTGCGGAACACGGCCGCCACTCCCTGCCGGCGCAGCCAAGCGCCCTGATCGAAATCCCCTGGATTGCGCCTAACTGGCATGGGTTGGAAATTTCCGTTGGCCTGCACCCATGAGCCAGCGACCGGGGTTTCGCCGCGGCCTTCCCACCAGACCGTGGCTCCGGCAGCGGCCCCCCCGACAAGCCGCACTGGAGCGACCCACGAGCCGTTGTCGCCTTTGCCATCTTTCAACGCCTGCCCCTCAGCCCAATCGCCGCCAGCCTGCAACAAGGCGCGGCCGGCACGTTGAGTTTGCTGGTTGCGCCAGGCAAAAACGCCGAGTGCCAAGGCCCCGCACAGCGCCCAAGCCACGCCACGTCGCCACGAGCCGACTCCCCAGCCGAGCCCGCCGCACCCCAGCGCGACCCCCCAACCGGCCACCACGGAGCGGTCCGCCACCAGGATGCACCCGGCAACTGCCAAGGCGGCACCAAACAATGGATGATGGCCGAAAAACGCGGTCAGTCTCGCACGCATGTCTCAAGCAAGTTCCCAGTCGTGAAGTCGGTGGCGGGCGTTTGCCGAGTGCCGGGTTTCCGGGAACTCCTCGATGACTTGGCGCATGATCGAAGCGGCAGTGGCCCGATCCTGGCGGTCTTCGTCATAAAGCTCGGCCAAGCGGAAGAGCAAATAGGCGGCATCGCTCATCTGCCATTCCTGATTTTCCAACGCGGTGCGGAGGGTGAGAATCGCTCCCTCGGAATCTTGCAGATTGTTGCGTTGGATGCGGGCGATTTCCACCCACGGCAGGCGGTTGAGCGGATCGTTGGCGGCAGCGGTCTTGAATGCTTCGATGGCGTGGAGGTATTCCCCCTGTGCCACTAGCGAGCGGGCATCATGCATCGCATCTACCTCGAGCATTTCCCCGCTGTCATACACCGCGTGGGCGAAACTGTGGGCGAGGACCGGCAAAATGAACGTCACAAACAGAATTCCTAACAAGCCGGCCCCCATGAACGTCAGTAAAATCCCGGACAGGATTCTGCCGGATGCCTTGCCCTCGGCCTCGTTTTTCAACTTGGTGATTTGGGCGGTGGCATTCTCGTCGCGGTCTTCAATTTGCTGTTGCCGGAGTTGTGCGATCTCGACTTTGATCCTGGCTTGCTCGTCGATCGCGTGTTGGTAGAACCAAAAACTGCCTGCCACCAGGGCCGCGAGAATCAGATAGGGAAGCCACTTCATTAGGAGAAAAAGGTCAGAATGGATGAGGGTTGCGGATCAGTTTGCTGGAAATCACATTTGCCGCGCGTTGCGGCCCTCATCAATGAGTTTCCAGAAATGTTTGGACTCGGCCAGCGCCTCGTCTTCGGCCATGGGCATTTTCGAGCGGAACAAAAAATCCGAGAATGTCCCCCGGTGCAGCAAGCGGTGGACCACCACCGAACCGTCCCGCACCTCAAAGTAAAACCGGTAGTCCTTGGCCCGGAAGCGATAGAGCACCTTGCCATCGCGGGTGATCTTACCAAAGCGATCCCCGTCCAAATTATCCAGATCCGTCTCCGAAACCCTGAAGGAATCGATCAAGTCGAGCTGCTCGAGCGTATCCAAGCGGGAGATTTCCGCGGCACTGATTGCATTGAAAACGATCTGGAACACGCGCAAAGTCTACGAAGGCGAAGGGTTTCTGCAAAGCGGAAATCTTAAAAATCCGGCAGGGTGGGGGCAATCGCGCGGCAAGACGCACTTTGGGTTTGGAATTCCGGCGGTTTCCCTGTTGTTTGGGGCGGGCGGCCATGCGCTGATCCAGCGTGCTTCCATGAAAATCAAATCGGCCAAGTTCCAACTCAGTGCGGCGGACATCCGGGCTTGCCCGGCGTGGGCCTGGCGGGAGTTCGCATTTGTCGGCCGCTCCAATGTGGGGAAGTCCTCCATGATCAACATGCTCGCCGGCAAGGCGAATCTGGCAAAGGTGTCCGCCGAACCGGGCAAAACCCAGCTGATCAACTTCTTTGTCATGAACGACGCTTGGAGTTTGGTGGATCTGCCCGGCTACGGCTATGCGAAGGTGACCAAGCATCAGAAGTTTGATTTCAGCCTGCTGATCAAGGGATATTTGGAACAACGGGAGAATTTGGCTGGCGTTTTTGTGTTGCTCGACTCGCGCCTGCCGCCGCAGCGCATCGACCTGGATTTCGTCGAGTGGCTGGATAGCTGCGGGGTGGGTTTTGTGTTGGTGTTCACCAAGGCGGATAAGCTGTTAGCCGGCAAGGTGCAGGCGAACATCGCCTCGTTTCAACAGGCGCTCTGTCACTGGCGCAAGGAACCGCCGGAGGTGATTGTCTCATCGTCCAGGACTGGCAGCGGCCGGATCGCCATTCTCAAAACCATCGAGCGGATCTTGCTGGGGCAGTAGCAGGTTAGGGCCACCGTGGTGCAGGCATTGCCGCCGCCGTGACACGGTGCCACCCATTGTTTCGCAACTTGAGAAATTTTTCGCTTTGCAAGCGGGCGCGGATCCCTTAGCTTGCGCGTCCCCCCAGAAATGGTGGTCGTAGCTCAGCGGTAGAGCCCCGGATTGTGATTCCGGATGTCGCGGGTTCGAATCCCGTCGTCCACCCCATCTTTCTCATTGGAATCCGCAGGGATTCGGACGAGGCAGAAGGCCATCAAGCACTTGTCCCATGCAGACCCTCGAGAGCCGGATCCATTACAAATTCCGCAATTCCCTGCTTCTGGCAGAGGCCTTGACTCATCCCAGCTTGGCCTACGAATCGGCGAGCCCGCATTTCGACAACCAACGCTTGGAGTTTCTCGGCGACGCGGTCCTGCAATTGATTGTGACGGAGGAACTGTATCGGATGTTTCCGGATTTCACCGAGGGTAGTCTAACCAAACTGCGCTCGCGGGTGGTATCGCGGCGGGCGCTGGCACGGTTTGCCACCGCCATTCACATGGGCAATTACGTCCTGCTAGGAAAAGGTGAGGAGGCATCCGGCGGCCGCCGCCGGCCCTCGACGCTGGCGGATGCTTTGGAAGCCTTGATCGGGGCGGTGTATTTGGATTCAGGTCCGGCCGCCGCGCGGGACTTGGTGTTGCGTTTGTTTGAGTCGGAGATTGGCGAGATGGTCAGCAGTCCTGAGGAACGCAACCCGAAAGGCGAGCTGCAGGAATGCCTGCAGGCGCGGCACCCGCAAGCACCGTCCTATCGGATCCTTGGCGAGCGCGGCCCGGATCACCGCCGGGTCTTTTTGGCCGAGGTTTCCTGGTGCCATCAGGTTCTGGCGACCGGCAAAGGCAGAAGCAAAAAAGACGCCGAAGCCCGGGCTGCCGCTGAAGCCCTGCGGTCCAGGGTGTGGGAGAAGCCGGCGCAAGTTCCCGGCACTTGCCACTTGCCAGCCGCCGAATGAGCCCCACACTCGCCGGGTGCGTGTTCTCATCACTGCCGGCCCCACCCGCGAACCGCTTGATCCGGTCCGCTACCTAACGAATCGTTCGTCGGGCAAGATGGGCTATGCCATGGCCCATGCGTTCATCCACGCGGGCCACTCAGTGTTGCTCATCTCCGGTCCCACCGCCTTGGATGTGCCCGATCACGTCGATTTCATTCCGGTCGAAACCGCCGCCGAGATGCACGCCGCCGTGGCTAACAGCATTGGCGGCATGGATATCGCCGTGTTGGTCGCTGCCGTGGCAGACTACACACCGGCCACCGTGGCCGCCCACAAAATCAAGAAATCCGGTGCCACCTTGACGCTCGAACTGGTCCGCACGCCGGATATTCTGGGCTCCGTCCGCAAGTCGCTCGGTTTCACCGGCACGCTGGTTGGATTTGCCGCGGAAACCGAAAATCTTGCAGCCAATGCCCGCGCCAAACTCACCCGCAAAGGCTGTGATCTCATCATTGCCAACGACGTTTCAAAACCCGCGCTGGGTTTTGATTCCGACCGCAACGAAGTGCTCCTCGTCTATCCCGCCCACACCGCGGCCCTGCCTGCCGCCTCCAAACACGCCCTCGCCCACCAACTCGTCACTGCCATTGTCGAACTGCACAAGCGAAAGACTTGAAATCGGTCGGATCCGACCGATCCTCTTCCCCAATAACCCATAACTCATAACCTATAACTCTCCCACCCCATGACCGACCTAGAACTTGCCACCCACGCCGCGCTCACTGCGGGAAAACTCTTGCGCGAAAACTTTGGTGGCGTGGCCGTCGTCGATGAAGCAACCCATCACGACATCAAGCTGGCACTCGACAAACAATCACAGGACCTGATCACCGCTATTTTGTTAGGAGAGCGGCCCGATGATGCGCTATACGGCGAGGAGGGCCTCGCCGGCAATCAGGCGGCACCGCGCCAGTGGATCGTCGATCCCATCGACGGCACGGTGAACTTCTTCTACGGTATTCCGCATTTCTGCGTTTCCATCGCGCTGCGGGTGGCCGGTGAGATCGTTGTTGGAGTCATCCACGATCCAATGGTGGGCGAAACTTGGACGGTGGCCAAAGGGGAGGCACCGCTACTCAACGGTCGGCCGATCCAAGTCAGCCAGCGCGCCGACTTTTCCGAGTCCATTCTGTTTGTTGGCTGCGGCAAGGATGAGGCGGCGTTGCAGACCGGTATCGAGCGCTTTCGCAAAGCCTCGCTGCGCGCCCGTAAAATGCGCATGATGGGCTCGGCCGCCCTTGGCATGGCCTACATCGCCTGCGGCCGCTTGGACGCCTACCTCGAATCCCGCATTTCCCTCTGGGACATTGCGGCCGGCCAACTGTTGGTGGAAACGGCCGGCGGCAAGGTCGAGCTCACGGCCGTCCCCGGCCACGCCGATGCCTGGTCCATCGTCGCTTCCAATGGCAAAATTCCGCTCGAGGAAATCCTTTAACTTCTAACTTCTAACTTCTAACTTCTAACTTCTAACTTTCATCTCCCATGACCGGCATCGGCTACGACGTGCATCAATTTGCGGAAAACCGGCCCTTGGTATTGGGCGGAGTGACCATTCCGCACAGCCACGGCTTGGCCGGCCATTCTGATGCGGATGTGTTATGTCATGCCATTGCCGACGCGCTGCTCGGCGCGCTGGGTGAACCTGACATCGGACATTTTTTTCCGCCGGGGGATCCGGCATGCAAGGACATATCCTCGCTCAAGATATTGGCAAAGTGTCGCCTATTGGCGGCGCAGGCGGGCTATGGCATCATCAACGTGGATGCCACGCTCATTGCCGAGGCCCCCAGAATCCTGCCCTATCGCGACGCCATGCGCACAAACATAGGCAAGGCCCTCGGAATCGCGCCGGCACGGGTGGGCATCAAGGCGACCACTAACGAAACCATGGGATTCATCGGCCGCCAGGAGGGCATCGCCGCGCTCGCCGTGGCCCAGGTGGAGCTCAACGACTGCCCGTTCTAACCAATCTCAGCCACGGCTTGGTCCGGGTGCCGTCTGCACGCGCTCGGCAATGCGGTCGGCTTGGGCGCTTTCGCCCTCCTCGCGCAGGAAGTCACAATAGTTGGAGGCCACTGCTTCCAGATCGTCGGCATACTCCGGTCCGAGTGCTTCAAAGCCGGCGAGGGCTTTTTCAAAGTGGCGTCGTGCCCAGGAGCGGTCGCCGGTTTCCTGCATCGCGAGGGCGAGGTTGTTGTGGGATTGGGCGGTATCCGGATGTTCCTCACCGAAGAGGCTGCGGCGGGTTTCGAGCGCCATCATGTGCATTTCGCGGGCCTGCTCGTAGAATTTTGCGGCGAGGTAAAGCGCGCCAAGGTTGTTAGATACCGCGGCGGTTTGTTCATGCTCCTTGCCGAGTTGTTCGTGGAGAATTTCCAGGGCCTTGAGGAAATACGACTCCGCCGCGTCGTGGTCGTTGGCCGCTTTAGCCAGAAACCCCAGATTGCTGGAAAGCGCGGCCACATCCAGCAGCAAGGGCGGGTCGTGGCGCTCGAAATAGCTGATGGCCACCCGCCAGTGCTCCTCGGCACTTGGGGTATTGCCAAGTGCATCATGGGTCGCGCCCAAACTGGCATGTAAGCGTCCGATTTGGTCCAAACGATCCGGCCGGGACTCGAGTTGGTCGAGTGCCTGGCGGTAGTCCTCGCGGGCGACTTCATGTTTGTTGAGCTCGCGTAGAATGTCGCCGCGGATTTCCAAGGCCGAGGCAAAGGCGTCGATACTTTCGATATCCGGCCCTAGGGCTTGCTGGGTTTTTTCCACGGCGGCGCTGGCGGCGTGGAGGGCTTCCTGGAGGTCGCCGGCGTCACGTAGGGCCTTGAGTCGTTCGTGGAGAATGGTGATGAGCGTGGCGGTTGGCGAGTCCATTGGAGTGAGGTGTGCAAGAGATATATCAGGGAGATTGCGCCCTTGACGAGGAAAAACTCGCAGGCGCGGCAAGTTGCTCGATAAGGGCGCGCCGGGACGCGGGGAGGGGACCTAGGGCGTCTTGCAGGCAGAGTTCCGCAGCACGCAAGGCGTGGGCCACGCCGAGCAGGCGGGCCAACTCGGACTCGAAGTGGCGCAACGCACGCAGGCTGGCGGGGGTGGCGGCCACATGATCGAGCCCGCGTTGCAACAGTGCGTAGAGATCCGGGTCGGCATGCTCCGGTTCCACCGCGAGCTCGAGAAGTTGTCCAAAGTAGGCCGCCAGGAGGGTGGCACTGTAGTGGCGGCGCAGCCCGTCGCGCCACTCGCTAATAGCCACTTCCTGTAGCATGTGCAACTCGCCGCAGCGGGCACGTACGAAGCGGATCTCGCCGCCGAAAAACAGGTCTAGCTTGCCCGCAAACTGGCTGTTAGGTCGGCGCGCGCCCTTGGCCACCGTTTTGACCAACCCATGATCGCGGGTGAACCAGTGGACGATGAGGCTCGTATCGGTCAGCCGCGTGAGCCGCACAACAATGGCCAGGGTGGCTTGCACGCAGCCAGCATCCGCCGGTTTGGCGCAAAACTCCACGCAAATATCCGCCAGACTCACGGCGCAATGAGCCGCACCCGATAAAATCGCCCGGCATGCAGCGTGACGGCGCTGGCATCAGGCACACTGGTGGGACTGCCTGTGCCGGGGATATCGCTCCCAAGCGGGACCCATGAGCCCACCGCGAGCGTGTCACTCCACTCTACCCGATAGGTGACGCCGCTGGCCGTGGGAAAGGTGACGACATAATCTTGGCTGGCACCGTTTGTGACGATCTGGGATTGGGAAATGGCCAGCTTGCTGGCTGGGTTGTTAGGTTGGGTGCCCATCAGGTATTCCTGCAGATTAGTGAAACCATCGCCATCCGGATCCGCGGCGGGATTGCTGCCGATGCTGCCGAAATACGCGCTTTCCCACCAGTCGGGCAGGTCGTTGGTATCGGTGTCCACGATGCCGGCGAGATTGAGCCGGCCCCCGCTGAGCACCTTGCCTGTCAGATAGCCCACCGGCGTGGTGTGGTTGACGATGCGGGCAACGCGCTGGGGAGCGGTTTCATTGGGGAAATTGCGGGCGGCAAAGGCGACGGCGGCAGTCACATACGGGGTGGCCATGGAGGTGCCGCTTTCGTAAGTATAAATCGTGGAGGGGGTGGCAATGTTGGAGAGGGTGACCGTGGTGGGCAGCATGCCCAGCAGCGCCTGGCCGTCGGTCTGGGAAATCATCTGGGCGGGAATCCAGTTGGCGGGGCTGCCCAAGCTGCCGATGACGGCGAGGGGGACATTGTTATAGATGATGGCGGCGATGGCTCCGGCGTGCATCGCGTTGGTCACTTTGTCGGCAAACAGCAAGGTGCCGCGCTGAATGAGCGCGATGTTGCCGCGCACAGCCGCCGAAAAGTCCGCAGGGTAGCCGAAGCCGCAATTGTAGACCGTGGCGGTGAGCCCCGGGGTGGTTCCCGAATAGGCCAGCGGTGTCGCGGCATAACTCGTGTTTCCGCGCGTCAGGGACGCCGTGACCGTGTCCGTCCATTGCGGAATGGTCGAGTAGATGTCCACGCCTGGCGCGGCCAGATCCACCTTGGTGCCAAAGTTGGAAAATGACGCGAGGTGGTCGGCGGAATCGCTGGCGGCGACGACAATCATGTTAGATAGGCGGTAGTTTGCCGGATAGAACGAGGTTGAGGTGTTGTCGGCGCCGTTATTGCCGGCCGCCGTGCAGAAGACGATGCCGGCATTGCCGGCGGCTTGGATGGCATTGCTCTCCGCAGTGGAGTAACTGGAGCTGCCGAATGACGCGTTGATGGCCACAATGTTGACGCCGCGGTTTTTCATCATCACGGCGTAATTGATTGCCGCGAGTTCCGAGGCCGTATCTATGGAGGTTCCGTCAGAGGAAATCTTGAGCGGCATGATGTGCGCGGAGTAGGCGGTGCCGCTGATTCCCAAGCCATTGTTGGCCACCCCGGCGATGATGCCGGAGACATGGGTGCCGTGCTGACCGGCATCCGATGGGTCGGCATCATTGGCGACGAAGTCATAGCCATGCACGTCGTCCACTTTGCCGTTGCCATCATTGTCCAGCCCGTCACCGGCGATTTCACCCGGATTGGTCCAAATGTTGGCTGCTAGGTCCGGGTGGTTCAGGTCGATGCCGGAGTCGATCACGGCGACGACAATTTCACGGGAGTCGGACTTGGCCATGCGCCAAGCATCGAGGAAATGGATATCCGCCCCTGCCGTGCCAGCATGGCCATTGACCGACTGTCCGGTGTTGCGCAGCGCCCAGAGTTTTGAAAAATCAGCGTCATTCGGGGCCGTCGCTCCGGTAAGGCGGCGGCGGAAGTTGGGCTCCGCCAATTCCACGTCCGGGTCGCTTTGCAACTCGACAATGAGCGCCGCCGTGGATTGGGTGGCGGAGCGGACGTGGCAATGCACCCGCAGGTGTGAGAACGACTCGAAATCCCGCACCGTGTCCAGCTTGTGCCGCGCACTGGATTTTCGGGCGCTCGCTGCGTTGGTGCCCTGCTTGAAAATAACCAGCGCCTCGCCTTCAACATAATCCGCGCCCCCTGCCGCCGTTGCTTGCCCCCCCAGCAATCCCAGGGCCATGGCCAGCCATGCGCCAGTCGCCAAGCGCCGCAACCAACGGTCGGCGTGGCTGCAATGGGTTGTGGAATGGGGGAACACGTGCCGCAATCTGTCGTGGAAAATCCTCCGGACAAGTTGAAATCGGAATTTTTTCCTGAACATCCGGCATCTGAAGTGTCACACTCCACATGGCTAATGATAAAGGTTGACGCTCCATTCAATAGGGATTGGCGGGTTGCTTAAGTTGACGCGCATGCCCCCTGAGTCTGAACCGCTGCCGCATTTATGATGAGAGACAGTATCCGAGCGTGCGGTCACCAACCCGGCCTACGCCCGCCTACGGCGCAGCAGCGCCAGCAGGCCGAGTCCGCCGAGCGTCAGCGCGCCGGGTTCGGGGATCGCCATGATCGTCACGAAACTCGTGCCGGATCCGCCATTAAGCCCGGCCGTCGTGTCCTCGTAGTCAATTTTCCAGGCACCGTCCAGAGTGATGAAGGAGGAGTTATTGGCCAATCCGCTGAACGTGCCGGTGAGATGGCCGGTGGTGTAGGCGAACAAGGTGAACTTGTCGTTGACGGTGTAGGTTCCCAGTTGGATCAGATTGAGCACGGTGCCGGTGATGAGGGTCAGGTTGCCATTGACGTTGGCCAAGTTGGCGGTGACGTCGCCGCCAGTGAGCTGATAGCTGAAGATCGAAGTTGCGTTCAGTGTGAGATCGTCGAAGGTCGCCGTTCCCGGCGAGTTGCCGATCGCCAGTTCGGTGGATACGCTCAATGACCCGAGCACCGTGCCCGAACCCCTCAGAGTGCCCACGCTGTAGCCGCCGGTTTTGGCGGTGACATCGAAGGTATTGCCGCCGGTGCCGAGGTTGACTTCGCTGGTGTTGTCGATCGAACCGTCCGCGCCCAGCGCCAGGGTGCCGGAGCTGATGGTGGTTTTGCCGGTGTAGGTGTTGGTGCCGGTGAGCGTGAGGGCCCCGGTGCCGCTCTTGGTGAGCGTGCCGGAGCCACCAATCGGGGCCCCCAGCGTGTGGCTGCTTGTCGCGCCCACGCTATAAATGAGTGCGCCGTTGTTGGTGACGCCGCTGGTCGAGCCGATCACGCCGGTATTCGAGCCGCAGCGGACTAGCAGCGTGCCCGAGCTGATTGTTAGGATGCCGGTGAATGTGTTGCTGCCGTCGAGGATCAGGGAGCCCGCGCCGGTCTTGGTCAGCGAACCGCTGCCGGAAATGACGCCGTTGTGCTCCAGCGTATGGCCGTTGGTGTCGATGGTGCCCGTGATGCCGGGGTTCAGGACAAAGGCGCGGCCAGTGGTGACGTCGGCGGCGAGCCTTTCGGTCGCGTTGCCGGAGAAGATAAGTTCGCCGTTGGTCTGGCCGTTGATGTAAGTGCCCAAGCTCTGGCCGGAATTGACCGTGAGGGTGCCGGCATCCAGCGTGATGTTGCCCTCGAAGGTATTGGCACCGAGCAACTCCAAGGTGCCGCTGCCGGTCTTGGTGAAGCCGCCGGTGCCGGCCATGATGCCGCCGTAGCTCAGGGATTGGCCGGAGGCCACGTCAATGGTGCTGTCGGATGCGAGCGAGACGCCGCGATTGCTGTTCAAGGTGAATCCGGTGGTGGCGGCCAAGGTGCCGCCGTTGAGAACCAATTGGTTTGCCGTGACGGATCCCGGTGCCGCGCCTAAGCCGCTGTCGGCGGCGACGCTCAGCGTGCCGGCGCTGAGCGTCGTGGTGCCGGTGTAGGTGTTGGTGTTGGTGACAGTCATCGTGCCCGTGCCAATCTTGTTGAGTGCGCCGGCCCCGGAGATGATGCCGTTCATTTCAAGCGCATAGCTGTGGGTGTCGGCATTGGCGGTGGCACCGCTGTTGATGATCCACCCGCGGGCGACGCTCCGATCCATGTTGGACTGTAGCGTGGCATTGCCCGCATACACCAGGCTGTTCGATTCGGCGCCCATGCTGGCGGCGGTAGCGATGATCAAGGTGCCCGCGACGAGCGTGGTGTTGCCGGTGTAGGTGCTGGTGCCGGTGAGGGTGAGCGTGCCCGCGCCGGTCTTGGTCAGCGTGCCAGTGCCGCCGATCCCTTGGGCGTAGCTGGTGTCGGCGGTTACATTGAAAACGAGGCTGCCGTAATTGGTTATGCCCGAGCTGGTGGCGATGGACCCGTCGCTAACACCATCGCCGATTTGCAGCGTGCCGCCCGCAATGGTGGTGGCACCGGTGAACGTGTTGGGGCCGTCGAGCACCAAGGTGCCCGTGCCGGCCTTGGTCAGCGAGCCGCTGCCGGAAATGACGCCGTCATGCTCCAGCTTGTAACCGTTGGTGTCGATGGTGCCGGTGATGCCGGAGTTCAGAACGTAGCTGCGGGTGGTGGTGACGTTGGCGGCCAACTTCTCGGTGGCGTCGCCCGCGAAGGTCAGCGCGCCGGAGTCGCTGCCATAACTGCCCAGGCTCGCGTCGGAATTAATGGTGATGGTGCCCGCGCTCAGGGCGGTGCCACCGGCGAATTTGTTGCGTCCGGACAACTCCAGCGTGCCGTCGCCGGACTTATTGAGGCCGCCCGCGCCGTCCATAATCCCGCCGTAGGTCAAGGTCTTGGCGGCACTCACCTCGATCGTGCTGGTGACTGGCAGCGCCATGCTGCGGTTGCTGTTAAGCGTGAAAGTGTCGGTGGCAGCCAGGGTGCCGCCGTTGAGGACCAATTTACCCGCCGTGACGGATCCCGGTGCCGTGCCCAGGCCGCTGTCGGCGGCGACGCTCAGTGTGCCGGCGCTGAGGGTGGTGGTGCCGGTGTAGGTGTTGGTGTTGGTGACGGTCATCGTGCCCGCGCCGACCTTGTTGAGTGCGCCGGCCCCGGAGATGATGCCGTTCATTTCAAGCGCATAGCCGTGGGTGTCGGCATTGGCAGTGGCACCGCTGTTGAGGATCCACCCGCGGGCGACGGTGCGATCCATGTTGGATTGCAGGGTGGCATTGCCTGCATACACCAGGCTGTTCGATTCGTTGCCCATGCTCGCGGCGGTAGCGATGATCAAGGTGCCGGCGACGAGCGTGGTGTTGCCAGTGTAGGTGCTGGTGCCGGTGAGCGTGAGCGTGCCCGCGCCGGTCTTGGTCAGCCCGCCGCTGCCCTCAATCGCATGGGCGTAGCTGCTGCTGCCCGCCACATTGAAAATGAGACTCCCGTCGTTGGTGATGCCGGAACTCGAGGCAATCGAGCTGTCCGTGGTGCCGTCGCCAAGTTGCAAGGTGCCGCTGCTGATGGTCGTATGGCCGCCCCAGGAGTTGGTGGCACCGGTTAGGGTCAGCGTGCCCGCGCCGCTCTTGGTGAAGGTGCCGCTGCCGCTGATGACTTTGCCGAAGGTGCTGCTGCCCGCCAGGTCATACACCAGAGCACTGTTGTTCACAACGTTGGCGCTCGCGCTGATCGAGCCGTCGCCCCCGGCATCGCCGATTTGCAAGGTGCCGGCGCTGATGGTGGTGGTGCCGGTGTAGCTGTTGCTGCCGCTCAGAACGAGGGTGCCGGTGCCTGTCTTTGTTAGATTGCCGCTGCCGGAGATGATCCCATCGTTATCTAACAAGTGGGTGGTGGTGGTATCGATCGTGGCGGTCACGCCGGAGTTGATGATATAGTCGCGGGTGACCGAGATGTCGGCCGTTGCCTGCAGCGTGCTGCTGCCGGTGAAGGTGAGCATGCCACCAACCGCGCCCAAGCTGCTGGAGGAATTGATAGCCAAGGTGCCGGCGCTGAGGCTTACGTCGCTGGTGAACGTGTTGGCACCGGAGAGCGTGAGGGTGCCCGCGCCCGCCTTGGCCAGGCCGCCGTTGGAGCCGGAAACGATGCCGGAGAGTTCGACGTCCGACGCCGTGGTCAGGGTGTGGGTGCTGCCGTCGAGGTCCACCGTGCCGGTGAACGTCAGAGTTCCGGTTTTCGTCGCATGGCCGAGGGTCACATCCCCGCCCATAACCAGGTTGTTGGCCAGCGTGCGGGCCGTCGTCGAGTCCGACGAGAGCGTGCCGCCGTTGAGGGTGAGGGTATCGCCGGCGACGCTGCCCAACGCGGCGTTGTTGCCGATCAGCAGGCTGCCCGCGTTGAGGATGGTGCCGCCGGTGTAGCTGTTGGCATTGGTGATGGTCAGCGAGCGGCTGCCTGATTTGGTGAGCGAACCGGTGGTGATGCCGAAGCCGCCGGTTTGTTGCAACACATAGTCACGCGTCGAATTATTGAAGGTGGTGGTGGCCGGGTTGACGTTGCCGGTGATGTTAACCGTGACGGTGCCGCTGCCGCTCGCGCTGTCATTGAACAGTGAGGCATCACTGGCTAGGAAATACGTGGCGGTGCCCGCAGTGATGAGTTGCCAGTTGTTGACCGACGTGGAGGCGCTCCAATTGCCGTCCGCCGCACCTGTCCAGTAGGGCGTGTCGCCGGCCACCACGTAGTCGAGCATGCCCGTGTTGTTGGTCAATAGGCCGCTTTGGCGCACGCCGATGTTCGGGCCGCTGACGCTCAGACCACTCAGGTCGCTCAGGGTGTTTGTATGGCTGACGAGATGATAGGTGCCATTGCTCAGCGCCCCGCCCTGCAAGGCGAGAGTCACCGCGCCCGCGCCGCCGTTGAGTGTCAGGTTGCCGGTGATGCCGAGTGCCGCAGTGCTGGTGTAGCCGCTGAGAGTGCCGATGTGGATCGTGCCGCCGCTGCTGAAGGTCAGCGCGCCGCCGATGGCCAGTGCGCCGCTGGTGCCATTGCCTGCGGTGATGATGCCGCCACTACTGACGGTCACGCCGCCGAAGATGCTGCCGGTGCCGCTCAGGGTGGCGGCACCGCTGACGGCCACGGCGGATCCGGCATTCAGTGAGCCGGTGACGTTGAGGGTGCCAACGCTGACGCTGGTGGCTCCGGTGTAGGTGTTGGTGTTAGATAGGGTCACGATGCCCGCGCCGACCTTGGTCAGTGACTTTGCCGCGCCGCTGTCGCCGATCACCCCGCTGAGGGTCATTTGGGAAACCGTGCCCACACTGCTGTTGGCGGCCAGGGTGATGGCGCCGCTCAGGCTGGCGGTCGTGCCGTCGCTGTTAATGAGTGCGCCACCCGAGGCTGTTCCGGTGCCGCTGAGGGTCAATGCTTCCGCGCCAACCGTCTGGCCGAGTAAGTCGAGCGCCGCGCCGGTGGTCACGAGCGTGCCGCCGGTGGTGCTGCCCAAGGCGGCGGCGTTGCCGAGTTTGAGCGTGCCGGCGTTGAGGGTGGTGACGCCGGTGTAGGTGTTGGTGCCGGAGAGGGTCAGGCTGCCGGTGCCCGCTTTGGTCAGGCCTAAAGTGCCGCCGCCGGTCCCGTTTTGGAGCACCCCGGCAAAGCTGCCGGACTGGTTGGTGGAGTTGCCGACGGTCAGGGTGGCGGCGCTCGCGTTGGCATTTTCGATGATCGGCGCTCCGGGCGTGACATGGCTGCTCAAATTGGAAACCACCGCGTTGTTGCCATTGAGCCGCAGGGTGCCGGTGCTGCCGACCCCGAAGGCAACCGCATTTTCCGAGCCGGTGGTGGCATTGAGCGCGCCGGCGTTGCCGAGTTGCAGGACCCCGGCATTGACGGTGACCCCGCCGGTGAAGCTGCCCGCTGCCGAGAGTGTCAATTGTCCGGCTCCCTGCTTGGTGAATCCGGTGGAGCTGCCGCCGACGGCACCGAGGGTGAGATTGGTGCCGGTGGCCGGGTTGAAGGTGGCCGCGCCGGTGAGCGTGGTGGCCCCGAAAGTCAGACCTGCGGTGCCGGTGGCGACGTAGGAACCCGCTGCCAAGCTGAGTGTTTGAGCGCCGAGGGTGAGGGTTCCCAAGGTGTCGGTGACCCCGGCACCGCTGGTCAGACGGTCGGAGGTGATCGTGGTGTCGGCGGCAACCGTGGTGTTGCGGTTGAAGGTCAAGCCGGTGTCATTCGCCAATTGCAGAGAGCCGCCGGATAGAGTCAGGGTCGCGGCTCCCGTGCCCAAGGCCGCAGCGTCGCTGGTCGCCTTCAAGGTGCCGGCGCTGGCCGTGATCCCGCCGGTGAAGGTGCTGGCGCCGGAAAGCGTCAGCGTGCCCACGCCGGTCTTGCTGAGGGAGCCGGCACCGCCGATGACGTGGGAGTAGTTGCTGCTGCTTGTCACATTGTAAACCAAGGCGCTGGTGAGAACGATGCCGGAACTCGAGGCGATGGAGCCGTCGGTGAAGCCGTCGCCGATTTGGAGCGTGCCGTTGGTGATGGTGGTGATGCCGCTGTAAGTGTTGGTGCCGGTGAGCGTGAGCGTGCCGCTGCCGGTTTGCGTCACGCTGCCGCTGCCGCTGATGACATGGGAGAAGGCATTGGCGTTGGAGCGGTTGAACACCAGGACGCCGTTGTTGAGGATGCCCGAACTGGTCGAAACCGAACCGCTGGTGCCGCCGGTGCCCAGTTGCAGGGTGCCGCCGGAATTGATGGTCGTCGCCCCGGTGAACAGGTTTTGACCAGTTAGAACCAAGCTGCCGCTGCCGGCCATCGTCAGGGTGCCGCCGCCGGTGTTGATCACCGAGGCGAGGGTCGTGGTGTGCGCGCCGCCGACCGACAAGTTGTTGCCGACGCCGGTGACGCTGCCGGGGTTGGAGAGGACGATGTCGCCGCTGCCGGCCACGATGCTGGTGGAGCCGCCGAGGGTGAGCAAGCCGCTGTAGGTCGCCAGGGTGGCCGAGCTGTTAACCAGTGCGCCACCGCTGGTGATGCCCGTGCCGCTGAGGGTCAGGCCGGCGGCCGCCGTCGGGCTGATGCCGGCCAAGTCGAGCACCGCGCCGCTGGCCACGCTGACACCGGAAGTATTGGAGGTCCCGTTGCCCAGCGCGCCGGTGGCGCCGAGCTTCAAGGTGCCAGCGCTCACCGTGGTGGCTCCGGCGTAGGTGTTAGATCCGCCCAGGGTCAAGGTGCCGGCGCTGAGGGTCAGTGCACCGCTGCCGCTGATGGCGTTGCTGAGCGTGCCGCCGTAACTATCGCTGCGGTTGAACACCAGCGCCGCGTTGTCGGTCACCGACCCGCTGCCCAGCGTGCCGACGGTGCCGCCGCCACCCACTTGCAGGATGCCCGCGGAAATCGTGGTGGTGCTGTGGGTGTTGGCGCCGGTGAGTGTCAGGGTGCCCGCGCCGTCCTTGGTCAGCGAGCTCGTGCCGATGATCGAGGCGATGGCCGTGTTGCCCGCGCCCCCCACGCTCAGAACGTAGGCACCGCCGATGGTGCCGGCGTTGGAGAGCGTCAGGGTGCCGGAGTCCGAGTTGCTGCGCGAAGCGCTCGCCAGGGTGACCAGGCCGCCGTAGCTGTTGTTGTTGCTGATGTTGCGCAGCGCGCCATCAGTGGCAATGCCGCCACCATTGAGGGTGAGCGCCTCGGCCGCCACCGTGATGCCGCCCTGGATTTGCAAAGCCGCGCCGGCGGACACCGTGGTGCCCGCCGCGCTCGTGCCCAAGGCCAACGCGCTCTGGATGTTGAGCACACCCGCAGTGACAGTCGTTAGACCGGCGTAGCTGTTAGAAGCGTTGAGCGTGGTGATGCCGCCGCCCGCCTGGCTGACGGTTCCGGTGCCGGAGATCGTGCCGAAGTCGGTGCCCTGGCTGAGCGCGTTGCTCCGGTTGAACACCAGTGCCGCGTTGTCGGTGATGGCGCTGCTGGACGAGAGCGAGCCAGTGGTGCCCGCGTTGCCAATCTGCAGCGTGCCGGCGGTGATGTTGGTGGCCCCGCTGTAGGTGTTGGCACCGGACAGAATGGCGGTGCCCGCGCCTGACATGGCCAGGGTGCCGACACCTCCCAGAATCGCCGAAAGGGTTGTCGTGGTCCCCGTCGCGTTGTTCAAAACGTAGCTGGTGCCCGTCAAAACCCCGCTGCTGCCGGTGATCGAACCGGCGCTGAGGGTGACGGTGCCTACTGAGTCACTGAATGCTCCCATGTTCAGGGTGCCGCCATTGACGGTGACCGCACTCGTGCTCAGCGCGTTGGTCACGCCATAGGCCAGCGTGCCGGCGGTGACCGTGGTGAGGCCGGTGAAGGTGTTGACGCCGCCGAGTGTGAGAGTTCCCGTCCCATCCTTGGTGAGGGTGCCGGCACCGGTGCCGATGCTGCTGGAAATCGTGGTGTTGCCCGCACCACCCACCGTCAGACCGAAGGTGTTACCCGTGATCGTGCCGGCGTTGGAAAGCGCCAGGGTGCCGGCATCCGAATTGATCCGCGTCGCACTGCCCAGAGTCAGCAGTCCGCCGTAAGTATTGGTGCCGCTGATGTTGCGCAGCGCACCGTCGTTGCTGATGCCGCTGCCATTGAGGGTGAGGGGCTTCGCACCGACGCTGATGCCGCCTTGGATTTGCAGGGCGGCGTTGGCGGTTACTGTGGCGGCGTTGGTAAGGGTACCCAGCGCGCTGGCATTTTGAATGTTGAGCACACCAGCCGTGACGGTAATCGCTTTGGTAAAAGTGTTGGTGCCGGTCAGGGTCAGCGTGCCGATGCCGGTTTTGCTCCAACCTGCTCCGCTGCTGGTGGAGGTAATGACACCACTGAGGGTCAGATCGCCGCTGCCACCTATCGTCGAGCCCCCTGCCAAGCCGCTGATACCGCCGCTGAGGCTGGCAACCGTTGTGCTGCTATTGATTAGCGCCGAGGTTCCGCTGAAAACAATCGCCTCGGCACCGACGGTTTGTCCGTTGAGGTCCAGGGTGCCCCCGCTGAGGTTAGTGGTCCCCGCAGTGGTCCCCAACGCACTCGCATTCCCCAGTTGCAGAATACCCGCGCTGATGGTGGTGGCCCCGCTGTAGGTGTTGGCACCGGAAAGAACCGCCGTGCCTGCACCTGACATGGCGAGGGTGCCGGCCCCTCCCAGAATCGCCGAAAGGGTCGTCGTGGTGCCCGTCGCGTTGTTCAAAACAAAGCTGGTGCCCGTCAATACCCCGCTGCTGCCGGTGATCGAACCGGCACTGAGGGTGACGGTGCCCATCGTGTCGCTGAATGCTCCCATGTTTAGAGCGCCGCCATTGACGGTGACTCTGCCTGTGCCCAACGCGTCGGTCACGCCATAGGCCAGCGTGCCGGCAGTGACGGTGGTGAGGCCGGTGAAGGTGTTGACGCCGCCAAGCGTGAGGGTGCCAGTGCCATCCTTGGTGAGGGCGCCTTCGCCGATGCCGATGATACTATTGATGGTGGTGTTGCCGGCCCCGCCGACGCTCAAGGCGAAGTCTTTGCCGGTGATCGTGCCGGCATTGGAAAGAGTCAGGGTGTCCGCATCCGAATTGATCCGCGTCGCTCTGCCCAAAGTCAGCAGTCCGCCGTAAATATTGGTGCCGCTGATGTTGCGCAACGCGCCATCAGTGGCGATGCCAGTGCCATTGATGGTGATGGCCTCCGCGCCCACGGTGATGCCGCCCTGGATTTGCAGCGCGGCTCCGGTGCTTACCGTCACGCCGCCGGCAACGGTTCCCAGCGCGGTGGCGTTTTGGATATTGAGCACGCCCGCAGTGACGGTGGTGGCCCCGCTGTAGGTGTTGGCACCGGACAGAATGGCGGTGCCCGCGCCGGACTTGGCCAAGGTCACCGCGCCCCCCAGAATCGCCGAGGCGCTCGTGGTCCCCGTCGCGTTGTTCAAAACGTAGCTGGTGCCCGTCAATACCCCGCTGCTGCCGGTGATCGAGCCGGCGCTGAGAGTGACGGTGCCCACCGAGTCGCTGAATGCTCCCATGTCCAGGGTGCCGCCATTGACGGTGTCGCACTCGTGCTCAGCGCGTTGGTCACGCCATAGGCCAGCGTGCCGGCAGTGACCGTGGTGAGGCCGGTGAAGGTGTTGACGCCGCCGAGCGTGAGAGTTCCCGTCCCATCCTTGGTGAGCGCGCCGGCACCGGTAGCGATGATGCTGTTAATGGTGGTGTTGCCTGCGCCACCCACCGTCAGACCGAAGGTGTTACCCGTGATCGTGCCGGCATTGGAAAGAGTCAGAGTGCCGGCATCCGAATTGATCCGTGTCGCACTGCCTAGAGTCAGCAGTCCGCCGTAGGTATTGGTGCCGCTTATGTTGCGCAACGCGCCACCAGTGGCGATGCCAGTACCGTTGAGGGTGAGGGCCTCCGTGCCAACGGTGATGTTGCCCTGAATTTGTAGCGCTGCTCCGGCAGTCACGCTGGTGCCCGCCGCAATGTCCCCCAGCGCGGTGGCGTTTTGGATATTAAGCACGCCGGCGCTGATGGCGGTGGCCCCGCTGTAGGTGTTGGCACCGCTTAGGGTGGTGACGCCGGTGCCGGTCTTGGTCAATCCGCCCGCGCCGCCGATCGCGCCGTTGAGGTTGATGGCACCCGTGCCGTCCAAGGTGAGGAGAAATCCGCCATTGGTCACGCCGTTGACCACGGTGAGCGCGTTGGCCGAGTTATTGGTCCAAGACTGGGCCCCGCTGAGGGTGATGGCAACGTTTTCTCCCGCCGTGACCGAGCCGATGGTCACGGCCCCGGCCAGGCTGGCGACGCTGATGCCGCTGGTATTGAGAGTAAGGATTTGGTTGGTGCCGCCGCCCTGCAGCAGCGTCGTCGCAGTGTTGGTCCCCAGAAAACTCAGTCCCAACACGCTCTGGGCGGCATTCAAATTGACCGTCTGCGCGGTGTTGGTCAACGTGTTGATGCTGAAGGTGGCAATGTCCGACGTGCCGGGAATCGCCGTCGGATTCGTGGTGACACCCACCGCATTGGACCAGGAGCCCACCGCGCTCCAACTGCTGCCCGTCCCATCCCAATAAACGCTGGCCGCCTGTGCCGAGTGAGCGGCGAGCAGGGCTGCAAGCGCGGCGGCGAGTGATCCGGAATGAACGAGACGGAAAGCGCTGGGCTTTTTCATGAGACGTTTTGGGGCTGGGCGATGGCTCACGAGCGGCGGCGGGCAAGGCCCCCACCTTGCTGCTCGGGCCGGAAAGTCGCCCGTGATATCCCATGTGCAAACGATTTTTTTAAAAAAAATTCACTTGGATGCGCTTGCTTGGCCGGGTGAAGCGCTCTATGGGCTGGGCATGACGGTTGGCATTGCAAGCATGATGGTCTTGGCCGCGAGCATGGCGCTGGGCGGATCGCTCGGCGTGAGCGGTGGCAAGTGTGAACAGCGGGTTTGTCCGCTTGGTATCGACGTGGTGCAACCGGCGCTCGGCTGGATGCTCACGTCGCCACGCCGCGGCGACCAGCAGACGGCCTATCAGATATTGGCCGCCAGCGATCCGCAACTGCTGGCCGCCGGCCAGCCCGATTTGTGGGACAGCGGCAAGGTGGCTTCCGGCAATTCGCTCGGCATTTTCTATCAAGGGAAGTCGCTCACCTCCGGCCTGCGGGTGTGGTGGCAAGTGCGGGTGTGGGACCGCGATGGCGAGCCCGGCGTGTATGGCGCCCCGCAGTGGTGGGAAATGGCGCTGTTAGCCGCCGCCGACTGGCATGGCAAGTGGGTCTCCGATGGGCGGGCGCTGCCGGCGAAGGATGAAGATTTCTATGCGCCCGCGCCGGCCCCCATGTTGCGCAAGGGGTTCAAGACCGCCGGTTCTATCAAGCGCGCCCGGTTGCATGTCGCCGGCATGGGTTATCATGAACTGCGGCTCAACGGCACCAGGGTGGGGGACCGGTTGCTGGATTCCGAGTGGACGAGTTATGCCAAACGCGTGCCCTATGTCACCCACGATGTGACCGCCTTGCTGCGCGAGGGCGACAACGCGCT
>JBAXOF010000037.1:0-22317 GCA_037133375.1 Verrucomicrobiota bacterium | reverse complement strand
CAGCGCTATCCCTGATCGATGGTTTTTTCGGTCTTGGCGTCGATGATGGCGAAGCGCTCGCGGTTGAGGGTGGGATCGGAGCGGAAGATGAGACGACCGGAGTGGGAGCGTTCCAACTCGACGAGGAGCTTGGCGTCATCACTCTTGAAGCGGTTGAGGACATCGCTGTTAACGATGATGATGATGTCACCGAGCGTGTCGCGGTGTTTCTGGATGACGGTGTTGAGGCGGCGCTGGATTTCCACGGACATGGTCATGGGCGTCTTGACCCGCGCCCGACCCTGACAATACGGGCACGGCTCATACAACGAATCACGCAGCGATTCGTTGAGCCGTTGACGGGTCATTTCCATCAGGCCGACGGGCGAGATCTGCAGCGCCTGGGTCTTGGCCTTGTCCTTTTTGAGACGGTCGCGCATGGTCTTATACACCGTCTGCTGGTCCTTGCGGTGGCGCATGTCGATGAAGTCCACCACCACCAAGCCGCCGATGTTGCGCAGGCGGAGTTGGCGGGCAACTTCCTGAGCGGCCTCGACGTTGGTTTCCAAAATCATGCGATCCACGTCCTTGGAGCCGCGGTTGCGCCCGGTGTTGACGTCAATGGAAATGAGCGCCTCGGTCTCATCAATAACGATGTAACCCCCACAGGGGAGCCAGACTTGACGGGAGAACGCCTCGTCGATTTGTTTCTGGATGTTGACGCGCTCGAAGATCGGCTGGGTCGCCGAGGGGAAATAGTGGACACGACGCTTGGCGCGGCGCGAGATCTTGCCGGCGATCTCACGGATGATCTCGGTGGTGGCGGCATCATCACATATAACCTGGTCGATCTCGTCTGTTAGAAAATCGCGGGCGGTGCGTTCGATTAGATCCGGTTCCTGGAAGATGCAGGCGGGTGTCGGCGAGTTGACGCGGCATTCCTCGATGGCATCCCATTGTTCGAGGAGCATGGCGAGGTCTCTAACGAAATGGCGGGCGCGGGTGCCCTGGGCGACGGTGCGCATGATGATGCCCATGCCCTCCGGGACGGAGAGTTTTTGCACGATCTTGCGCAACCGCTGGCGTTCCGCCGGATCCTCGATCTTGCGCGAGATGCCGAATTGCTCGGTGTAGGGCATGAGCACCAGGAAGCGACCGGCCAGCGAGATGTTAGTGGTCACCCGCGGCCCCTTGGTGCCGATCGGGCCTTTGGACACCTGGATGACAATCTCCGAACCTACCGGATAGATGTCAGGGATATCCTTGGAGGTGACTTTCTTTTGCTGCCGCTTCGGATTGCTTTCGCGCTGGATCTCCTCCAAGCCGGCATCGAGCGCGGCGGGAATGGCATCCCAGAAATGCAGGAAAGCGTTTTTGTCGAGGCCGATATCCACGAACATGGCTTTAAGGCCCGGTTCGATGTTTTTGACGCGGCCCTTGAAGATGCCGCCGACGATATTCTGATCGCCCTCGCGCTCGACGGTGTATTCCTCGAGCACGCCATCCTCCAGCAGGGCGACGCGGCGTTCGAGTTTTTCGACGTTGACGATAATACTATTACCACGGGAGGGATCGGGCTTGCCGATGCCTAGAAGCCGTTTGATGCGTTGGATCATGATGTTAATTTTGTTAGGATGTTTGATGGTGGTGATTCGGTTAGTGTTCAAGAACGGGTTGGGCGCGAGGGATGACGGTGCCATCCGCATCGATTTCAGGAGTAATGACGGGAGTAGGGATGAGGGGTTCGAGGGTGGAGGGGCCGGCTTGCGGATCGGGGTTTTCGACTTCCTCACCGGTTTCACCGTTAGATTCCGTTTCGTCAGTGGTGAGGGCGGCGAGCGGGTCCTCTTTGGGCAGGACGATTTCCTCGATGCGGGTGGTGTCGCCGAGGACGGCGGTTTGGGGGTTGAGCGGGAGTTTAAGGCCCTCATCCTGGGCGAAGAGACCGCGCAAGATCAGATGCGCCAGAGGTCCGCAGACCTTGCCGCCGGAGCCACCGTTTTGGACCAGCACGCACACGGCGTATTTGGGCTTGTCATACGGCCCGAAGCAAATAACCCAGGAATTGTTGGATTTTTTTCCCTCATCGATGGTTTGGGCGGTGCCGGTTTTGCCAGCGACTTCGACGCCGGGGATTTTGACGCGCGCGGCGGTGCCGCCGGGATTATTGACGGCCAGCCACATGCCCTTGCGGATGAGCTCAAAATCGGCCGGCTTGATACCGGCGGTGAGCAGATCGACGACGAGCTTGGGTTGATCCTCAATGACCCTGCGACCGTCCGCGGCGGTAGCGTATTTGACCAGACGCGGCTTGTAGTATTTGCCACCATTGCCGATGCAGGCCGCCATCGCGCAGAGTTGGAGCGGGGTGGCCATGGCGTCGGCCTGGCCGATGGCAAGCATGGCGGTGATGGCCGGGGTCATGGTGGCAGACGGATTGGCGGTGCGCCAGGACCGACTGCCTGGGAGGATGCCGGGGGATTCATCCGGGAGTTCGATGCCAGTGGCTTTGCCGAAGCCAACCAATTGGAAGCCGGTGAGCATGGCTTTCCAGCCAATGGTATTGGCCAGTTTCATGAAGTAGGGGTTGCACGATTGTTGGATGGCTTTGGGCAGGGTCAGCAGGCCGTGGCTGCTCTTGTGCTGGTTCCAGATCCAGCAGCCGATTTTGATATTGCCGTAGGGGACAAAGCCGTCGCAGGAAAACGCCCGGTTGGCCATGCCTTCGAGGGCACCGGAGATGGCGGTGGGGGGTTTGAATGTCGAACCCGGGGTGAAGGGTTTGATGGCCCGGTTAGAAAAGGGATCCATTTTTTTGTTGTCCAGATAGCCCTGCCAGCGGGCTTGAGAGATGGACGGGATGAAGTCGTTAGGGTTATAATCCGGGATGGAGGCCATGGCGATGACCTCGCCGGTGTTGACGTCCATGACCACAGCGGCGGCACGTCCCGCGCGGCGGATGACGTTTTCCACATGGAACTGGGCGCGGGCGTCGATGGCGAGCGTGAGCTTGGCACCTACCCCGGGCTTGGTGTAGTCGAGCATGTCGATGATGTGACCCTTTTCATCCTTGAGGAGTTTCTTTTGGCCCTCCGGGCCGCGCAGAATGTCATCCATGCTTTGCTCAATGCCGGCGATGCCCTTGGCGTCGCCGATGTAGTGATTGAACTTGTGTTTGGCACTTTCCGGGATATCGACCGGTTCCCACGGCTTGATATGTCCGAGGATATGGCTGGCGAGGGCTGCGTAAGGATATTGGCGCAGCGGGCGGGTGCTCAGATAGACCCCGGGCAGCGCGAGGTTGTGCTCGGCGCAGCGGGCGAATTCGTCATAGGTAAGATCGTTGCGATAGCTAAAAGGCACCAACCCGCGATGGGTCAGGAAATGGGTGCGCAGGGCCCCGGCGTTATAGTTTTTGGTGAGGTGGAGTTGATCGAAGCGTTTGATGGTCCAGGTGTTGACGATCTCCACGATGTCCTTGTCCTCATCGGCGCGCTCCATGGCATCCTTCTTGGCACCGCGTTTGAGCGCGAGGTCTGCGGCACGTTGGAGCCGGTAGGCTTTTTGGATTTCGTCAAGGTTGAAGGAGATTTCGTAGTTGCGGAGGTTGCGGGCGAGCAGGATGCCGTTGCGGTCGGTGATCTCGCCGCGGATGCCGGGTTCGCGCACGGTGACGGTGCTGTTGCCCGGCACCCTCTGCAAAAACTCCTCACGGCGGGTGATCTGGAAATCATGAAGCCGGTTGAGCAACGCGCCGAAGCCGGTGAGCACGAGTGCGGTGAGCAGATAGAGTCGGAGGCGGTAGCGCGGTTCCATGGGCTCAGAAGTGCCGGCGGGAGTTTTTACCCGCCTCGGGATTGATGGAATGACCGCACCAACTGGCGATGCCAAAGAGCATCCAGAAGATGAGCGGGGAAAACAGCATGGTTAGAACCGAAGTGTAAACCATTTGCAGGGCGGTGGCCTTGGCAAAGACGAGGTTGCCACGCACGAAGGTGATGATGAGGTATTCCGCAGCCAGATAGAGAAAGATGGAGATGCCGGAAAGCAGCGCGGAGAAATACCACTTGCCTTGCTTGAAGAGCGGCTGGATGCCCTGCATCAGAAAGCCCATCGCCCCAAAGAGCAAAATGGAATACCCGAAACGCAGCGATTCCACCGGCTGGGAATAGATTTCCGGATCGCCGCCGTGGGAACCCAGGGTGCAGTGCGCGTCCCACAGGAAGCCGCACACGAACGCCAGCAACAGCATGGTGGGCTGGCCCACGGTGACCGCCGCACACAGAAACACCAGCTGCACCAGCAGAATGCGCGAGTGGTGCAGCGCGGTGAGCGCGGGCAGGAATTGTTGGACCACGAAACTGGCCAGCACTAACAAAACCGTGATGAGCGTGTAGCGTGTCACTGCTTCGGGGGATCTTTGGCGAGCACGACGAAAACCGTGCCGAGATCCGCGAAGTTCACCGCTGGACGGACGAGAGCTTCGGAATCCTCAGCGGCTTTTTCGACGGAGATGATGGTTCCAAGGAGGATATTGGCTTGGAAGATGCCTCCGCGACCGGTGGTGAAAACGCGTTGCCCGGCACGCAGCGCCGCGTTCTTTGACAAAAACTTCAAGCGCAGTTGCGGCGTGCCCTCAAACTGCCCGCGCTGGCCGCTGAGAATGCCCACCTCGGGGCTGTCCTCGACCTTGGCCGAAACCTGGCACGCCTCGTCCGTTAGAAGAATGACCGAGGAGCGATCCTTGCCCGGGCGATCGACGATGCCCACAAGTCCCTCGTTAGAAAGCACGGCGAGCTGGGTGGCGATGCCGCGTTCTTCACCGACGTCGATTTCGACGGTTTGCCACCAGGTGGTGGGTTGGCGGCGGATGACCTGAGCGGCGGCGATATTGAAGCTAGTGGCCGTTTTGAAATCGAGCGAGTGGCGGAGCTGGGCATTGGCGCGTTCCAGTTCGAGGCAGTGGGCTTCGATGATGGGCAGGCGGCCCATGGCACTCCGCTGAATGCTCAACTCGGATTCCAAAGCCTTGGAGTGGCGCACCTCATCGAGGAAGCTGCGGGCATAGGTCTCGGTTTTCGAACCGGACTTCAAAAAGGGTGAAATGGCGGAAAAATAGCCGCGCTGGATCTCGCGCACGGTGCGCTCGCTGCGGGTAAGCGCCCACACGGCACCACTCAGAAAGAGCAGAATAGCAATGAGATTGAGCGGCTTCATGGCCGGGGTCTGCCTAACGCTCGACCCTGCGGTCGGTGTTGGTGACTCGTTTCAAGAGGGCGATTTCCTGAAGCGCTTTGCCAGTGCCTTCGGCCACCGCGCTGAGGGGATCCTCGGCGATGTGGACCGGCAGCCCGGTTTCCTCACGCAGCAGGCGGTCGAGTCCCTTGAGCAGGGCACCGCCGCCGGCCAGCACGATGCCGCGGTCGACGAGGTCGGCGGCGAGTTCGGGCGGGCAGCGTTCGAGGGTGGTGCGGACGGCGTCAACGATGGTGCTGAGCGGGTCCGCCATGGCCTCGCGAATTTCCTGCGAGGTGATGGTGATGGTTTTGGGCAGACCGGCGACCAGGTCGCGGCCTTTGACCTCCATAGTCATTTCCTTGGGCAATGGGGCGGCCGAGCCGAGGCGGATTTTGATATCTTCGGAGGTGCGCTCGCCGATCATGAGGTTGTAGGCGCGCTTCATGTAGGAGACGATCGCCTCGTCCAACTCATCGCCGGCGGTGCGCACGCTGCGGGCGTAAACGATGCCGGAAAGGGAGATGAGGGCGACTTCGGTGGTGCCGCCGCCGATGTCCACGATCATGTTGCCGGAGGCGTCCTGCACCGGCAGGCCCACGCCAATGGCAGCGGCCATTGGCTCCTCGATGAGATACACCTCGCGGGCTCCGGCCTGTTCGGCGGATTCGCGCACGGCACGGCGTTCCACCTCGGTGATGCCGGAGGGGATGGCAATGAGCACGCGGGGGTTGGAGCGGCGGTTCTTATTCACCTTGCGGATAAAATGCCGGAGCATCGCCTCGGTCACTTCAAAGTCGGCGATCACCCCGTCCTTGAGCGGGCGGATCGCCACGATATTGCCGGGCGTGCGGCCCAGCATGCGTTTGGCATCGTCGCCGACGGCCAAAACCTCGTTGGTGCCTGCCTTGACCGCCACCACCGAAGGCTCGCGGAGGACCACCCCCTGATCTTTGACGTAGATGAGCGTGTTGGCCGTGCCAAGGTCGATCCCGATGTCATTCGGGAAAAACTTTCCAAAAAACTTTTTAAACATGGAAACGGTTGAAAATGAAAGACTTGGATGAAATTGAGGACCTCGGCAGCGACCCCCAGACCCTGTTTGGTGCCGTGCAAAGCGGCAAAATGCAGGAATTGAGCGGAGTTCTACCGATAGGAGCGCGGCAAATAATGGGCATTTTAAAAAAAGTCAAGTGGAAATCCAAGAGGAGGGGTTGGGTGGGCGGTTCACATAGGCGCGAATGCTTTTGATAGAAGTTGATACTCATTTCTGATGATATCACGGAAGTGGTCAGGGATTTCGTCCCAGACGTGAAGGTCCACGCGGAACGGGATATTACTCTCGTCGAGGGCGTCCTTGAGTTCGGAGACCTGGGGGCGCAGCGCGGGGGTGGCGAAGACGACGAGATCAAGATCGGAATTCGGGCGGGCGGTGCCTTTGACGCGGGAGCCGTAGGCCCAACTGGTGACGCCGGGAAGGTGGCGGTGCAGGAGGGCGAGCAGAGCTTCGCGCTGATCTTGGGAGATATCGAGGGAGGGGGTCATGCCCAGGTTTTGCCGGTGAGCGTTTGGTAGAGTTGGAGGGCGTCCCGGATGAAGGCATCCACGAGCAAGAGCGTTTCGGCAGCCTTTTCCCCGCTGTAGTCGTGGGCGGTGGCGGTGCGGGCGTCGGCGTAGGCGAGCCAAGTGGCGACGGGAGCAGCGAGTAAGTCGTTTTCGCCCGCTAGCTTGAGGATGGGCTTGGGGCTGTTCGGGACGTCGGGCAGGCCGAGGGCGTCGATGAGGTGGCGCTTGAGGTCTTTCCAGAGGGTGTCATAGGCGATCTCGAAGCGCTGGATGACGGATTCAGCGATGGCCTCGCGGTCGATCTCCGTGAGTTCGGGCCGATCCTGTGCGTGCTGGTAGTTCGAGTATTGAAGCACAAGGTGCTTGAGGGCTTTTTCGAGTTTTTCGCGGTCGATCATGGGGAAAAGATACGGGGAAATGCTGGATGAGCAATGATTAAGGCGGAGGCACGCATCATTTCAGGCCGCACGGCATTCCACCTGGCCCTGCCAAGCGCCACGAACCCCGCCGCGCGCCGCCGGAAAATCCCCTTGCCCTGGGCGGGCCACCTCGCCACAATGCGCGGCGAGGCAATGCACGGCAAACCGGTTTTCATCTACGATACGACTCTGCGTGACGGGACGCAGGGTGAGGGCTTTCAATTATCCGGCTTGGACAAGCTGCGGATTGCCCAACGGCTGGATGACTTTGGCATCGACTACATTGAGGGCGGCTGGCCGGGATCCAACCCCAAGGATATCGAGTTTTTCCGCGAGGCGAAGCAACTCAACCTCCAACACGCCAAGCTGGCCGCCTTTGGCTCGACGCGCCGCGCCAACAGTCGGGTGGAGGATGATCCACAAGTGCAGCTATTGATGGAGGCGGAGACGCCGGTGGTGACCATTTTTGGCAAAAGCTGGCAACTTCAAGTCACCGCAGTGCTGCGCACCAGCATCGAGGAAAACCGCGCGATGATCCGCGACACGGTGGCTCATCTGGTGCGCCACGGCCGCGAGGTCATCTATGACGCCGAACATTTTTTCGATGGCTACAAAGACTCGCCCGAGCACGCGCTGGCCACCTTGGAAGCCGCCGCTGCGGGCGGGGCGGCGTGTCTGGTGTTGTGTGACACCAATGGCGGCTCGTTGCCCTCCGAGATTCTGCAAACCTGTCTGGCGGTCAAAGCCCGCTTGCCGGACATGGCGTTTGGCATTCACACCCACAACGATTGCGAGTTGGGCGTGGCCAATGCCATTGCCGCCATCCGCGCGGGTGCCACCCAAGTCCAAGGCACCATCAATGGCTATGGCGAACGCACCGGTAACTGCAATCTGACCTCGGTCATCCCGCTCCTGCAACTCAAGCTGGGCCTGACCGTGGTGCCGTGCTTGGAGAATCTACGAGAGCTGTCGTATTTCGTGGATGACGTGGCTAACAATCCGCATTTCGCGCGGGCGGCCTTTGTGGGCAGCACGGCCTTCGCCCACAAGGGCGGCATGCACGTCAATGCGGTGCAGAAAATCGCCCGCAGTTACGAGCACATCGAACCGGCTAGCGTCGGCAATTGCCAGAATATCCTGGTTTCCGAGCTCAGCGGCCAATCCAACATTCTTATCAAGGCCGAGCAACTCGGCATCCCCCTGCAAAAAGGCTCGCCGCAGGCCACCGAGGTGTTGCGCCGGGTCAAGCAACTTGAACACGACGGCTACTCGTTCGAGGCCGCCGACGGCTCGCTGGAATTGTTAGTCAGGCGCGCCGCGGGCACTTATGTCAAGCCGTTCGAGTTGCATGAGTATCACACCAGCACCCGCCAATACCGCGACGGCCACACCCCGGTGTGCGAAGCCACCGTGAAGCTCTCCGTCAACGGTGAGCGCTCCCACACCGTCGCCGAGGGCCATGGCGTGGTCAACTCGCTGGATCTGGCCCTGCGCAAGGCCTTGCGGCCGTTCTATCCGGAAATCGACGGCATTTCACTGGTCGATTACAAGGTGCGCATCATCGATGGTCACGATGCCACCGCCGCCAAGACCCGCGTGCTCATCGTCACCACCGATGGCACGCGCGACTGGGGCACGGTCGGGGTCTCCGAAAATATCATCGAGGCCAGTTGGCTGGCACTGGTCGATGGCATCGATTTGTTCCTGCAACAGCGCGGTGCCGCCAGCGGGGATCTAATCTAACCACCTTTCCCTAACAACCGAGCCATCCGCACCATGAAAAAATGCCGCTACTGCGCCGAGGAGATCCAGGATGAGGCGATCAAATGCAAGCACTGCGGGGAGTTTCTGGCTGGGGGTGGTCCGCCACGTTCGGCACCAAACAAGGAGCCGTGGTATTTCGGGATGCCGGCGATCATATTATCAATCTTGACGGTCGGGCCCTTGGCCTTGCCGCTGGTCTGGATCCATCCGCGCTTGAACCTGATTTGGAAAATCGCCATCAGCGGGATGGTCCTGGTGCTGACCTGGTTTACCTATCAGGCAATGATGAAATTTGCCCATAGCCTAGACGGGCTGTCGAAGATGCTTGAGCCGTTGATGGGGTGAAACCGGCATCCCCGGGGGGTGATTTGCTATGTATGTTAGATTGACCAACGGAGTATTTTCTCATAGGTGTTAGAGCGGGTCCGGGGACCCCCGGAATTTTCACGGTTAGAGTTAGACTTCGGCCTTGCCGCTCTCATGCAGGATGCGCAAGCCCTCGCGGACATAGTCCACGCCGGACCACACGGTGCAGGCGGCGGCAAGGAGGCACGGATAGATCGGCGAGAACGGCACCACCTTGAGCATGATCCAACCGATGGCCACCATCTGCACCACGGTGCACACCTTGCCGCTCCATTGCGGGGCGATATTGACCTGATGGCCGGTGAAGTGCAGCACGTTGATGCCGCCCAGAATGATGCAATCGCGCACGATGGCCAAGGCGGTGAACCACAACGGCAGGTGCCAATTGTCCGGTCCCCAATCCACCGCGGTGAGGGTGATGATGGCGGTGAGCAACAGGGACTTGTCGGCGATGGGATCGATGATGGCGCCAAACTGCGAGCGCTGGTTGAAGCGGCGGGCGATCCAGCCATCCAGCCCGTCGCTGGCCGCGGCCGTCACAAACACCGCCAACGCCGACCACCGCAACCACTCGAGCGGGGCCCTGTCCGCCACACTCCGGCCGTAGTAAATGGCCAGCACCGCAAACACCGGCACCAGCAGCAACCGTGACAAGGTGATCTTGCTTGCGAATGTCATCCACCTAATGCCATCACAAAACCCAACCTTTGGGAAAGCAAAATCGTCGCCCAGCCCGAAACCCTCGCTTGATTGCCGGGCCCGATCCACTAGACTCACCCCGCAACGATGCGTTCCAATCAACTCCGCTATTCCCCGGGACATGTCATGGTCACCGCCGCTTTCATCGGCAGTCTGGCGTTAGTGCTGGCAGCGGGATTGGGCGCGTTGGGTCTAACGGACCGGGTCGATGCGGCCATCGCCGGCCTGTTATGCCGGGCCTTGCACCAGGATGCGGCGGCGGGTTTTCCCAAAGCCCTGCCGACATGGGCGCTGTGGCTCGCCACGGCAATGCTCGCCTACGGGCTGACGCTCGCCATGCTCGGTGTGCCCGGCACTTGGCGGCGGCTCGTGTTATGGTTAACCACGCTGGTGTTGGTGGCGGCCTGGGCTCCGGTGTTAGGTTTGGCGGCGCATGCCCCAGATATTGCCGCGCCACTGGTGGCCGCGTTGTGGTCCGGTGCCTGCGCGCTCGTCTACGTCCACTCCCACAGCATGCCGTGCGATGCAGAGCCGGCCACCTGATGCTTACTCCTTCTCATGTCCCAGGCTGATTTTCCCGAACCCGTAAAAGCGCTCATTGGTGAATTAAAGCACCTGCCGGGGGTGGGCCCGCGCAGTGCCGAGCGCATCGCCATCTGGTTGCTGCAAAACCCGAAGGCCAATGCTCCCGCGCTCGCCGCCGCGCTCACCCATGCCAAGACCAACGTCGTCGCCTGCCCGGCCTGCGGGTTTTTCGCCGTCCACGGCTCATGCCAACTCTGCGAGGATCCCAAACGTGATGATCTAACACTCTGCGTGGTCGAGCAAGCCACCGATGTGCTGCCGCTCGAACGCTCCGGGGCTTTCCGCGGCCGCTACCACTGCCTCGGCGGCAAACTTTCCCCGCTCGATCGCGTCTCCCCCGACGACCTGCGCATCCCGTCCTTGCTGCAACGCATCGATGCCGCGCCGGTGGAAATTGAAGTGATTCTGGCGCTGGGTGCCGACGTCGAGGGCGAAGTGACCGCCAACTATCTGGCCGGCCTGTTGCGCGGCCGCAAGTGCCGGGTTTCCCGCATCGCCCAGGGCCTGCCAGCCGGCGGTGGCCTCGAACATGCGGATGCGCTCACGCTCCTGCGCGCCATCCAGGGGCGGCGCGACTGTGGCGACGCGACTGTGGCGGCGGTTAGAAACGCGCTCCGGGGAGCTTAGGCAGCGTAAATCCATAAACTATGCAAATCAGCTCCTTAACTGTGAGAACTTTTTGGCAAAATGATGCTGAGGTAAAATGATGCAGAAAGGAAATCAGGCACAGAATCCTTGATCTTTTCTTCCATTATTTTACCTCGTCATCATTTTACCGTAACTCTTCAATCTTTTTTCTAACATAATTGTTATTGGTTTACAGTGCCTTACGGGTCGCCGAATTCGTAGCGGAGAGCGGAGAGGCAGAAGAGCGTGGCGGTTTCCACGCGCAGGACGATGTGGCCGAGGGAAGCGGGCAGGAAGCCTGCCGCCAGGGCGGCGCGGGTCTCCTCCGCGGAAAAATCCCCCTCGGGGCCGATGAGGAGCGTGACATGGGTGGTGGCAGGATGCGCGTGGAGGAGAGTTCGCAAGGGAGTCGCCCCGGGTGCGAGCGAAGCGATGAGCTTGAGATTGTTAGGAACCGTGCCGGCCTGGGTAGCGAGCCAGCGGTCAAACGGGAGTGGCTCCGGGATGTGAGGGAGCAAATCCTGGCCGCATTGTTTGCAAGCTTCCAGCGCCGTGCGCCGCCATTTTTCGGCTTTCCCTTCGCCGGGGTGAACGATGGTGTGGCGGGTGACGAGGGCGTGGATTGAGGTGATGCCGAGTTCGACGGCTTTCTGGACGATGAGGTCCATGTTTTTGCCCTTGGGGATGGCTTGGGCGAGGGTGATGACGGGCAGGGTCGGGCGCTGCGGCAGGGGTTGGCCGAGCTTGAGCCTCACCTGATCGCGTGCGACGTGGAGGACTTCCGCAGGGGCGCGGCGGCCCTCGCCATCAAACACGGTGATGAGCGCGCCGGGCTGGATCCGCAGCACTTGCGCCAGATGCCGGGCTTCATCGCCGGTCAGCGCCGGCGCAGATGTTAGCCAAACCGCGGGTGCTAAAAAAAATCGGGACATGGGCGATGGGGTGAGTTGAAAAGATGGGAGGTGGTAAGGTGCCCACTCGGGCCTTTCTCACCACCCCCCGGTTTCCCTCTCCTGTCAGGAGAATGTGAGGGTCAGCCGTCGAGCTGGAGGGCAGCTTTTTGGGCAGCGGTTTTGGCTTCCGGCTTGGCTTCCGGCTGGGCGTCGGCGGCATGGATGAAGTTGCCTTGGGTGAGGCGCATGCCAACGGGCTTGGAGACGCCGAATTCCTCCATGGTCACGCCATACATGACATCGGCGCGGGCCATGGTGCGCTTCGAGTGGGTGACGATGATGAACTGGCTGCGGTCGATGAACCGGTCCAACACTTTGACGAAGCGACCGATGTTGGACTCATCAAGCGGGGCATCGAGTTCGTCGAGCACGCAGAACGGGCTGGGCTTGATCATGTAGATGGAGAACAACAGGGCCACGGCGGTCATCGAGCGTTCGCCACCGGAGAGCAGCGTGATGGATTGGAGTTTTTTGCCGGGCGGTTTGGCGATGACGTCGATGCCGGATTCCAGCGGATCGTTGGCATCAAGGAGCAGCAGATCGGCCTGGCCTTTTTCGCCAAAGAGCTCCTTGAACATGTCTTGGAAATTGAGGCGGACCTGGGCAAAGGTCTCGGAGAACAAACGCTGGGTTTCGACGTTGATGCGTTCGATGACTTCAAGTAATTCGGCCTTGGATTTGACAAGATCGTCATGTTGGTTGCGCAGGAAACCGTGGCGTTCTTCGAGTTCTTCGAATTCCTCGATGGCGTCCAGGTTGACCGGCCCCATGGCATCCAGCCGGCGCTTGATGTCGGTGACAATGGATTCGACAAATGCCCAGTCCGGCTCGCCGGTCATGGCGCCGGGCAGCTCCGCGACGTCATCGCTGCGGGTGGCATCGACCACCATGATGGGCATTTCCTCGTCATGGTTATCCTCGCCGTCCTGGCCGGAGATGAGGGTTTGGCGTCCACTGCGGGCTTGCAACGCCTTTTGGGAGGCGATGCTGTTGAGCAGAGCGTGGGCGTCCGGTTGGAAGGCGGCGAGATCAACCTGATGACGCTCCTGGATCGTGTTGGTTAGGTTTTCGAGGTGGAGGTCGAGCTTGGTGGCGGCGATTTCCTCGCGGCCTTTTTGTTCGGAGACGCGGGCGTGATCGCGGCGCAGAGTGGCGAGGGCGATTTCCGCGGCTTCGATGGTTTCCATCAAGGCGGTGCGGCCACTGGCACGGGATTCAATTTCCTCTTGCAGGTCTTCGACTTCCGCGCGGTGGGTTGCACATTCCTCGGCGAGGCGGGCGTTTTCCGCGATGGCTGCCTCAATGCGCTGGTCGAATGCGGAAATTTCGGTTTCGCGGCGGATCGAGATTTCGCGCAATTCCGCGAGGCGGGCCTCCATCGGTTTTTGTTGTTCCTCGGCGGCTTGTTTGGCGCGGCGCTCCACGGCCAGGACGGTGCGGATTTCGTTGAGGGTCTCGCCGAGTTGGCGTTCGCGATGGGCGGCGGAGTCCGATTCGGATTGGAGTCGGCGGCTTTCGGTTTCGAGGGCCTCGAGGCGTTCGCGGGCGGCGGCCAGTTCGGTCTCAAGATGTTGGCGGCTGGCGGCGGCGGCCAGTTCGCGAGTTTCGAGTTCGCCGCGTTCCCAGCGGACGTTTTCGAGTTTGGTCTCGAAGTTTTCCACTTCGCGGGTGGCGAGGCTGAGCTGGCCTTGGAGGGTCGAGAGATCGACTTTTTGGCGTTGCAGGCGTTCGCGCGAGAGTTCGACTTCTTCGCGCAGCTCTTCGAGTTGGGTTTCAAACTGGGCGACCCGGAGGCGGGCGGTCTCGTCGGCTTGGGTGAGCTCGGCGACCTCGGTCTGGAGGGCGCGCACTTCGTTGCCGCGTTCGAGGACCGAGGTGCTGCCTTCCGCGGCCACGCCGCCGCACAGCATGCCTTCGCCGGCTAACAACTCGCCCGCCAGCGTGGCGAAAGTGACGCCGCGCAGGGTCGGCCGGAGCTGCAGGGCGGTGGCCAGATCCGGGACGATGAGTACCTTTTCCAGCAAGCGACCGATGATAGCTGCCACGCGATTGTCGGATTTCACGCGGTCCAAGGCCCAGGCGATGGCACCTTTGGGGACGGTTTCCATCTGGGTGGCGCTGGCGTGACCGATGAACGACTCGGGCAGCACCGCCGCGAGACCGAGTTTTTTCTCGGTGAGGCGCTGGATGATGGTCTCGGCGATCGCTTGATCCCGGACCAGAATGGCCTGCAGATTGGCGCCCAGGGCGGCCTCAACCGCGCGGGCACAGGCGTTATCCGCCACAATGAAGGAGGCGAGCACCCCGTGAATGGCCGGCTTGAAATGCTCGGGCTGGTCGAGACCGGAAAGAACGTTTTGGGTGCCCTTTGCAAACCCTTCGCCGCTTTCCACGAGTTGGCGCACGGCATCGAGGCGGGCCGCGCGGTGGGCGAGGATTTTGTTAGCTTCGATGGCGGCGGTGCGTGCGGCATCGAGGTCACCGCGGGTGTGTTGATAGGCGCGCTCGGCGGCATGAAACGTTTCCTCGAGGGCGGCGAGTTGGGAACCGGTGGCTTCGACCTCGCTGGCGATGCGCGCTTGTTCGGCGCGGAACTCCTCGAGTTCGAGGGTGAGGCGTTGTTCTTCGTCGGCGAGTTGGCGGGTGCGTTCGCGGGTCCCCTCGAGTTGGGCGAGGGCGCTCTCGATTTTCGCCTGCATCGAGGCGATGAGGGTTTGGCAGCGAGTCGCTTCGCTGCGGTTTTCGCGCAGGGATGCTTCGATGCGTTCGCGCTCATCGCGGGTGCTGCGGGTGTGGGTCTCCTGGTCGGTGAGGAGGATTTCCTGCTCGGCGATGCGGCGGTGGAGTTGGTCGAGCGCTTCGGTGGCGGCGTTGACCTCACATTCCTGTTGGGCGAGTTTTTCGCGGGTCGTATAGATTTCCTCGTGGTTTTGGCGGATGCGGGATTCGAGTTCGGCTTTGCGTTCGTCGTTGAAGGCGATGCGGCCGTCGGCGGAGTTGAGGGCGTTGCGGTGTTCGTTGAGGCGTTGGCGGAGTTCGGCCAATTCGCCTTCAAACGCACGGGCGGCGGCGCGGGCTTCAGCGACGGCGGCCTCCTTGGCGGGCAGTTGCCTCTCCAACTCCGTGTCGCGCACTTCCAAGCCGCGGATGGAAACCGTCAGCTCGGCACGCTCGGCGGTGAGCTCAACAAAGCGCCGGTGGCCCAGATGCGTGTCCAGCACGCGGACATCGGCGGCGAGCGCCTGATAGCGACGGGCTTTAGCGACCTGACGGCGGAGTGAATTGATGCGGCGTTCTTGTTCGGCGAGCACGTCGGAGACGCGCAACAGGTTGGCCTCGGTGTATTCGAGTTTGCGCAGGGCGTCCTTTTTCTCGCGCTTGAACTTAGTGATGCCGGCGGCTTCCTCGAACACCGCGCGGCGCTCTTCCGGCTTGGAGGAAAGGATCTGGTCGATTTGGCCTTGGGCCATGATCGAGTAGGCGGTGCGCCCGATGCCGGTGTCCATGAACAAGTCGTTGATGTCCTTGAGGCGGCAGAGCGTGCCATTGATGCGGTATTCCGACCGG
The DNA here is from genome assembly GCA_037133375.1 of Verrucomicrobiota bacterium. Classification (GTDB taxonomy): domain Bacteria; phylum Verrucomicrobiota; class Verrucomicrobiia; order Verrucomicrobiales; family Akkermansiaceae; genus Luteolibacter. The sequence continues at coordinate 6,557 of JBAXOF010000037.1, read as the reverse complement.
CCATCGCGGAACACCCGCCGGGTGACGGCCACTTCGTTGAAATCCACTTTCAACGGGCCTTCGCAATCAGCCATGGTAAGGGTGACTTCCGCCATGCCCAGCGGTTTGCGGCGTTCGGTGCCGTTGAAAATGACGTCGGCCATTTCGCCCCCGCGGAGGGCTTTGGCGGAGGTTTCTCCCAACACCCAGCGGATCGCATCCACCACGTTGGATTTACCGCAACCATTGGGCCCGACGATGCCGGTGACACCTTCGGCGAATTCAAGCACGGTCTTGTCGGCGAACGACTTGAAACCGTGGATTTCCAGAGTCTTTAGATACATGATGACAGGAGGGGTTGGAGGTGATGCCCGAGAGGGAGTGGGCGTCCGGAAGATTAGTCACCAGCCTCAGGGTCCGCAACTCATGAAGCGGAAATCTCCTAGATATGGTGGTTTTATCGACGTAAAGCCACCGCATATTGTGGAATTCGGTATTTTGGATATCTGAAGCAAGTTGCGCAATGGCATCGATCTAACACGGAATTTGCCAGGCAGCTCTTCGTAGGCGCGTTCGTGAGAACGCGGGGGGTGGGATGAGTCTCACACGAAGACACGAAGTTGGTTGGGATGGGTTCTTCCTTCGTGTGCTTCGTGGCTTCGTGTGAGAAAATTCTAGGGGTGCAGCGGGCCAAGAATACCACTGAAAAGAACTGATGACACTGAGGGCACTGATTGATTTGAATTGGGGCAGGAAAATTTTCTGTGTTTTTATCTTCAATTCAGTGGTCAATTATTGGCCGCCATAATCATCAACCCTGTCCTTGGGTTGATGCGAATGGGATGTTGCGCTATGGCCAACTAGAAAAAGGAATCGACCTGGGTGGCAAGGTTTTGCAGACTCCGGGCATGCCTGACCGCGAGGATTTGCAAAATTTGTCGTTGCTTGGAAAGCCAGACAGCCGGCTGCCGGCCAGTCCGGATGAGGCGCGCTTGGAAACTTTTGCCAACCAGCGGGTGGGGCGGCGCTATTGGATCACGCTCAATTGTCCGGAGTTTTCCTCGCTATGTCCGGTGACCGGGCAGCCGGACAGTGCGCGGCTGGTGATCCGCTACGTGCCGGGCGCATGCTGCGTGGAAACCAAGAGCCTGAAATTCTATCTGGCGTCGTTTCGCAACCAACCGGCGTTCAACGAGGAAATCGTCAACCGCATCCTCGATGATTTGGTGCAAGCCTTGCAGCCGGTGGAAATGGTCGTGCGCGGCGAGTTCGCGCCGCGGGGTGGGATTCAATTGACCACGGAGGCCACCTATCCGGATTCCCTCAGCGCCTGACCATGAAAGCATGTGTGCTGCTGAGCGGCGGGATGGATTCGGTGACCGTCTTTTATGATATCCTGCGCCGGCAGGAGGTGGTGGCCGCGATTTCGTTCGATTACGGCGCCAAACACAACGCCCGCGAACTTGGCTTTGCGCGGCGGCATGCCCAGCGCCACGGCGTGCGGCATGAGGTGGTGACGCTGGGCTTCATCAACGAACTGTTCAACTCCGCCTTGTTGCTATCCGGCGGTGCCATTCCCGACGGGCATTACGCGGAAGCTAACATGCAGCAAACCGTGGTGCCCTTCCGCAATGGCATCATGCTCGCCATCGCCGCCGGCTATGCCGAAAGCATCGGTGCCGAGGCCTTGGTGATTGCGGCGCACTCGGGGGATCATGCGATCTATCCGGATTGCCGGGAACCGTTCATGCGCGCGATGGCCGACGCGATGAGCCAGGGCACCTACGCCAAGATCCAACTGCTGCGCCCGTTCATCGACAGGGACAAGGCGGGGATCGCCCGGCTTGGCGCGGAGTTGGGCCTCGATTATGCGGAGACCTGGTCGTGTTACAAAGGCGGCATGAGCCACTGCGGGGTATGTGGCACTTGTGTCGAGCGGCGCGAGGCATTTTTGTTAGCCGGATTGCCGGACCCCACCGTCTACGAGCAAACCCCGCCGCTGCCGCCGGACCCGCTGCGGAAATAAGCCCATGCTGATTTCCGAGATATTTTATTCGATCCAAGGTGAAGGCGTGCTGGCCGGCATGCCCAGCGTTTTCGTGCGCACCAGCGGCTGCAATCTCCGCTGCGCCTGGTGTGACACACCCTACGCCTCATGGCAGCCGGACGGCGAGAACATGCGCGTGGAGGAAGTGGTCGCGCGGGTGGCCGGATTCAACTGCCGACACGTCGTCCTAACAGGCGGCGAGCCGCTGCTGGCCCGCGGCATCCACGAGCTGGCGTTTAGGCTAACAGAACTGGGAATGCACGTGACCATCGAAACCGCCGGCACCCTCGCGCCGGATGGGATTTGCTGCGACCTCGCCTCCCTCAGCCCGAAGCTGGCCAATTCCACTCCATCGACGGCCGCTGCGGGCGCGGCCTGGGTCGCGCGCCATGAGCAGGCGCGCCTGCAACCGGCAGTCCTCTGCGAGTGGCTCGGCACCTATCCCTATCAACTCAAATTCGTGGTGTCCGAAGCGGCCCAGATCTTGGAAATCCAACAATTGCTAGAAACTTTGGAGTGTGAGGTGCCTGCGGAGAAAATCCTGCTGATGCCGGAGGGGGTGTCGGAAGAGGTGGTGGCGACGCGGCGGGACTTTGTGGTGGCGGCCTGCAAGCGTTACGGCTATCGCTATTGCCAGCGGTTGCAGATCGGGCTCTTCGGCAACGCCAGGGGCACCTGATCCCTTTATCTAACATACCTTCTAGCCATGTCCTATCGCATTTGCAAATCCATCGAAATTGAAAACGGCCACATGCTCACCAAGCATCCGGACAAGTGCCGGTTTCCGCATGGCCACACCCGCAAGGTGGAGTTTGTGCTGGAGGCCGACGAGTTGGATGAAAACCAGATGGTGTGTGATTTCAAGATCATCAGGGATGCGGTTGGAAATTGGTTGGACAGCTTCGATCACGCCCTGTGCATGAACACGGCAGATCCGGCCTATCAGGATTTTAAGGCGCGTTATGGCGCACGCGTGATCGGCTTCGACAACCAGGATCCGACTACCGAGCTGATGGCCAGGACCATCTTCGATCACGCGCAACAAGCGCTCGCCGACTATGCCCGCCATCAGGCTGGCAGCTACCCCATGGCTGACGGCGTGCGGTTGCGGCGCGTCCGCGTGTGGGAGACCTCTTCCTCATGGGCCGAATACCGGATCTAACTCTAGCGCAGCAAATTCCAGGCGCTCACCAAGGCTTTGAGGCCGGCCATTTCAATCGACGGATCGACGCCCGCGCCCCACAGCAGCCGGCCGTCGTCGTGTTGGACTTGGACGTAGGCCGCAGCGCTGGCGTCCGAGCCACCGCGCACGGCGTGCGAACGGTAGTCGGTGACCTTGAAATCCTTGAGCCCGATGGCTTCGAGGGCTTGGACGAAGGCATTGATCGGGCCGTTGCCGAGGCCTTCGCTGTTGATTTGCTCGCCGCGCAACAGGATGCTGGCCTTGCACAGGACCCGGCCGCGTTCGGTGGTGTGATGAACCAATTCGTAATCCGTGACATCCAGCGGCCTGGTGAGGTTGACAAACTCGCGGAAAAAAGCATCGCGGATTTCATCGGCGGAGAGTTCGCGGCCGAGTTCATCGGCCAGACTGTAGATGCGTTTGCCCACTTGCGGATGCATGGTCTTGGGCAAATCAAAGCCGTGTTCGCGGTCCAACACATAGGCCACCCCGCCCTTGCCGGATTGCGAGTTGATGCGGATGATCGCCTCATACGAACGCCCGATGTCCTGCGGATCAATCGTCAAATACGGCACCGCCCACGCCACCGCCCCGCCCTTGAGCGCCACCGCCCGCAGGTCCAGACCTTTCTTGATCGCGTCCTGATGCGACCCCGAAAAGGCCGTGAACACCAGTTCCCCAGCATACGGCTGCCGCTCCGGCACCGTCAGCCGCGTCACCCGCTCGTAGACCGTGCGAATCGATTGCAGGTCGGAAAAATCCAGACCGGTCGGTATGCCATGACTGTTGAGGTTGAGGGCGACGGTGACGATGTCGAGGTTGCCGGTGCGTTCGCCATTGCCGAAGAGGGTGCCCTCGACGCGATCGGCGCCGGCCATGAGGCCGAGTTCGGTGGCGGCGACGCCGGTGCCGCGGTCGTTGTGGGTGTGGAGCGAGACGATGAGGGCATCGCGGCGGTTGAGGTGGCGGCCCATCCATTCGATCATGTCGGCGTGGATGTTAGGGGTGGTCCACTGGACGGTATCGGGCAGGTTGATGATCATTTTATGGTCCGGCGTGGGTTGCCAGACCGCGATCACGCCATTGCAACACTCGAGGGCAAAATCCAGTTCGGTATCGGAAAACGACTCGGGCGAATACTGCAGGACCACCTCGGTATCGGGCACGCTGGGGACCAGCGCCTTGACCAATTGCGCGCCCTCGATGGCGAGGCGCTTGATATCCTCGCGGGAGGCATTGCCGAAAGTTACCCGGCGTTGCAGCGGCGAGGTCGAGTTGTAGATATGGACGATGGCGCGTTTGGCACCGGCGATCGCCTCGAAGCTGCGGCGGATGAGATGCTCGCGGGTTTGCACCAACACTTGCACGGTGACGTCGTCCGGGATGCGCTTTTCCTCGATCAAACGGCGCAGGAAATTGAACTCGGTCTCGGCCGCCGACGGAAACCCCACCTCGATCTGCTTGAAACCCACCCGCACCAATAAATCAAAGAACTCGAGTTTTTCCTCCACCGACATCGGCTGGGGCAGCGCCTGGTTGCCATCGCGCAAATCGACCGAGCACCACTCGGGTGCCCGGGTCAGGGTTTTGTCCGGCCAGGTGCGGTCGGGCAGGGCCACCGGCGGAAACGGGCGGTATTTGGCGAGTGATGACGGGTGCATGGGGGGAGCGGCAAGCCGGTTATTGGTTATCAGTTAAGGGTTATTAGGGATAAGAGGGTAGACGCAAGACTACAAGACGCAAGACAGAAGAACGCTTCGCTGCCAGACAGAAGACAAGATATCGCTTTGCCGGTCTGGTCTTCTGTCTTCTGTCTTCCGGTCTTGCGTCTCTACCGCGCCACCCCGCGCTGGGAGGATTCGATGAAGTGGATGAGGTGAGCCACGTGCGGGTCGGAGGCGGCATGGGTGGCCTTGAGCGAGCTGAGGGCAAGGGCAAGGTTGGCGTCTTTTTTGAGGAAGAGCTTTTTGTAAGCGGATTTGAGGGCGCGGATGGCGTCCTCCGGGAAGCCGCGGCGTTGCAGGCCGACGAGGTTGATGCCGCGGGTGGTGGCGGGATGGCCCTCCGCAATCATGAAGGGCGGCACATCTTGAGCCACCTTGGCGCAGCCGCCGATGATCGAGTGCCGCCCGATCCGGCAGAATTGATGGACCGCGCTCAGCCCGCCGATAATCGCGTAATCGTCCATCGTGACATGGCCACCCAGGGTGGCATTGTTGGACATGATGAGGTGGTCCCCAAGCTGGCAATCATGGGCGATGTGGGCATAGCTCAAAAACACGTTGTGGGAACCGATCCGGGTCGGGATTTCCGCGGTGGTGCCGCGATGGACGGTGCAATTTTCGCGAAACACATTGTAATCCCCGACTTCCAGATAGGTCGGCTCGCCAAGGTATTTGAGATCCTGGGTCTTGCCGCCAACAACCACGAACGGAAAAAACTCGTTGCCACAACCAATCTTGGAGATGCCCTCAATGACCACATGCGAATGCAGCACGCACGCGTCGCCCAATTCCACCTGCGGCCCGATCAGGCAAAACGGACCGACCCTGACGTTGTTCCCGAGTTTGGCGAGGGGTGAGACAATGGCGGTGGGATGGATCACGCCCCAATCAGGGCGGAAATGGGCCACCATGACGAGGATTTTTTCGCCGACTTTCAAGTATAAGCACTTGCCGGAATGGTCGGCGACGCTAAGTTGCGGCTTCTTCCCCGCTGTCCATGTCCACACTTTACTCGATTTTGCACGGAGCACTGATGATTTTCGTTGTCGTGATGATTTTCAACATCATCATTTTCACCCACGAACTGGGGCATTTTCTGGCGGGAAAATGGCGGGGCTTGCAGATTGACCGGTTTCAAATCTGGTTTGGCAGGCCGATCTGGAGCCAAACGATCCGGGGCGTGCAATACGGCTTGGGCTGGATTCCTGCGGGCGGATTTGTGGCGCTGCCGCAGATGGCGCCGATGGAGTCGATCGAAGGCGGCAATACCCACGCCGCGTCGTTGCCGCCCATCACGCCGCTGGACAAAATCATCGTGGCGTTTGCCGGGCCCTTGTTTTCGTTGCTGCTGGCGCTGCTGGCGGCCGGGGTGGTGTGGCAGGTGGGCAAACCGCATGATTTCGTGCCCACGCAAGTGATCGGGACGGTGCTGCCGGACGGTCCGGCACACAAGGCCGGTCTCCGCCCCGGCGACAAAATTATCGAGGTCAACGGCAAACCCGTCCATGGCTATGCCGGTTCGCTCGACAGCATTTTCGAAAGCATCATTCTGAGCCAAGGCCAGCAGATCGAGTTCACCGTCGAGCGTCCGGGTGCCGCCTCCCCGCTCAAAATCGTCTCCACC
>JBAXOF010000036.1:0-22606 GCA_037133375.1 Verrucomicrobiota bacterium | reverse complement strand
TGTCGCTGCGCGGTTTCACATGGCCTGGCCAACAAATCATGAGCGGGGTGCGCACGCCACCTTCGTAGGGGCTAAGCTTGGAGCGATCTTCAAAGTCGCTGGCTTTGGCCGGGTGCTGAATCCAGCCGTTGTCGATGGTGAATAGGATGATTGTGTTAGAAAGTTGGCCGGATTGTTCCAAATGCCCGATGAGCTCGCCACAGGTGCGGTCAAACCACTCGACACACGCCCAGTAGCGCGCGATCGCCTCGCTGGGTGCCAGCTTCAGGTATTTTTGCAGCAGATCCGCGGGCGGCGTGTGCGGCGTGTGGGGCAGCATCGGCGCATACCACGCCAGCCACGGTTTATCGCCAGCCTGCGTTATAAACTGATAGATCGGATCCAGACCCTTGCGTCCAATCTCCAAGCCCGCGCCGCCGTGGCGATCGCCCTTGCCCTCGCCCGCCGTCATTGAATGACTGAAGCCGGCACTCTTGACCGGGTCGCCTTCCCACCACTTGCCCGTCTGGAAGGATACGTAACCGCGCGAGGTCAGGTCACGAATCAGATTGGGATGCTCCGTGAAATGGCCCACGACCTTGTTGTAATAGCTGGCATATTTCGGGTTGCCACGCGACCCCATGGAATTGGCACCGTCGGGAAGGTCCGGGTCGTTGCCGGTCACGCCGTGTTGGTGGGGATAAAGCCCGGTGGCAATACAGGCGAGCGACGGGCGGCACAGCGGCACAGGCGTGTAGCCGCGATGAAACGTCAATGACTGCGCCGCGAGCTTGTCGAGGTTGGGCGTGCTGATTTGCGGGTGGCCCATGAATCCGAAGTCCCCCCACCCCTGGTCATCGGAGATGATGAGCAGAATGTTAGGCCGGGCCGGATCAGCGGCATGCACCGCCCCTGCCCCGGCAACCATCAGCAGGGGCAGCAGTGACAAAAATGTGGTTTTCATAATTACTTCAGCAGTTCTTGCATCGCCTCGGCGAAGGCCTTGCCTAACAGGATAAAGAATCGCCCTTCGCCAAAATAGTGAAAGCCGAGGTTGGAGGTCGCGCGCTCGAGCATGGCTTTCTCCTCCGGGGTCATCGGCTGGGTTTTCAAATCGCGGTCCTTGTTGAGCCAACCGGCCGTCTTGAGGGCGATGACGTCCGGGTGCAGCAGCGGGGCGCTCTCCACGACCTTCACATTGCCTTTGAACTCGGGCACCGTGTTCATCGAGCGCATCTGGTTGCGGATGTCGCCCTGCTTGCCAACTTCATTTTTCACTCCGTTCACGCCCATGACGCCGACCACCACCTTCATCTCCGGTGCCTTGAATTCCTTGCGCAGGTCCTTGATCAGGCAGGTCAGGTTCTTGCCATACTCGGCCACCGGTTTGCCACCTTCAATCATGTCGTTGAACCCTTGGAACCAGACGAATCCGACAATTTCGTAGCCGGCCTTTTCGTCGTAGGCAGGAAAACGTTTTTTGAGGTTGGCAAAAACTTCGTGCACACAGCTGATCATGCCGCGGTATTGATCGCCGAAATCCTCCGGAGTGCATGGCACCTTTGTCTTGTTAGGACCGTCCTTCATCGGCAACGGATCCGGCAAGCCCGCGCTGGGCGGGCGAAAATTCTTATACAAGCTCTGGCCGCCGGGCGCGTATTTGATGAGCAGGACCTGGTTGGGTGAGGCTTCGCCCATATAATAGCCGAATGCATATTCCGGCCCGATGTTATTGCCCAGTTTCGAGTAGTCCTTGCGCCCGCCGTAGCCGGGCCCCAGGTCGCCGGACACATCGTCGCTCGTCACCCACACGTCGCGGCGGGTGACCAGATTCTTGCCGTCGGGCTTGAAGGTCTTGAGCAAGGCGGCCCGCGCCGGATCCTTGTCCTCACCCAGAAAATCAATCGTCCGCTTGTCGGCTTGGCCGTCCATGTTGGACTGGCCGGCCATAATGAAGACCTTGAGCGGTCCCTTGCCTACGGCTTGCGTGGACTTGCCCGGTGCATCCCCTTGGGCGAAGCCTGCGAGGGGAAACATGGCGACGAGCGCGCCTGCAACACTGGCGGTTTTGAATGATGGCTTTTTCATGAGGTGCGATGCGGGTGGACGGATTCTACGGAAGCCTATTACTCACCCTTGTCAAAGCATCTTTCAGACAGCGGCAATCTAACGTGGATGGATTCACCAAACCTAAATGCAAGCGTCCCATGACGCCATCGTTCGGGTAGAGGCTGGCTTGGTTCAAGCAAGCCCACACACACCATGCCCCAGGATTCTTGTCCATCGCTGATCGGTAACACTGTCGCCAACACACCTGCCGCCACCGCCCAGTGGAAATCCCGGCCGGTGTTCATCTCGTCCACCTTCCGGGACATGCAGCAGGAACGCGATTACCTCAACCGCCATGTTTTCCCGCGCCTCAGTGAGGAACTCGCCAAGCGCCGCCACCATCTGGAACCCATCGACCTGCGGCCGGGCGTGGAGGCCGGGCAGGCAGGCACCAAAGAGGCGCGCGAGCTACTGGTGCTCAAGGTGTGCCTGGATGAAATTAAACGCAGCCGGCCATTTCTGTTAGTCATGCTGGGCGACCGCTATGGCTGGGTGCCACCCGAGGAGCGGATCGAGACGGCCGCCCGCGAGCAGGGCATGGTAACATCCCCGGCAGGCAAGAGTGTTACCGCGCTGGAGATCGAGTTCGGCATCCTCAGGGATCCGGAAAATCCCGGCCAGAAACAACGCAGCGTGTTTTTCTTCCGCCAGCCGCTGTCCTACGACGCCATGCCGGAGGCCGTCCGCGCGGATTACAGCGATGCCCACTCGCCCGACCCGCAGGTGCGCGCCGGCCACGCCAAGCTCACCGCGCTCAAGGAACAACTCAGCCGCGATCCGGAACTCGCCGGCCATATCCACGATTACTCCGCCGCTTGGGACGCGCGCTCTAACGAAGTCACCGGGTTGGAGGCTTTCGGCGATCTGGTCTTTGAAAAACTCTGGGCCGTCATCGATGAGGAAACCAAGGACTGGGCCTCACAGCCCGCCCCCACTTGGGAGGAACAGGAATGTGCCGGCCTCGCCGAGTTTATCGAACACCGCTGCTGCGGCTTTACCGGCCGCGAGGATTTGTTAGGAAGACTGCGCGCGATTGCCACCTCGGCCCCTGATAACCGATCACAGATAACTGATAACTTCTCTTGCCTCACCGGCACGCCCGGCTCAGGGAAAAGCGCGCTCTTCGCCCAACTCCACCGCGACTTGGAAAAGGACTCCTCCATTCTCATCCTCGCCAATGCGGCCGGCGGCACCCAGCGCGGGGCAAGCGTGGATTCCATGCTGCGCCGCTGGACCGGGGAAATGTCGGCCACCGCCGGAGTGGCAAACCCGCTGCCCGCCAACGCCTCCAACGATGACGTCGAGGCGGCGTTCCACTCCCCGCTCCATCGCGTGTCGGCACAGCGGCGCGTGGTCGTTTTGATAGACGCGCTCGACCAATTCGAGCCAACCCCGCGTGGGCGTCATCTCACTTGGTTCAAGCCGCAGCAATGGCCGGCCAATGCCCGGCTCATCGCCACCGCCATTCCGGGTTCCGCCAGCAGCGTGCTGGTGAAGTGGCCGGGCACTGTGGAGTTTGATTTACCACCGCTCAGCGCCGCCGATGCGCAGGCCATCGGCACGCACGTCTGGGGCCGCTACCACCGCACGCTCAATCCCGCCGTGCTTGCCGTGCTGATAGATAAGCGACTCTCCGACGGCACGCCCGCCTGTGGCAATCCGCTCTGGCTCACCCTCGCCCTCGAGCAACTCAACCTGCTCGATGCCGACGACTTCGCCCGCGCCGAGCGCGACTTCACCGGCTCTCCCGGCGAGCGCCTGGCCGCGCTGCTGCTCGATACCGCCCGCCGCATGCCGCCGGACATCACCAACCTCTACGGCTGGTTGTTAGAGCAAAACGAAAAAGCCTTCGGCGTCGCCGCCACCCGCGCCTTCGCCACCGCCATCGCCCTCAGCCGCTCCGGCTGGCGCGAGAGTGATTTGCTAGACCTGGTCCCGCGCCTCGCGCAGCAGTTCGGGGACCAGAGGTCAGAGATCAGAGGTCGGAAGTCAGAGATCAGGAGACAGGAGACGGGGGTCAGGAGTCGGAAATCAACAATGGCAACAATCATCAATCAGCAATCATCAATCCTCTTCCGCCACTGATCCAGCCGAAGCCCAGCTCCAGGAAAGCGATCTTCATCCAAAATCCAAAATCCAAAATCCAAAATTGCTAACGCCCCTGGCGTTAGCCTCCCTCCGTCGCGGCTTCCGCGCCCATCTCGTCCGGCGCGGCGAGCACGAGCAACTCGACTTTTTCCACGCCCAGATGCGCCGCGCCGTGCTCGACCGCTGCGTGCCCGATGCCCCCGCCTGCCCGCCCCTGCATTCCGCCATCAGCGATTTTCTTGAATCCCTGCCCGCCTCCGACCCGCTCATCCGCCTCGAACGCATGGCACAACTCATCGGCCAGCGTGACGCGTTGCGGGCGGCGCGATATTACGCCACCCTTGAAGTGGACTCCACCCCACCCCCCGAGCGCCTCGGCTCCACTTGGACTCTCGTCGAGTGGATCGCCGAAGCGGAATTGGGGGGGGCGCACGCTTCCAGCGTGCACCCTGCCGCGTCCCGCGGCAGGGATCTTCATTCCGAATCCCCTGCCAACCCCACCTCACCTGGATCACCTCCTGGCTCGACCAAGCAGAGCTTGCGCCAGCAGCGGTGGGACGCGGCGGAGACTTACTACACGCGACTGCTCGATCTGGGAGAACCGCTCGCGGAGATTGTGCCGCGGCTCGTCGCCTGCCTGCTCAATGCACATGAGGAACTATCGCCAGGTGCCTGCGCCAGGATCGGTGAACTGTTAGCCAAGCTGGAGTCCGCCGGCCACACCGACCTGGCCCTACAAGTCCGCGCCACCTACACCGCCCGCCTGCCCAGGAAGCCGTGGTGGAAGAGGTGGGGATGAAGCACTAAATTCTAAGCACAAAATTCGAAACGGAAGAGAAAGTGAAGAAGAGGTGGGGATGAGGAGTTATCAGTTAGCAGTTATCATGCCTTTCTCTTTACTTGATCCTTGAATGTTGAATGTTGGATGCTGGAAAATTTTTCTTTCAATTGGAACCTGGGATTTATGGGATCAGTCCCGACACGATCTCTGGCAGGCAACAGCACAAGTAGTGCGGGAGATTGAGCAGGGAGTATTCCACCTTGTGCCCTAGGGTGGTGCCCACCTGCATCGCTTGCAGGCTGGGCGGATTGCGGTCCAGTCGCAGGGCCAGGGGGAGCTTTTTATCATGCATGAATTGGTGCAGGCTCTTCATCGCGCCGGCGGCTCCGCTTTTCACTTCCACCGGCAGAATGGTTCCATCCAACTCCATCAGATAGTCTATCTCCCCGGCCCGGCCGCCTTCCCGACGCCAGTGAAAAAGCTGTCCCTCATGACTGAAGCCGCCGGCGAGTTGGCGCAGTTGTTGGGCGGCAATTTGCTCGCTCAACATGCCACGGATGGCAGGAGCCAACCGCTGCCAGCCGGGAAAATGCGTGCCCGCCGGAGTATTCCACAGGGCATGCGCCAGCCCCACATCCAGCAAGGCGGCTTTGCGGAGTCGCTCGTTTTGCTCCGCGGCCAGCGGCAGGCCGTTGGCCGATGTGTGCGGGATGAGCGTGCAGAGCCGGGCCTGCGCCAACAATTCCAGCGCCCGCTTGGCCGCGCCCTGCTTGATCCCATCACCCACCGCCCGATACACGAATTTTTTTCCCGGCGCGGAGGTGGCGGCCAGCATCACCTCATGAAGCAAGCGGGTGTCCATGCGTTTGGCGTATTTGGCGAAATCATCCTGATAGGTGCGCAGCAGGTTCCGCTGCATGTCTCTGACATCCGCCGCGCTAGCATCCCGGGCATCGGCGGCCACTACCTCCGGCATGCCACCGACCATCTGGAAGCGGTCAAACCATTCCAAAGCCTTTTCATGCACTGCGGCGGATAGCGCTTCCCGCGGCGACCAAGCCCGCAGCTGATCGAGCAACTGATCCTGCCCGTGGGCCGCCAGGAATTCCGGAAATCCCAGCGGCTCCACAAACGCATAGGCCACCCGCCCCACGGGCATGCTATGCGCAAAATCGGCCAACGCGAATTCCAGCAGCGAACCGGCCGCAATCACTGGCAGTTGCGGCATCTCCTCGGCAAACCAGCGCAATTTTGCCAGAACTTCCGGTGCGGCTTGGATCTCGTCCAAAAATAGCAGCGATTCCGCCGCTGCCGCCCGATGGTCGGAAAGCAGTGCGAGATCACTGAAAATCCGTTGCGGATCCACTGCCTGAAACAGCCGTGCCCGCCCCGGATCGCGCTCCAGATTCACCTCCAACAAAGCCAGCCCGTTGGTGCGGGCCAATTCCCGCACCAACCACGTCTTGCCCACTTGCCGCGCTCCCCGCAATACCAACGGCTTGCGACCCTGGCCCGTCTGCCACCGGGCCAAATCATCCGAAATCTTTCGCTTCACGCAAAAACAAATACAAAACAACGCGTTGTTTTGCAAGTTTTTTTATGAAAACAACGTGTTTGCACCCCTGAATCACTTTCTGACAGCGACCGAGATCAAGCCGGGGAACGGTTTGCCGCACGAACTGCTTCAGGGCGGCGAGCACGACCTCATCGAAATCCGGCGGGTCACTGCTTGGGTGTGAGCAGTAGAGAGCGAACCACTAGGCCACCCCGGCCTGGCCCGGCAAGTCCGCCCCACCTCCACCGCCCGCCTGCCCAGGAAGCCGTGGTGGAAGAGGTGGGGATGAGGAATCAGTTATCAGAAATTTCCTCCTCACCCCACGCCTTTGGCGCAAAGTGGGCGGGCCGAGGCCGACCCGCCCTACCGGCCCGGATAGCAAAAAAATGCTTGCTCCGCCGCCGTTTGGTATTACGGTATTACCCATGCAGACGATCACCTTCAAAGTCAACGATGCCGAGGCCGGCATGATCCGCGCCTTGGCCAAACAAGAGCGGACCAGCCTGTCGGAGTATCTGCGCCGACGGGCGACTGGCGTGGGCAAGGAGCCCGTCTTGCCGGAGCAGGAGCGTTGTGAATTCACCGGAGCGTTGATTTTTTCCCCACGGCCCGGCCGACAGGGGCTGACGACGGCTGCCGTGCGTGCCATGCTCACCGATTTCCCGTGATGAACTACCTGCTCGATGTCAATGTGTTGGTCGCGTGGGGATGGGCGGATCATGCCGACCACCGCCGGGCGGCGGCGTGGCTTGCCGCAATGAAGGCGGCGCGTGGTGTCAAGCTCGTCACCTCGGCGATCCCGGAGTTGGGCTTTGTCCGCGTTTCGGTGCAGCGCACCGCAGGCCGACTGCCGGTGGCGGAGGCGGCCAGGGTGCTGTCTGGCATGTTAGGGTCGCTGGGGAAACGGCATAATTTTCTGCCGGATGATTGCTCCGCAAGCGCAGGGTGGCCTGGCTGGTGTGTGACCGCAGCCAGCACGACCGACGCCCATCTTGTCACCTTGGCAGAGCGCCACGGCTGTCGGTTGGCGACGCTCGACGAGGGCATTCCAAATGCATTCCTAATCCCCATGCGGCAGGGCTGACGACCATGGGGAAATCGGATATTTCAACAGCCGCTGGAGTTGGGCTGGTCCCGCTGCTGATGCTGGTTCCGAGTGTTAGCAAACGGGCCATTGCGGCGGCAGAAGAGGCAAAGCGCCAGAAGCGATCCAGACAATGAAGAAGCTGACATGAGTGGTGGGTAAGACAGGTTTAGAAGATGACTCGTGGGCAAGATGCCCACGCTCCTTGAGCGCGCGCAGGTCACTCCATATTTGCCTGCTGGATCCACACGGTCATTGCGCCCTTGTCACGGTTGGCCCAGGCGTAATAAGGCACGGCGGTGAGCGGCACCGGTTGCGCGGCATGGGTTAGAGCCTGGCCAGTGATCACGGTCACCCCGCCTAACAGATCCGCGCGAGGCTCGGCGCGCAAGGCGGCATCTGCGGGCAGCGCCACGCGCTCAAGGTCCACTCCCGGTTGATCCATCGCTTCCAGACAATAGACCAGAGGCCCGCGCATCAACGCCACCTTGCCTTGGTCGTCCTTGACCTTCTCGTGGGCATATACCCGCTGGACCGGCATGGGCAGGTCCAATTCCACCACATCCCCGGCCTGCCAGCTGCGTTGCAGGTGGACATACCCGTCAGCGCGCGGTGTGGCGTCCTGCACCTGGCCGTTGACTTTGAGCGTCACGGCCGGGCACATTGTGTTAGAAAAGCGATATAAATCGCCCGGCACCGGCCGACCCAGCGCCCAGCCCGGAATTCGCAAACACAGGGCAAATTCCGCCGCCCGCTCCGGGGTGACCGTTAGCCGGACGCTCCCGCTCCACGGATACTCGGTCTGCTGGGTCAGCTTGACCGTCGCACCTTGATCCATCTTCACCTTCGCCTCACCGGCGGCATACAGGTTCACATACAATTGGTTTTTGCCCGAGGCATAGACGAATCCACCGAGTTGCGGAATGATGCGCGCCAGGTTGGTCGGGCAACAGGACAGGCCGATCCACGGCTTGCGCTTGCCGCCTTTTTCGCTGGCCAGCGGGTTTTGATAGAAAAACTTGTCGCCTGAAATTGAAATCCCGGAGAGCAACCCGTTGTAGAGGGCCAACTCCATCACATCGGCATACTTGGCCTCCGCTTTGAGCAGGTTCATCCGGTGTTGCCAGAGAACGTGGGCGATAGCCGCGCAGGACTCGCAATAGGCGGATTTGTTAGGCAACAGGTAGGCGTCACCGAACCCCTCGTCATCGAACTGGCCGGAGCCGATATTGCCGGTTAGATACATCTTGCGGTTAACCACGTCACCCCACAAGTCATCGAGCGCGCGCGCGTAGCCGGGGGCCTCCATGAAGCGGACGACATCAGCCATTGCGGCATACATATAGCCTGCTCTAACGGCATGACCAACCGCCTCGTGCTGGTCGATGACCGGCTTGTGATCCTGCATGCGGCCGTTGCGCACCCGCAGTTGGGCATGCCAGAACTCGCGTTGTTGCTCGCGCGTCAATTCGACCGTCGGTTCGGTAGGCATGACCTGGGATTTGGGATCAAACGGCAGGCGTGCCGTGCCATGGGTGTAACCGCGCTCATCGAGAAAGAACCTGGCAAGGTCCAAATAGCGGCGCTCTCCCGTGGCCCGATACAACTTCACCAGCGCCAATTCCACCTCCTGATGGCCATCCACATCGTAGCGTTTGTTAGGGCCGAAGATCCCGTCGATGTGATCCGCGAAGCGCTTGGCAGCGTCGAGCACCTTGGGTTGTCCGGTCAGGCGCTGATGGGCGGCGGCCATTTCAAAGAAGTGACCGGTGTTATACATCTGATGGCTAAGGCGCAGATCGTCCCAGCGTTTCTCCTGATCCTTGACGATATAATACGCGATGAGAAAGCCGTCCTTTTGTTGGGCGGCCAGAATGCGTTCCATGATGCCGTCCACGCGCTGGCGCAATTTGCTGTCGTCAAAATGTTGTAGGGAATCCAGGGCACCTTCCAGCGCCTTGTATAAATCCGAGTCGAATGCGGGGTGGCCTTGCAACGGTCCGTCGAACGTGCCGGCAGCCTTGTCGAAGTTGGTGACGTGGCCGTCCTTCTCGAGTTCATCCAGCGCGTGCGGGAGCGTGACATCGTGTTGGGTTTTAAGCCGAGGCCCCCAAAACCCGCCACGCAATTCCACCTGCGCGTGGCCGACTTCCGACAACCCGCGCAGTGGTGCAGGATCGACCGGTGCGGCAGTGAGTGTTCCGCCGCCCGTTACGGTGAGTGCGGCAACGAGGCTGGCGAGACGCGGGAAATTGAAGTGCCTGTGGCTAGGGGGGGGCATGGCTGAAAAATCGTGGCTGCTGTGGCAGCATCAAAAACGCAGGCGCAGCCCCGCACCTTTCATTTAATCCCGCATGTCCCACGATTCAGCCACGCCGCTTCCCCCTCAGCGTATGGGCACCGCACCGCAGAATCCCGCCCGCGTTCTCACGAACGCGCCTACGTTCCCAATGTTCTAACGAACGTAATCATGTCGCATGCCGTGCTTCTTCCAACGTAGCTCGGACTTCAGTCCGCCTATTTTGGATAGTCCTCGCCCTTGTAGCTGCGAATCACCGACACCTGCCACGCCTCCAACTCGGCCTTCATGCGTTTCATGACATCGGGATGTTCGCCAGCGAGGTTGTATTTTTCGCCACGGTCGATGGTCAGGTCATAGAGCTCCCAATGATTGGGCGCGGACTTGACGAGTTTGTATTGGTTGTCACTCCAGGCGGACGGGCCGGAATTAGTGGTGACCCCCGCTTGCTCTTCATCGAATTGCCAGAACCCGAGTGGCTGCGACCGCGCTAACATTTGCCCATCGAACAATGGCAACAGGCTGATGCCGTCCAGCGGCACCGGGTGCTCAAGCTTGATGTGCAAAAGGTCCACGATAGTGGGAAAAATGTCCACGACGCCGGCGGGAATCTCCGTCACCAGCGGTTGCTTGATCCGCGCCGGCCACACGATCAGCCCGGGCACGCGGATGCCGCCTTCTAACATATCACCCTTGCGCCCCCGCAGGTCGAGGTTGTTGCCAAGGGCATCGGGCTTGGCGGGATCGATCCAGCCGCCGTTGTCGCTGGAAAACCACAACATCGTGTTGTCGGCGATGCCGAGCTTGGCGAGACCAGCGCGCAGGGTGCCCATGCTGCGGTCCACGCCGAGCATTTCGCCGTAATAGCCGGAGCCACCAGCCGCCTTGAGGTCTTCGGGGGTGGGATTGCACGGCGCGTGCGGACTGCCGAACCAGATCACCGCTAGGAACGGCTTGTTTTGTTCGGTCGCCGTGCCGATGAACTTGAGCGCCCGGTCCACAATGACATCCGATCCATCACCCGTGGTTTTTTCCGGCACCCCGTTGTGACCGAATGTCCAGTCAGTCTCAAAGTAGTTAGAAACTGAGAACGATTCATCGAAGCCGCAATTGCGCGGCGAGAGCGGATCGGAATCCGGCATGACCTTGCCCGGGCCGGCCACCCCGTTGAGGTGCCATTTGCCAAAGTGGCCGGTGGTATAACCCGCCTGCTTGACCGCTTGCGCGAGAGTCAGTTCCTGTTTGCGCAGCTTGATTCCCGGCCAGAACATGCCCATGCGGTTCGGGTGACGACCGGTCATCACACTGGCCCGCGTCGGCGAACAACTCTGCTGCGCGTAAAACCGGTTAAAGCGCACGCCGGCCGCCGCCAAAGCATCCAGATTGGGCGTCTGGATTTTCTTGAGCCCGTTGTAACTGACATCGCCCCACCCCTGGTCATCCGTCATGCACAGGATGATGTTAGGCCGGTTTGCGGGTGCGGGCTCCGCATGCAGCGCAGGCACCGGCGCGATGACCGACCAGGCAAGAAGCGTATAGAAATGGAAATTGTTCATTATGTGTTAGTTTGAGGAACGCTCTTGCTTCAGGCTGTCTTTCAGACTGATGAGTTGGGGCGGATTGGCGTCATTTTCGATGATGTTGATCACCTCTACCAACTTGTCGTGCTCCTTTTTCGCGTTGCGGAGTTCCACTTCCAGCTTTCTCAGCTCGGGCAACGCGGACTTGGCGGCACCACGGTATTGTTTGAGAACATCCAGGGAGGTCTGGATGATATATCCCTTCCCCCAGTCCTTGAGGTTCATCATCATGAGGGTCAGCGGGATGCCTTCCTCAATGTTGAGGCGTGCCATCGCCTGGATGCCGGCCAGGCGCACGCCCTTGGAGAACATCGTGTTGGCGCTCGCCATGTGCTCGATGCTGGCAACCACCTCCGGCGCCAACGCCCTGAGGTCGTCCTCGGTGAACAGGGCATAGCTGGATTTCAAACAGCCGCGTGCGGCGGAGTCCGGATTGGCGGCAACCATCCGAATGACCGGATAGAGCTGCTCCTTCGGAATGTCCTTGATGTTGCCGGCCAATAAACCTTTCGGCCCATAGGCACCACCCGGATAAAACAGCGCATACGCCAGCGCACCCACCCCGAATTCCATCGGATCGGTGTCATCCTTGACGGTCGCGGCTTTGAGCATCTGCGGCAACACCGCCCGCGCATCGGCCCCGATCGTCCGCAACGCCTCCGCCGTTTGCACGCGCAGCCAGCGATCGTCATCGTTGAGCAGGTTAGCCAGGGTGTCGAGCGCCGGAATGGCCCGGGCCTTGAGTTGGCCAAGGGCGGCAACCGCCCCAAACCGCGCGTTGGAATTCTTGCTCCGCGTCATTTCTAGCAATTGCGGCAGGACCTCGTCCTTGCGTTTGCCGAGCTCCTCCGCCGACCGGGCCCGCTCCAGCGGCGACCATGAGCCCAATCCATCTAACAACCTTGGGGTGGCGCGTTTGGCGTAGGCGTCATCGCCGAAGATGCGCTCGGCGGCGATGGCTTCGGCGATATCGGCCTCACTCAGCCAGTTTTTCTGATAGGCATCGCGGCCGGTAAGGCAAGTTTTTTTCAAAGGCGCGGCATAGCCTAGCAGATAAGACCCGGTGGCACCGAGGATGCCTGAATAGCTGCTGGCGACCCCGCCACCGGTCTCAACATTGACAAACGACCCATCCCAGCGCCGTGCGAGGTCGTAATACCAGCGGAGCTCCTTCATGAAGGAGGCCATGGCGCGCGGTCCGCCGCAATTGGCGCCAACCGGTCCCCACAGGTAACTGAAGCCGTTGCCGGTATGGCCCCATTCGCGCGACTCATAGGAAGCGGTGACCATCTTGGAAAAAAACCGGGTTTCAGCTTGTTTACCTTGCAGCGCAAAGGCCATCGCCGCCATGGACGTCTTGCCGTTGTCATCATGGCAGGCCCCCGGTCGGTGCTCACCATAGGGAATGGCGCCCTTGCCTGCGTAGTAGCCGAAAAACTTGCTGGCCCGCTCAATGGCGGGCTTGAGTTCGGGCTCATCGATGCCGCACTTCGCGGCGAGCACCAGTGAAATGAAACACGGCAAACCGGTCGCATTGACCGGGCCGTAGGGTGGCACCGGACCGTGCAGTTGGCCGGTCTCGTTAGGTGGGACATAACCGTGTCCCCAAGTGCCGAAAACTCCCTGTCCCCGGGCAATTGTGGTGGTGTAGGCACGGATGGCCGGCATCACCGTCTTGTCACCGGTGGCGAGAAAATACTCGCAGAGAAACAGGTTGTTATAGCCATGATGCCAGGTGCGCATGCCGCCATGGTCCGATTCCCGCCACAGGGCATCCACGTCAGGCGTGCTCGCGGCGACTGCGTGGGCGCTCTGGCGCAGCATCTCGCGGTCTTCGGGCCTGCCGGCGGCTAACAGCGCCAGTTCATTGGTGTGGAGCCCGTTGTCCTTGCCAAGGTTCTTGACCATCACGGCCAGGCCCTGCTCGAGAATCTTCTGCGCCTTGGGACAGTTGTAGGGCGAGGTGTCGCTGTAACTCCCCATCACCTGCAGCTTGAGCTCAATGTTTTGCGCCTTGCCTTTGCGCCACACAGAGAGTGGCAGGATGCCATGGGCGGCCTCGGTCTCGGCTTGCCCGATCGCCTGCCCGAAACCCTTGCGCGCATCATCGGCGAACGGCTTGCCAAACACTCCCAGAACCACGTCCCCCACTTCCAATTTCCCCGCAGCAGGCGAACCCTTTTCGACCGTAGTAATAAGGATCTGCCGGCTGTTCTCGGTCATGCCGGAATCCACCTGCATCCAGCCCAACGCCCCGGTCGGCCCTAGGTTGTAGCTGTGCTTTGTGTCCGCCGGGGTCTCTTTGGTTAGATCAAGCGCGGCCGCCGGTGCCTTCGCCGCATCCAGTCGTGCATTTCCTAGCAAAATGATCCCAAGGCCGGCTACAACGGGAAATGACCGGGCGGAATGATGGAGTGCCGTGACGCGGCGTGGCGGAGTGTTCATGAGGTTATTGCGTGGCGTGGGTGGCGCAGGTTCATCTACCGGGCGCACAAGCGTGATCTTTCGGGCGAATGACCTTGCCACGCGGGAAGGAGCGGCGACCGGTGATCGCCGCCACCCGGCCCTATTCCACACGCACGTTGAGGCGATAGAATTTTTGCGGCGCGGCGATGGGCAAAGCCACGTTGACGGTTTGGCCGCCGCCCACAATACCGGTATAGCCGGGCGCCCCTTGCCATGCGGCAGTGGTGCCAAGCTCGGAACTGCATTCCACGTCATACTTACGGGTCAGCCCGGCATAGCCGCTGCCGCTCGCGCTGCGGGCCAGGAAGCTCAGCGTAAAGGTGTTGTCTGCGGCGCGTGTGAGCGCCAGGGGCTGCGGGTCGGCACTGCGCGGATCGGTGCCCAACACATATTCCGCGAGGTTGGTGAACCCGTCGCCATCCGGATCGGCGCCATCCGCCGCCAAACCGTCCGCGATTTCTTTAGCTATAAACCGACTCGCCCGCCACGTAATGATCGTCTCCGCGGCAATGACCAAGGTGCCTGTCGCCGATCCCACATAATTCATCTCGTTGACCGTCGCCCTCACAACATAGGTGCCCACGTCGTGCGGCGCGCCAGCGCCACCGTCGTATGTTAGATCAACCGTCAGTCCCGCCGGAATCGTCGTCGCCGTCGCAGCCTGCGCCGCTCCGTCATAGGTATGGGTGAGACTGCCGAGCGTGACGCTGGCAGTCGCCGGGGTGATGTTGGCGGGCACCTTCGGCTGGACAATGGTGTAGTTGTTACTGGCCGCGCCGCTGAGTGTCAGGTCCGAGACTTGCACGGTCTTGCCACTGCCGACGTTGCCATCGGGGGTGAACGTGCCAATTGCCGCCGCGGTGCCGAGCACCACATTGCCACCATCAAGATTACCCACCAGTGCCGCACTGCCCGCGTTCAGGGTCGCGCCCGTGCCGGTATCATATATCTTGTTAGACGCGGTGATGCCGGAAACCGTCAGCGGTTTCGGGCTGACGGCATAGGCAAACGCGCCGGAGGCGCTGGACGCAAATGTGGCGTTGCCACCATAAGCTGCGGTAATCGAATGGCCGACCGCGGCAAAGGTGCTGGTGGCATACGTTGCCATGCCGGAGCCATTCAGCGTTGCGGTGCCTAACATAGTGGCACCGTCATAGAAAGTCACTGTTCCGGTTGCGGTGGCCGTCACCGTGGCGGTAAAAGTGACCGCCGTGCCGTAAATACCCGTCGCGCCCGAAGACGACGCCAAGGCGGACACAGAGGACAAACCAGCGAACATGGCGCTCACCTGGCCGGAGTTCGGACCTTCACCGCCACCGTTGAGCGCGGACACCGCATAATAATAAGTGATGCCTTTGGTCACCTGCGTATCCTGATAACTTGCCACGCTTGGAACCTCGATCGTCGTGTATCCCCCGCCGCTCACGGTTGAGCGTTTCACATAATAAGCGGTGGCGCCGCTTACGGCATTCCATGTGAGGCTGACCACGTTATTGTCGGGTGTGGCGACCAGGTTGCTTGGTGCCGCCGGTGGTGCAGGCGGCGTGATGTCGTGCAGGGCGTAGCCGTTGGCTTCCAGTTCGTTGTCGTGCGCGCCGGAGAAACTGTGGTTTCTGGTGAGCGCCACATTGAGCACAGTATCACCCGCACTTTGCACCCAGATCGCGGTCAGCAGCGAGGGCGTGCCGTTGTAGCTGTCAGTCCATGTGGCCGACGGACTGGCTTCCACCACCACTCCGGCGTTCTTCCCCGCCACCGAGATCAATTGCAGCCGATAGGTGTGGCCGGGCACCAGCCCCGGAATGGTTAAAGTATGGGTGTCAGAAGAGGACCATGTGTAGTTGCGCATCAGCTTGCCGAATGCCGTCGCGTCGGTTAGCAGCGGCACAATGCCTTGCGCATCGTGGTTGGTATTCTGGCCGCCACTCCATCCTGCGGGCGACGTGTGAGACCAATCGGTGCCAAAGGTCAAACCGTTGGCAAGGGTGACCGCCGCGTTGGTTCCGAAAAAATGATTGGCTTCCACGAGCGCTCCGGTGTGCAGAATCTCCACACCGGTTGCCGTGGCGCTGATATTAAGGTTTGTGAGTGCGAACATGGCACCCGTCACGACGGTGATGGTGGCGTCGGGCACCGCCGGTTGGACCGATAGTACATAATTGCCGGCCCCGGCGCCGCCGGGTGCATAGCCAATGGCCGTCACCGGCCAGGTCCCAGCGGCCGCGCTGGCAAAGCTGCCGGTGCCCGCGGCCACGGTCACGGCATCGCCGTTGATGACCCCGTTCACGGTTCCGCCTGTTAGAGTGGCGGCGGTGGAGCCGTCATAGGTTTTGCTAGCGGCCGTCACCCCGGTGATGGTCACGGATTTTTTGCTCACTGTGTATCCCCACGCGCCGCTGGTGCTGGCCTCGAAGGCGAGGCTGCCGCCATAAGTGGCAGTGATTGAATGGGTGCCCGCGGCAAGGGTGTTGGTGACACAGCTTGCCTGGCCCGAGCCCAGCGTGGCCGTCCCTAACACCGTGCTCCCATCCTTGAAAATCACCGTCCCGGTCGCAGGTCCACCGGTTACCGCCACCGTTGCCGTAAAGGTAACTGTGGCACCATACGCGCCCGTGGTGCCAAGGGATGAGGCCAGCGTCGTTGTGGATGGCAAGGGTGGGGCGGGCGTGGCGCTGGCCTGGCCGGAATTGACGCCCTCCCCGGCGATATTGGAGGACGAAACCACATAATAATAGGTTATGCCATTGACCGCCGTGGCATCGGTGTAACTCGTCCCGCCAGCGGTTCCAAGCGGGGTATACGCCCCCCCGCTCACGCTCGCACGTTTCACATAGTAGCCGCTCGCCGTATCGGCGGCGCTCCATGTCAGGCCGACCGTGTTGTTGCCGGCCGTGGCCGCTAGGTTGGTCGGCGGCACCGCTGGCCCGATCACCTGGATTGTCAGAACCGCTGACGTGCTGGCGCCATTATTGAGATTGCCTGCATACTGGGCGGATATGTTGTTAGATCCGGCCGTGAGGCTGCTGGTGGTCACGCTGGCTTGGAACGCAGCATTCAAGGCACTGGTGCCCAGCAGTGTGGCTCCGGCATAAAACGCCACATTGCCAGTCGGCGTGCTGCCGGCCACCGTGGCGGTGAAGGTCAGGGAATCGCCCAGGCTTGACGGGCTGGCTCCACTCGTTAGGGCAAGCGCGCTGCTGGTGGCGGGGGCCACCGTCACCGTGCCGGCACCGGTGAAGTAGGTGCCCTGGTTGGATGCCCCGTATGTTCCGTTAGACAACGACCCGCCATTAAGGGACAATGCCACGACCCGGCGGGTGCCGGTAAAATTGAGGTTCACCTTGGCGCCGGAGCTGATGACCAAGGGCCCCTGCCCCAGCGAGGCGGCGCTGGCGCAGGCGAGAATGCCCGTGCTGACGGTGGTCGTGCCGGTGTAGGTATTGCCACCGGAGAGGGTCAAAGTGGCGGAGCCCATTTTGGTGAGATTTCCCGCGCCCGAGATTGCTCCGGACAGCAACATGTCAAGGGTACTGTTATTGCCCACGTTGAGACTTGCACCGGAGGCGATGTCAATCGCGTTAGGCACGCCCAAGCCTGTAGTCAAAGTGGCGGTGTTTTCCAATCCTCCGCTCCCGGACGCGAGTTCGCAGCGCAATGTTCCGGTGCCCAGAGCGTTCGCGTTGCCGATCCGGACTCGCATCTGGTTGCCACCGCCATCCATGCTGAGCAGTACGCCGCCACCAAATGTGCTGGCATTGGGAAGCTCCAATCTCCTGCCATTGCCGTCATTTATCACCTTCAGTCCGCCAGAACCCGTAATGGGGCCGCCGAGTGTGATATCCGTCCCACCACCGAAATTAATGGGCAGTGTCACAAACCCGCCGGTCAGAACGAGTGTATTGGAGATTGTGATCGCAGGATCCGCCGCAACCTTAAAAGTGGACCCGTCGGACATTGTTAGTGCTCCCGTTCCCAGTCTGGCATTGCCTGTGGCCAGGGACAGAATGCCACTGCTAACAATCGTGCCGCCGGCATATGTGTTCACTCCGGAAAGCGTGAGGGCACCGCTGGTCGCCTTGGTCAGGCCGCCCGCGCCCGCGATGATTCCTGAGAGAGTAACCGCGCCAGTGCCGGTGCCGCCGAGGGTGGTGTTGGCGGAAAGCGTTAGATCATTGGCCATGGCGACTGCCTTGTTGCCGGCCAGGTTGACCTGCGGCAGAATGGCGCTGTTGAGGGCGAATGAAAGCTCCTTGCCGCCGAGGGTCAAAGCCGGCAAGGAGCTGCCGAGGCTCAGTCGGTTGAGTTGGAAGGAGCCAGTTAAGTCGTTAGAACTGGTGCCCGAGTAGGAACTCGTGCTGAAAACGAGCACGCCGGTGGAGCTCCCGCCCGCGGTTGGGGCGACACCGCCGGACCATTTGCCGCCGATTGACCAATTCCCCGAAGCGATATTGGTCCACGTCTGCCACTGCACCACATTGAGGGTCACAGCGGCTGTGGCGGAATCATTCACTCCGTCATTGACCTTGAAGGTGAAGCTGTCGGCACCCGTGTAATCGGCCGCCGGCGTGTAGGTGAGATTGGGAGCCGTGCCTGACAAAGTTCCGTGCGCGGGCTGGGAGAGCACCGTGTAGGTCAGTGTGTCATTGCAATTGTCGCTGCCAGTCAGGGTGACCCCCTTGTTATTTGTGTTAGGCTGGAGTTCCGCGACCTGCGGGTTGGCCACCGGCGGATCGTTGATGACGGTAATGCTGAGGATTGCGGCAGCGGAGACCAACCCCTCGCTATCGGTCACCTGGAACGTGAAGCTGTCCGTGCCGTGGTAATTGGCCGCCGGTGTGTAGCTCAAGTGCGGCGCGGTGCCGCCCAGCATACCGTGGCTGGGATTACTCACGACCGCGTAGGACAACGCGTAATTTTCCGGATCCACGCCTGCCAAGGTGATGGGATTGATCGAGAGGGTGGACACACTCAGGCTTTGCGCCAGAGCCTGTGGCGGGTCGTTGACCGGCACCACCGTGATGCTCACCGTGGCCGGCGCGCTGGTCAGCAAGGCGTCACGCACCGTGAAGGTGAAGCTGTCCGATCCATTGGTATTGCCCGCAGGAAAATTGGCCGCCGGCAGATATGTTAGATTCGGCGCGATTCCGATCAAGACTCCGTGGACCGGCTCGCTCACGATGGCATAAGTCAACGCATCACCGTTAGGATCACTCCCGCTCAGGGTGATGGTTGTAAGGGTGTCTTCGGCGGTCGTCACCGACTGGTTCACTGCCAACGGGCGGCGATTACCGGCCGCACCCACATCAATGGCAATCGTTGCCACCATTGAATCCACCTTGCCGTCATCGGCCTTGAAGGTAAAACTGTCCGCGCCGGTGTAACCGGGCGTGGGCGTGTATGACACGTTTGGCGCCGTGCCGGTTAGAATGCCGTGCGCCGGCGGGGTCACGATGCTATATGTCATAGCATTGCCATCGGGATCAGCCGCCACCAAGGTGATGGTTAGAGCCGTGTTGAGCGGGGTGACCAGACTCTGGTTCTGGGGCCGCGGTGCGCGATTGGTATCCGGGGCGACTGTGACGGATAGATTAGCGGTGGCCGCGCCAAGGATTTCGTTATAGGTTTGGAAATCGAAATAGCCTAGCGAGTAGGTGATCCACGTGTTGTAATCGAGGATGGAACGGTCCACGGCCGTGACCCGCAGGACGTAGGTTCCCGGCGTGTTGAAAGTGGCGGTGCAGGTGGCATTGGCGCCCAAGCCGCTTGGATTCAACGCGACGCTGCCCGGCCCGCTCACCTTGCTCCAGAGAAAGTTGGGGGTCCCGGCGTCCAAGTCCACCAACCCCGGGTTGAGGATGGTGCTGATCGTTGGCAGTGTGACCACCGGCGGGTTGGCACTGGGTGTGAGGGTCTTGAAGCGGGTCAGCGTGGGGGGACTTGCGTCGTTTTCGATGGCCGCAATGGTCGATGCAATATGGTTGATGATGTTTGGCAAGCGTCCCGGACAACACCCCCCGATCGAACCATCAGCGGTAAACTGGGGGATGTGTTCCTGCCACTTATAGAGCGTGGGCAGCGCGTCCTTGGCGGCACCGCGATAGGCGGTAGACAAAAGATCAAAGGGTGCCCAGTCATCACCATGCCAGGTTTGCTCCTTGACCTCCAGGCACAAGGGAATGCCCTCTTCGATCTTATACTTCGCGAGGGTCTTGAGTGCGTTGTAGCGGATGACATCGCTGAACATCCGGTCCGCCGGCGAGCGCCGCGCCGCAGCGGCAACCAGACTTGGTGCCACCGCCTTGACATCGTCCAACGTCAGGTTGTTCTCGATAAAGCCACCCAGATACATCCGCGCCATGCCGTCCGGTTGTTTCAAGCCGGCCCGCAGCGCCGGATAGAGCAAGGTGGTCCTGGCGGTGCCACTCAGCGCGTTGGTCGTGCCCGATAGATCCTGAAACAGGGTTTTAGCCAGATAGCCGTTGGCAATCTGGATCGGGTCATCCCACACGATCACCTCCGGGTCGGTGGCATTGGCGGCCATGGCCGTGAGCATCGGGGCGAGTTGCTCACTGGCCGCCGAGCCAAAGTTTTTCAGGGCATTGG
Source organism: Verrucomicrobiota bacterium (assembly GCA_037133375.1). Lineage (GTDB taxonomy): Bacteria > Verrucomicrobiota > Verrucomicrobiia > Verrucomicrobiales > Akkermansiaceae > Luteolibacter. Next base: position 2,062 of record JBAXOF010000036.1, on the reverse strand, counting down.
AGGCTTTGCCGCGGACCCACGGTTCCGGCTCGAGCGTTTTGTCTAACCGACGGGCCAAGACGGGCAGTGCGCGCGTGTCCTTGAGAGCACCGAGGGTTTCGCAAGCCCCCATGCGGGCATTGGTATTGGACCCCTCGGCCATGACGATCAGGCTGGCGACCTCGCCGGTGGTTAGGGTGCGCCTGGCCAGTTCGGTGGCGGCATTGCTGCGCATCGCCGGGTCATACTCACTCAAGGCCGCCATCAAGCGGGACACCGGATAGGCGGTTTGATTGGTGCAATCCTGCTTGAAGGTCGAAGCGGCAATGGCATTGGCCACCTTGTCCGAGGTGAGGGGGGCCACCGCGAGATTTTTACCCGTGATGTAGAGTCGCTGCAATGGCAGGGCATAGGTGAGAATGTAGCTGGCGGTAGGATTGACGGCATTGTATCCGCAAGCGCCCAGATAAGTGCTACCCGTGGTCGTGCCGCCGCCGTATTGTTCGCCGCCGTCGTAGACGAATGAACCGTCCGTGCGGCGTTCCAAATCGAGGTGCCAGCGGATGGTCTTCAAATATTCCGCCACGGCGGTTATCCCACCCATATTGGCCCCCATGGCGCCCCACAGGTAACTGAAGCCTTGGCCGGTATGGCCGTATTCGCGACCGGTGCAACCGGCCACGGACATGCGCGCGAAAAACTCGGCTTCCACCGACCGTTTGCCCTGCAAGCCGAACAACACGGCACACATCTCGTCCTTGCCGTTGGATGCGTGGCCGTCGCCATAGGGTTCGTGTTCACCGTATGGGATAGCCCCCTTGTTGACGAACCACCCGAAGAAATTGGAGCCGCGCTCGATGGCTGGATCAATTTCAGGATCCATCGCGGCGGGTGCCCCCGGAGCTCCCGCCGCGATGGCCAGCTGAAGCGCCTTTTTGCCCATGACGATGGCGACGTTGGCGGGGATGCCCGCCGAGTTCACCGGGCCATACCAAGAGATCGAGCCGTGCAAACTGCCATCGGCGTGCTTCTCGGCACCGCCATGACCAAAGGTGCCATACTTGCTCTGCCCCTTGGCCAGTCCCACGGTGTATTCATTGATCCCGTGCAGCACGCTGTTGTCCGGGCTGTTATCCGCCACCGTGCGCAGGTAATACTCGCTAAGGAAGATGCCGATATATCCCCAGTTCCAAGTATCGCAGCCGGTTAGAGTCAGATTCGCAGGTGCCAGCGCTTGCGCGAAAGCCCGCAAGCGGGTCTGCACTGCGGCGTAAGTATCCTGTTCAGCCTGCGTCACGCCAGCCGGCACCCCGGCCAACAGGGCCAAGCCCGTGATGGCACCGCCGTAATTGGTGCTCAGAAAGTTCGGGTCTGCGAGAAGTTGACTAACGAGCAGACTGCGGGCATTGGCGAGAATCTGTGTGGACTTGTCGCACAAGTAGGGAGATGTATTGGCATAGGAGGCCCTGACGTTGGCGGGCAGAGTGATGGCAACCGAGTTGATGGTGCCCGCGCGCCAACGCAAGACCCGTATCACACCCGCGTTAACCGCAGTCTCGGCATCGCAGATGGCCCAACCAAAAGCCTTGCGGCAATCACTGGCAAAGGCATCGGCCGGATAGCTCAGGTCCGCCCCGCCGCCCGCCTTCACCCCGAGGATCACATCATCCACAGCCAACGTGGGGCTACCCGGTGTGCTGGCCACCGTCACCAAAATCTGCCGACTCTGAGCGGTCTGCAGTCCGTCGTTGCCCATGTTGTTGCGATCAATGTAGATCCATCCGCGCAATCCGGTGGGCCCGAGGTTGTAGCTCTCGCCATATCGGGGCGAATACTGGGGCTCCTGCAAAAGATTATCCGCTTTCAGCGCAGTGATCGCGCCTGCCGCAGTGAGATCCGGCATCGGGGAATAGGCCTGCGCCCATCCGGGGCAACCCATCAGCAAGGCCGCCACTAGACCTGCGACTCGGCGACATATTCTATCATTCATCATGAAATTGGGGGAGTGCATCTCGGCGCGGATAGCCTCACCAAAGAGAACCTGCGTCGCAAACAGAATCCCTTAATCCATCATAAACGCAAC
>JBAXOF010000035.1:0-23297 GCA_037133375.1 Verrucomicrobiota bacterium | reverse complement strand
CAATCCAAGTGGTGGTCGGAGCTGCGGCGGATTTCAGAGATCGAAGTTCAGGCTAACCAAGCTCACTTCAACAATCCAAAATCAACATTCATCAATCGTCAATCAATGCGGAGATGGCGGCAGTTCAAAAACTTGACTCATTCGCAACAAGTTTGGCTTTTCAAGGACTACAAGCCATGCACGCGAAGAGTCTCCGGCAGGATGCCGGAGACAGCCGCCAAGATGGCGGCGCTCCCCACCGCCGGAGGCTGTCATTTCTCTTTCCAGGTTCATGGCCAGGTTCACCACTCCAAGCCGGACGCCGGCAACCGCCGCGGATTGCGCCGCTCCCTGACGATTTTTCCATCAGATAGATAGAGCACGCGGTCAGCCATTTCCGCCATCACCGCGTTGTGGGTGATGATGACAGTGAGGGTGCCGAGTTCGCTGTTGATGCGTTCGATGGCCTCCAGCACGGTGATGCCGGTGGTCACGTCCAGAGCGCCGGTGGGTTCATCGCAGAGCAACAACTCCGGGCGTTTGGCGATGGCGCGGGCGATGGCGACCCGCTGTTGTTCGCCGCCGGAAAGTTGCGAGGGAAAATGATCCATGCGGGCTTGCAGGCCGACCATTGCCAGCGCCTCCTCCGGCGGCAGCGGATTGCGGGCGATGCCGGTGATGAGCGCCACATTCTCGCGCGCCGTGAGACTCGGAATTAGATTGTAGAACTGGAATACGAAGCCGACGCAATTGCGCCGGAACAGGGTGAGCGTGTTTTCCTCCGCGCTATCCAACGCCCAGCCCTTGTAGCTCAGGTGGCCGGAACTCGGCACATCCAACCCGCCCAGGATGTTGAGCAAGGTGGACTTGCCGCTGCCAGATGGACCTAACAACACAACAAACTCGCTCTCATGCAACTCGACTTCCACGCCATCCAGCGCCACCACATCGACCTCCCCGGTATGATAGACCTTGCGCAGCCCGCGCGCCGCAAACACCAGCTTGCCGCCCGCGGGTGCCGCAATGGTTGGGTCGGCGTGCATAGGACATGGCCAGCATAGCCCCCGCGTCCCGTCGCTCACTTATTTCACTCCGGCCCAATATCCAAGGCTCAGAGTTTGGCGACTTTACCGAGGTCTGGGCGTTGGCGGACGATATTAGAGAACATTTGGCGACAATGCGGATAGCTGGTGCGCTTGCCGAGGATCTCCGCGCTGCGGTTGAACGAACCCCATTGCACAACGGTCATTTCGACGTTGCGGCTGCCCCAGACGTTCATCAGATCCTTGCTGGGTTCGTAAATATCCACCGTGGCATTGCCAGCGAGGGCCGAACCGTAGTCGTCGACCACATACAAATAGGGCAGGCCGGAAATGCGGAACACGGTGCCAACCGGGTAGAACGACCAATCTGCGGCGGCACTGCGGACGCGGTTAGTATAACGCAACGGCGTGCCGGTGGCATTGCTGTTGCCGTATACCAAGTGGTCGGATTCAGTGCAAGTGTAGGCGGTGGTGCGGACAATGCGGGTGCGGTCACTGAACGCATAGACCGGCATGTGGTGGCGGTCTTTCGGCCTGGCGGCCGCGTCGGCTAGGGCTTTGACCGATGGCGCCGCCGTGGGAAAACTTTCCGAACGGGCGAAGAAGCCACCACCTAAAATGGAGGACTTGGGAAGGATGGCTAAACCCGTATCGCCGCAACTGGCAAGGATCAAGGTGGTTAGCGCCGCGGCGGCGAGGGGGAGAAGTCGGGAAATCATGTTTGGGGGAGCAAATTGGGCGACGCCAAGTCTTCGGACGTCTCCAGCTTGTAAATAACCCCTCCCGCCATGGCAAACCTAAAAATCACATGTTAGTGAAAAAAGTTGGGGTTTATTTCATAAGCAACTCATATTCAATGGCTTGTATATTTCCATCCCGTCGGTTTTCGGCCCTAATTCGAGGCTTTCCAGAAATTTCAAGGGGCTTCTGGCGGGCGAAACCCAGCGCCGGGAGAACGGGTGCGGGCAGGATGACCGCACCCCAGTGGACCAGTCATCCTGACCGGGTGGTGGTTTTTCCGCTTGTGTTAGAGTCGCACGTGTTGGACTTTTCCAGTGTGACCAAGGCTGCTTCCAGAGGGTGGTTTTTTCTGCTGCTGTTGCTGGCGGCGGGACTGTTGATATGGGCGCTGTGGAAGGCTGGGATCAGTTCTGGAGTTGCAACGGTGCGGGTGAATTTCCAAGAGGCGGATACGCCGCTAGAGATGCCAGGTCAGGGTGAGGTGGACGCACGCTTGGATTGGCTAACCGCTTGGCAACGGGCGCGGATTCCGCAGGCGGCGAGGTTTGATCCGCCACTCGGCTCGGATCATGGCGGCTTCACCTACAATGCCCAGAAATTCTGGGAGATGAACGACGCGCGTGGCGGCCATCATCTCGGCGATGATCTCAATGGCATTGGCGGGATGGATACGGATCTGGGCGATCCGGTGTATGCCCCCGCCGATGGCTTGGTCGTTTATGCGGGTGAACCCTCGACCGGTTGGGGCAACGTCGTGGTGCTGGCGCACAAGGGCCCCGATGGCAAACTGCTGCAATCCATGCTGGCGCATCTGGACCGCATCGACGTGGCGCCAGGCGCACTCGTTGCCCGCGGCACACGGGTCGGCACGGTGGGCACCGCGCACGGCAACTACCCGGCCCATTTACATTTTGAAATGCGCGCCAGCGATGAGGTGGATATCGGCGGCGGCTATGCCATGCAGCCGCTCAACCGCCTGGACCCGTCCGCCACGGTGGCAGCGATGCGCCACGCGGCTCCCGCCGCCCGTTCACCCTCCGTGCTCGCCCGCATGCTCGCACCCGCCCCGACCGCCCCATCGCCACGGTAGCTGCCGCGTCTCGCGGCAGGCCGTGCCGGCGGCGTCCCGCCGCCCGGCATTTGAGTGGGAACTCGTGATTTTACTGATTTTCAGAGAAGCCTCTTCATGCCAATGATTGTGACTTGATGTCCTGTGCCATTCGATTAGACAAGGCCATGTTCCGACGTTCTGTCGTGAGTGCGATGATGGGGGTCCGCCTGGTCGTGCTCGGGTGGATGCCGGCATCCCTCTGTGACGCGACGGACACGGCAGCCACTCCAACCGCGCCGGCGACCGACGCCCACAGTGAAGTTTCCCCGCAGCAAGCCAAGGCCCTTTGCGCCGGCAAGACGCCTGCCGAGCTGATCCCGCTGCTCGGTGACGAGCGCTTTCCTATCCGCCAGTGCGCGGAGGACAAGTTGCACCAACTGCTGCACGAGGCACCGGCCGACCCACCCAATGCCGTGGAGACCCTCTGCTATGAAACCTATCAGACCCATTCCGATCCGGAAATCCGCATGCGGGCGCGGGCGGTGCTGATGGATTTTGCCACCACCCTGTGGAGTCCCGAGTGCTTCCTTGGCGTGGCCGTCGAAGCGGCACCCAATTTCGATGCTGACGGCAATCTCAATTCACATCTCAAAATCACCAAGGTGATGGCCAAGAGTCCTGCGGCCATTGGCAACATCATGACTGGCGATTTTCTCCGCGGCATTGACGCGATCCAGTTCGCCGACGCCAACGCCGCCAAACAATTGGCGGCGCACTTGGTAACAAAGCGCCCGGGTGACCAAGTTACACTCCACTTGGAACAAGCGGGCAAGCAAAGTGACGTCACCGTGAGGCTGGGTTGCAAGCCCCGCACCCAACATCGCGACAAGGAGGACAAGCCCATGACCGTGACACCAGCGCAATGCCTGCGGGAATATCTCGCCTTCAAGCAGAGGTGAGGCGGCGGAAGATTTCAGCAGATGATTTCAGACTTGCCGGCGGGCTGCGGGTGGGTCATGGCTGTGGTGTGAAACGTGCCCTAGCCGGACTTGCCCTGAGTGCCCTCATCACCACCGCCCCTTCCCGTGCGGCGGTCCCGCCTGCCGGGTTTGTGATCGAACAACCTAACACGGCCCCCGCACCACCACTCGGCGCTGAGGACATGCAGCGACTTGCTGCCGGCAAGCCGCCGCGGGTGTTCTCGAAAACCGGGCCAGGCGGCAACTGGAATGACGGCTTTGTCAGATATCGCTGTGGCAACTGCGTTTACGTCCACTCGTCAACTCCCGAACTGCAAGTGTGTTTCAGACAGCAAACGCCCTTCACGATAGCCGCCCTTGTGGGTCTGAGCGAAAACCAGGGGGTGCGGGTATTGCGCGGGCCGGATGGCGCGATCCAACAGGCGGCGACGGCGGTGACTTGTTGCTTCGTTAGTTCAAAAGACAAGCTCATCATGATCGAACGTTACCGGGCCTTGGACTGCAAGGTTGCGGCGGACGGCAGCATGGAGGTATTGCCTGGCGCCGTCTGCATGGGCCGCCTCGAAGTCAGGGAAATATCCGCCACCGCCACACCCCAGACACGCACCTTCGAATCCAGATACATCTGTCCGGAACAAGGGCCACAGGTCTTGAATTTGTTAGTGACCGAACTGGTGGAAACCGAGGCGCGGACGCAAGCGTTGTTTTGCAGCTATGCGGGTGACAAGACCGTCCCGAAGGCGATGGTCCAGCGCGAGCTTCTGCAACGCGTTGGCCTCAAAGACGGAGCGGGATACCGCCAAATCATCAAGAACGAAAAACCAAACTCAGCAGGTGTTATGGAACTCGTCCACCACGTCATCGAAACCTGGCGGGTGGAGAAAGATGGCAGCCGCAGCATGGTGGATAGACAGGTGTTGAACCAGCCCCCGGGCGCGGAAGATGCCGGTGAAACCCACTGAAATCCGGAGCGCCGGAAGTGCCTATTTTTTCGGTGGCACGGAAGGATCGGCAGGTGGCACCAATTCACAAGCGCCCTCCCGCCAGCCAACCCCGCCGCCTTGGAGCATCCAAAACTCACCCACCGTTACAGCCCCGCAGCACCATGGATTGACGGTCCGTTGCGATGGATGGGCCGGGTCGGGTTGATAGAACTGCCAGCCCGGCTTGGCCTGCGGCGCAAGCACGTTCTGGATTTTCCATCCCGGAGGCAACCCGGTGACAACACAACGATGGCACGCGGCATGGCGGATGCCCTGGCCGAATTTAAAATCCGTGTATGATCCAAAGGTTTGGCTCACACCGACAGCGCGGACCCGCAGCATGCCGAGGACCGGACCATTGGCACCCGCACGCGTCACCGCCGGCCAGGTTCCGGCCAGTTGGGGGTAAGCCGACCAGCGCGTGGCATGGCACCCGGCATCAGCCGGGCAGGCCCGGAACATGACCGCATCACCGCCATCCGGCCAGCATCCCGCTATGAAACCCTCAAGATCATTGCGTCTATCCGTCCGCGTCATTGCCGTCTCCACCATCTCGGTGCGGCGCGGCAGGACGTGCACCGTCATGCGGGAGATGACCGGTGCCCCATGCTGCGGCTTGAATTGCGCTTCCACAACCTCGTCGCCGGCCTGATCGAAGCGGCAAATCCATGGCTTGCCGGTGGCGGTTTGTTTGCCGCGGAAAGTCAGCACCGCCGTCGCCTTCACATCGGTCTCCGCATCCGCAGGACACGCCGTGACGCGCAACGCATCACCCACTCTCAGATAGATTTCAGGATGTTCGCTCACCCGTGTCAGCGCCCAGTGCGCGGTGGCCTTCAGTTCGGTCCGATCCGCCTTTGAACGGGCAACCAGTGCCACTGCGTCTCCCGATTCAGGCAGCGGAACATCCGCCCACCAGGTGTTAGACGTGGCGGGACGGGTTGGAATTTCCCGGCCACCTGCCTGCAACGAAGGAGCGACCGAGGTTCGCGCGGCCATCTCCACGCAGGCCGGGGAGCGCAGAAAGCCACCATCCCCGCGCTCAGGTAAAAAGCCGTTCTGTTTTTCCAGCATGGCTCGCACCTCGGCGCCGGTTGCGTCACCCGTTAGGGTCTGCAGGCCGACGGCGAAGAGACGGCAGGTGGCACCTAACATGGCTGGTGTGAAATGCAGCCGCAGGGTGTGCTTGCCAGCCTCAAGCCACGGCGTGATGCAACGGAACGGGGTGGTGGCGCTTTCAATTGCCCGCAGTGTCTCGCGGTCGAAGCGCACGCCGTCAATCTCGCGCTCGCACAGCACATGCGCATAGGTCTTGGTTCCGGTGCAAAGTTGAATCTGGCAAGTCAACACCGCATAACCCGCAGCCTTGGTGACAAACGGGAATTCGAGGTCTCCGCCAAAACATCCGGAAATCCCGTTCTTTTTCACGTAGTCTTCGGTTGGGCCCGCCTCATGGACTTGCGTGGTGCTGGTGCCGTCAAAGGCCGCCCAACCGGTGCTCAATGCCTTGGCCGTTGCCAGATCCAACTCCACCGGCTTGGCTTTCACGGAATGAAGCACCTCGCCATAGACCCCGTCCGGCGTGGTGCCATCCCCGAGCTCGACGTCGTCGGACGGTGGCACGACACTCGCGACACAGGTGTCCGGGATGCGCTGCCGCGTCCCATCCGGAAGCGTCCACATCAGGGCAAGGGGCACCGGTTTTGTTAGGTGCAGGTGGCGGATTTCCACATAGCGGGCTTCATTGCGCTTGAAATACTGCCAGGAGCCTTCCGTGCTGAAACCATCCGGGTCAAGGCCGACTGGCTCCTGAAACCGGAACTTGCCGCTGGTCCACAGTGGGCGCAGGTGCTTGGGGCTGGCATCACTGGAGAGCAAAACCTGGTGATGGCCATCCCCTTCGAGGGAGAGCAAGTAGTAGCCATCTTGCGGAGCGGTGAGCAGGCAACGCACCCGCACCATGCTGAGACCTTCGCCCGGCCCCAATTCATCCAGCGCCAGGGTCATTCGTGCGGAATTCGCGGCAGGAATGAACCACGGAATTTCATCCGGATATATCTCGTGAACCGTGCTGATCGCATCACGCACGGATTGCGGGGTGGATTCGCGGCCGGATTCCAGCAGATCGGCCCACACATTGACCGTGGCATGGCCCGGCTGCGCGGTAGTCTTGTTAGGTTCGTTGCCAACCGCCGCAGCCCATGCCGATCCGCTGGCCGCCATCACGGCCAACCCACAGCAACCCAACATCCGAAGGCACCCGCAAAAATTCATCCGGAAAGTGTGGCACCCGCCACACCGCCGGGCAAGCCGAATCTAGCAGTGCACCCCGTGGTGGGCAGCGGAAGATTTCAGAAATATTTCAGGCTTGCCGGCGGGCCGCGGGTGAGTCATGGCTGTGGGTGTGAAACATACCCTAACCGGACTTGCCTTGAGCGTCCTCATCACCACCGCCCCTTCCCGTGCGGCGGACCCGCCGGCCACGTTTGTGATAGAACCATCATGCACCGACGAACTCCACAAGCCGCTAGATGCGGAGGAAATGCAGCGCATGGCCGCGGGCATCCCGCCACAGATAATGATGATATACCCGCTTTCCTCAAGCAATGATCCAGGCTTTTTCTCCTACCGCTGCGGCAGTTGCGGGGGCAAATCAGGCCACCACAACCGTGCCTTGATTCAATTCATAATCACCCAGCATGCGAAGTTCTCGGTGGCGGGTCTGCTGCTGCCAAAAGAGGCGCTCGGGATGCGGGTGCTGCGGGGCGCGGATGGTGGAATCCAACAGGTGGCAACCATGAAGGATTGTTATTTCACCAGTCAGGACAACGACGTGATTGTCACCGAGCGGTATTTTGTGTCGGATTGCGAGACCACGGCGGAGGGCCGGATGCAGCTCTTGCCCGGCGCGGTGTGTGTTTCGCGTTGCGAGGTGAGGGAATGGGCAGCCGATCCCGCAAAAGGTATCCGGACGTTCGAAATGAAGCTGTCCGGTAAAGCGGAGAAGCCTGCGACCTATGTCCGGGAGTTTCAGGAAACCAAGGGGCGGGTTCAGATAACTGACTTCAATTACAATGGCGACAAGCCCAGCCCGGAGAACCTTACCTCGCGGGGCACCTTGCAACGGGTGTTCTGGAACGAGGGACCGGGATATCGACAAATCGACAAAGACGAAGTCCGCATGCCCGATGGGACCTGGCTGATAACCCAACACTCGATCACCAGTTGGCGGGTGGACAAGGAGGGCCGCCGCCACTTGGTTGACACCCAGGAACTGGAGGCCCCACCCAATCAGGACACGGACGACTCCGTGCACTGAGTGCGAACTCCGACGCTTAATTCGTTATGTCGGTTAGATTAACCACGGATTATACGGATTGCACGGATTATGGGTGGAAAATCCATACCAAAAAATCCGTAAAATCCGCGTAATCCGTGGTTTCAATAACGAATATCAGATTTTAACTTCCGTTTCCGGGCTGAGCCGCGTGGCGTGGCGGGATTTCACTCCGGCGACTCCGGCGGGATCAACTCAAACTCCCCGCTGAGCCCATGTGATGGATGCTCGCTGTGCAGCCAAAACTCGCCCACCGCCACGGCACCTTCGCGCCAGGGATGGACAATTTGCCGTGCCGGGTGCGGCGGGCCGCCGTGCAGAAAATGCCATGTCCCGTTCGGATCGGTTAGCGTAAAACTGATTTTCCAACCGGGTGGCAGACCCGTGACATAGAAATAGTAGCAGAACAACGATTTGAAATGCTCGACGTCGTTGCCATTATTATTATTATTGAAATGTTGTTCGCTGGCATCGGCGACTGCCAACGCCCGCACCCGTGCCATGCCGAGCACCGGACCGGTGGCACCGGCCCGCCACACCGTCGGCCAAGTTCCCGCCATGCGCGGCAGCACCTTCCATTCACTGGCCTTGCGGCCGGCGTCCGCTGGGCTGGCCCGGAAGGCGACGGCGTCCCCGCCATCCGGCCAGGCCCCGGCCGGAAACTCCTTCCACAGGCTGAAGCGATCCGTTCGCGTCCATTCCGACTCCACCACCTGGCTCGTCCGCGGCAACACATGCACGAGCATGCGGCTGATGACAGGTTGGCCGTTGGCCCGGACCTCGCGGGCTAACACGGTCTCGTCGCCAGCCTGTGAGAAGCGGCAGATGTTAGGTTTGCCGGGTGGCGTCTGGATCTCCTCGCCTTGGAAAACAATCGTCGCCTCGCCCTTTTCCTCAGTCCCGGCATCCGCAGTGCTTGCCGTCACGCGCAGGGCATCACCGACCCGCAAATAAACTTCGGGATGCTCGCTCACCCGCGTCTCCACCCAGCGGGCCGTGGCGCGCGCCTCCGTGGCATCCGCTGTGGAGCGGGATACCAAGACCAGACCGGCCCCGCTCTCGGGCAATGGCACATCCGCCCACCAGGTGTTGGATGTCGCCGGCTGTAGAGTGTGATTCTTGCCGTCGGCCGCCAGCGTCGGCGTGGCGGTGGTCCGCGAAGCGACTTCCACACAGGCCGGTGATGTTAGAGAAGCCCCGTCGCCGCGAGCGGATAGAAACTCATTGCGGGTGGCGAGACAGGCGCGCAGCGCGTCGCTCGCCGCGCCGCTTGGCACCTCCTGCACCGCAATGGCACACAGGCGGCAGGAGCCGCCAAAATGGTCTTGCGTGAAATGCAGGCGCAGCGTGTGTTGGCCGGCGGCAAGCCACGGTGTGACGCAGCGGAAAGTTGGTGCCGTTCCACTGCGAGCCTTGAGGGTTTCCCGATCAAACCGCACGCCGTCGATCTCGCGTTCGCAGACCGCGTGGACATAGTCGCCATCACTGCTGCAGAGTTGGATCTGCGTGGAGAGGACCGCGTAGCCCGCCGCTTGGGTGACAAACGGAAATTCAATGTCGCCGCCGAAGGTGCACGTCGGCGTGGCTTGAGTGGCATTCGGCTTAGGGTCTATCGTGTCAGTGCTGCAAGTGGAATACATTTCATCAAGCATGACCCAACCGCTGCTCAGCGCCTTCGCGTGTTTGAGGTCAATCTTCACCGGCGTGCCGGTCACCACCTTGAGCACCTCGCCATAGTTGCCATCCGGCTGGGTGCCATTGCCGGGCCTCACCTCATTTTCCGGTGGCAGGTAGTTCGTGATGCAAGCGGCGGGGATATTCTGTCGTGTGCCATCCGGCAGCGTCCAGACCAGATGCAGCAGGGTCGGGCCCATAATATGCATGTGGCGGATCTCCAGATAGCGTGATTCACCTTGCTTGAAATACCGCCAGGGGCCTTCCGTCCGCAAGCGGGTGTCGTTGAATCCGGTCGGGTATTCAAGCCATGGGTTGCATTCTGCCCACAACGTCCGCACCCGTTCCGGCGTGGCATCATCCGACAACAAGATCTGTTGGATACCGCCCGCTTCAAACGAAAGCAAATAATACCCGTCCTTGGGGGCGGTTAACAGACAGCGCACCCGCGCGGCGAAATAGCCCTCACCCCGGTTCATGGCTTCGATCGGAAGGGTGAAGCGCGTGGCTTCCCGGGCGGAATATTGGCACGGCACTTCATCCGCATAAGCGCCAGTCTTGGCCGTCTGCAGGTTGCTCCACACATCGACCGTGGCATGCCCCGGCTTCACGGCTGGATTGTTAGATTTGTTGCCAGCCTCCGCGGGCACCTCGGCCCACGCCGATCCGTCGGCCGCCATCACGGCCAACGCCCAGTAACCCAACATCCGGCGGCACCCACAACAATTCATCCGGTCAGCCTGCAACTTGCCACGCCACCGGGCAAGCCGAATCCAGTGTGGCCCGTGGTGGGCAGCGAAAGATTTCAGGCTTGCCGGCGGGCTGCAGGTCGGTCATGGCTGTGGTGTGAAACGCGCCCTAACCGGACTTGTCCTGAGTGTCATCATCCCCACCGCGCCTGCCCGTGCGGCAGAGCCGCCGGCCATATTTGTGATAGAACCCTCATGCGTCGAAGATTCCAGCAAGCCGTTCGATGCCGAGGAAATGCAGCGCTTGGCCGCGGGCATGCCGCCGCGGCTGATGTCCGTATGCACGGTTTCCTTTCATGAAGAGCCGGGGTTTTTCACCTACCGCTGTCGCAAGGATGGAAACCACCACAGCAACGCCTCATTTCAATTCAAATTCACCCAGCAGGCGAAGTTCTCGGTGGCGGGGCTGTTTCTGCCCAAAGAGGCGGAGGGCATGCGGGTGCTGCGGGGACCGGACGGCGGAATCCAACAGGTGGTAACCATGAAGAATTGTTTTTTCATCAGTCAGAACAAGGACGTGATTGCCTCGGAGCGATATTTGGCCTACGATTGCGAGACGACTCCAGAGGGTTGGATGAAGGTCTTGCCTGGAGCGGTGTGTGCTTCGCGGTCCGAGTTGCGGGAACGGGCACCCGATCCCGCAAAGGGCATCCGGACGTTCGAAATCAAGGTGCTGGGTGAAAAGAAGGGACCCTTGATCTTTGTCCTTGAGTTCCAGGAAACCAAGGGGCGGGTTCAGGTAACGAGTCACAATTACAAGGGCGACAAGCCTAACCCGGATAATCTAACATCGCAGGGCACCTTGCAACGGGTGTTCTGGAAAGAAGGGCCGGGATATCGACAGATCACCAAATATGAGGTCCGCCAACCGGATGGGACCTTGCAGATAACCGAACACACGATCACCAACTGGCGGGTGGATAAGGAGGGATCCCGCCACTTGGTTGAAACGCAGAAACTGGTGGCACCACCCGAACGGGACGCGGACGACCCGGTGCATTGAGCTCGAAATCCGAGGTTGAAATCCGGCAATGCGGAAAGAAAACCACAGACTACAGGATTTCACAGATTTCACAGATTGAAATAGGTTCCATTTGCAACTTCTTCGAAGTTGCAAATGGTGAAAGATTCCAAACAAAAAAATCCGTGTAATCTGTGTAATCCGTGGTTAATCTAACTAACTACTGAGATTGAACTTCGATTTTCGGGCTAAGCCGCGTGGCGGGATTTTACTCCGGCGACTCCGGCGGGATCAATTCATATTCCGTATCGTAGCCGGCGGAAGGCTTCGGATTGTCGCTGCGCAACCAGAACTGGCCCACTGCCACGCTGCCTTCCCGCCAAGGATTGACGAGTTGCCGTGCCGGGTGGGAGGGATCGCCGCGCAGGAAATGCCACATCCGTTTGGGTCCGACAAGGGTGGCGCTGATTTTCCAACCGGGAGGCAACCCCGCGACGAAGCAATAATCGCAGATCAACGATTTGAAATCGGGATCGGCCTCAATGTAATGATACCTGTTATTACCGGAGACCTCCATCGCTCGTACCCGCAACATGCCGAGCACCGGGCCGGTGGCTCCGGCCCGCCATACCGCCGGCCATGTGCCCGCCATCCGCGGCAACACCTTCCATTCACTGGCCTTGCGGCCGGCGTCGGCAGGGGTGGCCCGGAAGGCCACAGCCTCTCCACCATCCGGCCAGGCCCCGGCCGGAAAATCCTTCAACAGGCTGAAGCGGTCCGTCCGCGTCCATTCCGACTCCACCACCGTGCGCGTCCGCGGCAACACATGCACAAGCATGCGGCTAATGACGGGTTGGCCATTTGTCCGGACCTCGCGGGCTAACACGGTCTCGTCGCCAGCCTGTGAGAAGCGGCAGATGAAGGGTTTGCCGGGTGCTGTCTCGATATCCTTGCCTTGGAAAACAATCATCGCCTCATCCTTTTGCTCCGCTCCGGCATCCGCAGTGCATGCCGTCACGCGCAAAGCATCACCTACCCGCAAATACACTTCGGGATGGTCGCTCACCCGCGTCTCCGCCCAGCGGGCCGTGGCACGCGCCTCCGTGGCATCCGCTGTGGAGCGGGACACCAGGGCCAGACCGGCCCCGCTCTCGGGCAATGGCACGTCCGCCCACCAGGTGTTGGAAGTCGCCGGCTGCAGGGTATACTCTTTGCCGCCGGCCGCCAGCGTCGGCGTGGCGGTAGTCCGCGAGGCGACTTCCACACAGGCCGGGGATGTTAGGAACGCCCCGTCGCCGCGTGCAGTTAGAAACTCATTGCGGGTGGCGAGGCAGGCACGCAGCGCGGCGCTCGCCGTGCCGCTTGGCACCTCCTGCACGGCAAGGGCAAACAGGCGGCAGGTGCCGCCAAAATAGGCTGGCGTGAAATGCAGCCGCAAGGTGTGTTTGCCGGCGGCCAGCCACGGCGTGACGCAGCGGAAGGTGGGGGCCGCGCTACTGTGTGCCTTGAGGGTTTCTCTATCAAATCGCACGCCGTCGATCTCGCGTTCGCAGACGATATGGACATACTCGCACTGCGCGGCGCACAGTTGGAGCTGCGTGGAGAGGACCGCATAGCCCGCCGCTTGGGTGACAAACGGGAATTCAATGTCGCCGCCGAAGGTGCACGTCAGCGCGGGTTGGGTCACATCCGGCTTGGGGTCAATCCTATCAGAGGTGCAGATCGTGCTCATGCCATCATACATGGCCCAGCCGCGGCTCAGCGCCTTCGCGCGCTTGAGGTCAATCCTCACCGGTGTGCCGGTTGCCGCCTTGAGCACCTCGCCATAGTTGCCATCCGGTTGGGTGCCATTGCCGGGCGTCACATCATTTGTCGGGGGCAGGTAATTCGTGATGCAAGTGGCGGGGATCTTCTGCCGCGTGCCATCCGGCAGCGTCCAGACAAGTTGCAGCAGGGGCGGGCCCGACATGTGGATATGGCGAATCTCCAAATAGCGCGCTTCACCTTGCTTGAAATACCGCCAGGGACCCTCCGTCCGCAGGCGGGTTTGGTTGAATCCTGTGGGGTAATCAAGCCATGGAAAACATTCGGTCCACAACGACCGCACGCGTTCCGGCGTGGCATCATCCGACAGCAATATCTGCTGGATGCCACTCGCTTCAAACGAAAGCAAATAATACCCGTCCTTGGGTGCGGTCAGCAGACACCGCACCCGCTCGGCGAAATGGCCAGCACCTTGGTTCATGCCCTCGATAGGAAGGGTGAAGCTCCTCGATTCCTGCGCGGCAAGTTGCCATGGGACTTCATCCGCGTAGGTGCCAAGCTGGTTCCCTCGCGGATTATTCCACAGCGTGACAGTGGCATGGCCCGGCTTCGCGGCAGGATTGTTAGGCGAGCCGCCGACCGCCGCGGGCACCTCGGCCCACGCCGATCCGCTGGCCGCCATCACGACCAATGCCCAGCAACCTAACATCCGGCGGCCCCCACAATAATTCATCCGCGCAGCCTGCAACCTGCCACGCCGCCGGGCAAGCCGAATCTATCCGGGAAAGCCCGAGCACGCCGCGACTAATTAGCGCGGACGCCGACCGGCAGGCGGTTGGCCGAGGAATTTGACCACGGCATCGGTGCGGTTGTAGACGTGGAGTTTTTCGTAAATCCGTTCGATGTAGGTGCGCACCGTGCCCAGCGCCACCAGGCAGGTGACGCATTCGATGCCACTCATGCCGGGCCGGCGGATGTCCATCAACACAATGTCGGCTGGGGTCATGCCAGAATCGCTGGAACAAGCCCTACACCCATAAACACCCATGATTTGCGCCTACAACTGCTTCACATGCAAGGTGAGCGTGTGGATGCTGCCGGTGCGGGGGTCCGTGGCAGTTAGAGTATGAGTGCCGAAGCTGAGGTGGATGACCGGCTCAGGGGCGGCTGGCTCGATGCGCAAGGTGGCGGATTCCCACCGGGCGACGCCGGGAAGATTGGTCACCGGGCGGAGGCGGTCGGAACCGGAGGGAATCTCCGGATCTAACAGAAATGTGGCGTGATTTTCCGGGGTGATAATGCGCAGGGGTTCGAGTGCGGCGGGCGCGGGGTCCAGCGCGAGATCGCTGCGGCGCAAATTGTGCCGACTGGTAAACCATGCGGCATAAATGGGAGTAAGCAGCGCCCTGCCGGTGGCATCGTAATCGGCGACGGTGGCAGCGGGTGGCAGTCGGTCAGGCGGGGCGAGATCGCGGCGGGCGTGGGGATTGTTAGGAAATTCGGCGTCGGCGAGCAGTTTGCCGTTGCGGTCATCGATGGTGATGTCGAGCAAGCCGGACGGGCGCGTGAACCCGGGCGGTGAGCGCTGCTCATACAACCTGAGCATGGCCCGGTGAAAAATCGGGGCCGCCCCGGTGACACCGGAAATGCCTTTCATCGGTTGGTTTTCAAAGTTGCCAGCCCACACGCCAACAGTGAATTCCGGGGTGAAACCGAGACACCAATTGTCGTGGAAATCCGAGGAAGTGCCGGTTTTCACCGCACACGGAAAGGGCAAGTCCAGCGGACCACCGGACCGGAATGCCGGTGCCCTGGCATTGGCGTCCGCCAAAATGTGGGTGATGAGATAGACGTGCTGCGGATCCAACAATCTAACAGGATCGACGGTGTCAGGCGCTGCGCAAAACAATTTCAACGGCCGGTGGCTGCCCTCGCGCGCGAGAGTGGCATAGGCGTTGGTTAGATCCAACAATCTCACCGGAGCATTGCCGAGGGTGAGACCGAGACCATAGACAAACGGATCATCTCCCGGCATGGCGACACCGAGTTTTGTCAGCAGGTCAAACAACGGTGGGGGGCCGCCAATGGCATTGAGTTGGCGCAGCGCGGGCACGTTGAGCGAGCAGGCCAACGCCGTGCGGAGAGTGACCGGACCACGATAGGCGCGGTCGTAGTTTTCAGGCAAATCCACCCCCTGCGGAGTGCGAAACGGGCTGGGGATATCCGCCAGAATCGATGCTGGAATCAATGGCTCGCGCTGCAGTGCCAACAGATAGGTGAAGGGCTTGAGGGTGGATCCGGGGGAGCGCGGCAGCAACGCCCCGTTGAGCTGGCCACCCCGTGGATCATCCCAAGACGCGGAGGAAACCAGCGCGAGGATTTCGCCGGTTGGATTGTGAACAACGACTACGGCGGCATGGCGGAGATTGGCGGATTTGAATTTGGCGGTCTCCTCGCTGACGATGCTTGAGATCGCGCGCTGCAAGCCGAGATCAAGGGTGGTGGAAATCCGGGGTTTGGCATTCTGGAACCGGGCCTGCGCCGTGAGCCACGGCGCGGGCAGGGATTCCTGGAGCGGTCGCAGGGTGAGCGGTTCGGCCAGCGCGGCGGAAATACGAGACTCATCGTAGTTGCCGGTCGTGGCAAGGCGCGTGAGCACGGTGTTACGCCGGGCTATGGCCGCGGTCGGGTGTCTGGTCGGGTTGAGGCGCGACGGGGCTTGCGGCAGACCGGCAAGCAAGGCGCACTCCGCCAGCGAAAGATCGGTCAGCGGCTTTTGAAAATAATGCCGGGTGGCCTCGGCAGGCCCCAGACGCAGGCTTCCATAATCGAGGCGGTTAATGTAGGCGCTGAGGATTTGTGGTTTGGACCAAGTCATTTCCAACCGCCGTGCCGCCAACGCCTCACGGACTTTGGCCAGCAGGTTGCGAGATTGCGCCGGAGAGGATATCTTGATGAGTTGCTGGGTAATGGTGGAGGCACCGGAGGTGACGTGGCGCCGACTGATGCCATCGCGGGCGGCGCGCACGATGGCCAGCACATCCAGGCCATGATGCACAAAAAAGCGCTTGTCCTCCGCCGCGAGCGTGCAGGCGACCAACCCGGCGGGAAGGTCGTCCACGGCCACTGGGGCGGCGCGGGTGGAATCCGGCAACGCCAGATGCTCGATTGGCATGCCATGGCGATCCACCAAAACCGGTGAAGCCGGCGCGGATTCTAACAATGCAACCGGCAGCGGCACGGCATACGGCAGCGCGAACCATGCTAACAAACCACCCGCGCTGAGGAACAAACCCCAACGGAGCCAGCGGCGGTGACAGACGGAAGACAGCTTCAAACAGCCGCAGTGTAGCAGGGATTTGCAACAGGGCAAAGGCGCGATCGTCCTGTGGCAGCTGAACCTGTCCCCTGGCAATCTGTGGTGCCGGAGTTTTATGGGTTAGCAGTATGCCCCCGAATTGCGAATTGGCTGGGTGTAGGACTTCATATAATGCCAGTCATTATATTGTTGACAGCGGCGGCTAAATCCGATTTCCTTGCGGCATAAAGACGCCGAATCTGCCTTGGCCGGGTGTTTGCGCGGGGCTGGAAAGGTCGGCGCCAGCGAATTGTGCTGAGTCCGGCGGAAGGGGCGAGCTATCACATGGTGAAAGATCCGAAGGATTGCCGCACGCCAGTTGGCTGTGTGAACGGTGGGGCAATGTCCTGAAAATCAAGCAGGGTGCTTGGCTGACCGGGACAATGCCTAACATGACAAAATTAGCCCCGATGTTGAGCTGAAACTGGCAAAGAGCTTTGCGCTTCCTTGAATAGAGACTGATTAGGCCAAACACCCTGAGCGCCCTCTTCTCTTCATCTAACCACTCTTCCATGTCACGCTTCGTCCTGCTGTTATTCGTGCTGCTGTTGTCTGGATGCTCATGCTAGCCGACCGGCTCGTTCTTCAGCCACGGGGTCAGCCAGTATCGTGGCGACGGGACCATTCGGGACATCTCGAAGTTCGGCGGATTTTTCAGCACTTATGGATATGTGCTTGATTTGGGGAAATTTGATATGGGCGGTTTTTTTTGACAAACAGTTCCGGCTGGAGAACCTGCCAGCGGTCTTGAGTCCGAGTCTCCTTGGCGTGGTTACACTGGATATTGGCTCGATGCGGAACAAGGTTGCGGTTTTACACCGCGCCCCCGCGCAACCTACTCCTTGCGGGTGAGATATTCAGGCGATGCCGCATTGCGCGGCTTGCGCGGCTGCATCTATCTGCGTTCCGCTTGTGGGGGTCTTGCCCCTAAAACCTCAGTTTTATCACATACTCGGATAGAGTACTGAGCGCAGCGAGATGGACTGCCTGACAGCCTGCCAAATAATCTCAGGCGAATTACACGGATTTTACCGCTTGACGGGATACCCAAGCGCAGACGGTCGGCATCCGACTCCCGCCGCATAAGTTCGCTAAGGATGTGGGTGTCGACGAGCGGCACCATCGGGGCACACTTAAAGTAGTCACCTGGAAAATTCTCCTGCCGCAAATCTTCCAGTCCCCGACTCTGCGCTTGAAATAGCCACCTTTCCGTTGTTTCTTGCACCCGAGCCGTCCGCAACCCGTTGAACCCGCTGCCATGAATTACCCCGAAGCCATCGCCTGGCTATTCTCCACCCAGATGTTTGGCATCAAGCTCGGGCTGGACGGTCCGCAGCAGTTGCTGCGGGAGTTCCTGGCCTTTCCGAATCACGGGGTGACGGTCATCCACGTCGCCGGCACTAATGGCAAGGGCAGCACCTGCGCGATGATGGATGCCATGGCCCGCGCCTGCGGCAAACGTTGCGGGCTGTTCACCTCGCCGCACCTCATCGACTTCCGCGAACGCATCAAGATCTCCGGTCAGGACATCCCCGAGGCGGAGTGCGCCGCCGGACTAACCGAACTACGCGCCCTCTGCGAGCGACTCGACCCCCACCCGACCTTTTTCGAGATCTCGCTGGCCTTGGCGCTGCGCTGGTTCGGCCAAGGCAATTGCGATCTTATCATCTTGGAAACCGGCATGGGTGGCCGGTTGGATGCCACCACCGCCGTGCCTGCGGATGTGTGCGTCATCACCCCCATCGGCCTCGACCACGCCGAATGGTTAGGCGACACCCTCGCCCAAATCGCCGCCGAAAAGGCCGGCATTTTCCTCCCTGGCAAGCCCGTGGTTTCTGCCCCGCAGCCGGATGTTGTTAGACAAGTCTTGGAACAAGCGGCCAATGAAGTTCGCGCGCCCCTCGAATTTATCGCCGACCCATTGTTAGGCTACGCCATCGCCCTGCCCGGCTCGCATCAAGAATGGAATGCCGCGCTGGCCGTTGCCGCCCTCCACCACGCTGGCGTGTCGCTCAACTTCGATGGTATCCAATACGGCCTGTCCAACATGCGCTGGCCCGGGCGGTTTGAGATTTTTCCGGCGGCGGCTGTCCCCGGCGCGACGATGCCGGTCGTCTTGGATGGTGCCCACAACCCGCATGCCGCGGAGGTGTTAGCCGCGACCTGGCACGGGGTCTTTCCCGGCCACCAAGCGGCCATTGTCTTCAGCTCCGTTGCGTCCAAAGACCTTTCCGGCATCCTCAAGCCACTCACACCACTGGCGTCGCACATTTTCTTCTGCCCCGTCGCCACCCCGCGTGGCGTCGCCTGCGCGGAACTGGCCGCCGCCCTGCCGCCCGGTGCGCCGCTGCACCAAGGGTTCGACACCTTCCGCGCCGCTTTCACTGCCGCGCTCGCCACCGGCGCTCCCGTGCTCGTCGCCGGTTCCTTGTTCCTCGTCGGTGAAGCCCGTGCTTATCTAACTGACAAGACCTTTCAGGCGTCGATGCAATAGTCAGCCTCAGAACACCTGACCTCGTGTGAGCCAAAATAGCTGGGGACCGTGAAATCAAGGATCTGCCGTTAATCTAACTAACCACCGGTTTCAAACTGCGGTTTTCAGGATAAATCAGACGATCCCGCCGCTTGACGGCCCATCCGGCACACCTTACAAACACGACAGCACCCCCCCCGATGAACTATCTAACTGAACTATCGACCCACGCCCTGCGCGGCTGGCTGCCTTCGCCATGGTTGGAAATCGTGCTGGCGTTGGCGGCCGTTGCCTGCGGGGCGATTCTGGGTGCCGAGCGCGAGCGTCACGAGAAGCCGGCCGGCTTGCGCACCCTGATTTTGGTCAGCCTGGGATCGGCCATTTTTACGATGATTTCCTTTGTTTTCACTACCAGCACGGGTGATTCCGGGCGGGTGGCGGCACAGATTGTCACCGGCATCGGGTTTCTCGGGGCCGGGGCCATTCTGCACTCGCGCAATGGCGTGAGTGGCATGACCACGGCGGCCACGGTGTGGATCACCGCCGCGATCGGCATCACCGTGGGCGCGGGGTTTCCCTTGGCAGCACTGGCCACCAGCGTGTTAGTGCGGGCCGTGCTCGTCGCGGTGCTCAAATGGGAAATTCACCACCTGGGCGGCATTCAAACGGTCGACATCGAATTGGTGTTTGATCCCGACCACGGCAAGACCCGCATCAAGATGGAGCGCCTGCGGGAGGAATTCCGGGTCACCGGGCAGGCCTTGTTATATGAGACAATGCCGGATGGCATCGTGCGGGCGCGGCTTGACCTGCGACTGCCGCGGCGCCATCTGCGGGAGTTTCTCGACGAACTGGCGGCGTTGTCCGGGGTGCGCTCAATCCACGAACTGGGCCGGGAGTGAGGTTGGCAGCCGCGGCGGAGCTATTTCAAACATGAGCCTAGCGCTGGCACATTCCCTGCTATATGATTCTCGGCGGGCAGCCTCTACCTGCCACCCACCTCTCACCCACTCTTAATTTTACCATGTGCGGAATCGTCGGATACATTGGAAAAGCGGATGCGGCCACCGTGCTGATCAATGGCCTGCGGCGGCTCGAATACCGGGGTTACGACTCCGCTGGTATCGCCATCCTTGATGAGGATCGCATGGTGGTCACCAAGGCCCCAGGGAAAGTCTCCCGGCTTAGCGACAAGGCGCACGCCGAGTTGCCGCCCGAGTTGTTCCATCGCGCCCACATGGGCATTGCCCACACCCGCTGGGCAACCCACGGTCCGCCCACCGAGATCAACGCCCATCCGCATCTGGACAAATCCGGCAACATCGCCTTGGTGCATAATGGCATCATTGAAAACTACCGTTCAATCCGCGCCCGCCTCGAAGGCAAAGGCCACTTTTTCTATTCGGAAACCGATACCGAAGTGCTCGCCCACCTCATCGGTGACTGCGACAAGGGCGACATTTTTCAAGCGGTTTGCGACGCGCTGCACCAAGTTGTGGGCACCTTCGGGATTGCTGTGATATCGGCTCACGAACCGGAACGCATCATCACCGCGCGGCGTGGCAGTCCTATCGTCATTGGCATCGGCGATGGTGAAACCATCATTGCTTCCGATGCGGCCGCCATCCTCGCCCATACCCAACGCGTGATCTATCTGGATGACGACGACATTGCCATCGTCACCGCCGACTCGGTCGAGGTGCGCGACTTGCACAACATCCCGGTGGCCCGCGAAATCGCCCAACTCGGCATCGATGCCGCCGCTGCGGAAAAAGGTGGCTACGAGCACTTCATGCTCAAGGAAATCCACGAGCAACCAGACGCCTTGGGCAACGCCATCCGTGGCCGTCTCGATTTCAACCTCGGCACCTCCGTGCTCGCCGGCATGGGCACCTCGCCCCGCGAACTAGCAGAAATAGGGCGCGTGGTATTGCTCGGCTGCGGCACCTCGCTGCACGCCGGACTCGTCGGTGAATACGCGTTTGAAGACTTGGCCGACATTCATTCCGAAGTCCAACAAGCCGCGGAATTCCGCTACCGCAATCCCATCCTTGGCAGCCGCGATCTGGTCGTCGCCATCTCTCAATCCGGGGAGACTGCCGACACCCTCGCCGCTGTGCGCGAGGCTAACCAAAAAGGGGGGGTTGTGATGAGCCTGTGCAACGTGGTCGGCTCCACCATTGCGCGCGAAACCGGCCGCGGCGTGTATCTGCACGCCGGCCCCGAGATCTCGGTAGCCTCCACCAAAGCTTTTACCTGTCAGGTAGCGGTGCTGCTGATGATGGCCCTCAAGCTCGGTCGTGGCCGCCGTTATTCGCGCGAAGACGGCATCCGCTTCGCGCGTGAAATTGAGGCGGTTCCCGCTCTTGTCGCCAAGGTTATTTTACAAGACGCGCGGATTGCCCAGATCGCTGCCGATTACGCGCACAACGAGCACGCCTTCTTCATCGGTCGCGGCCCGATGTATCCCGTGGCCCTTGAAGGGGCACTCAAGCTCAAGGAGATTTCCTACATGCATGCCGAGGGTTACCACGCCGCCGAGCTCAAGCACGGGCCCATCGCCCTGTTGCAAGAGGGCACGCCGGTCGTGGCCATCGCCTGCGATGTGCCCGGCAAGGACAAGATCCTCGGCAATATCGAAGAATGCTGCGCCCGTGGTGCCAAGATCCTCGGGCTTGTCACGGAAGGCGACTTTGAAACCGCCGAGCGCATGCACGACGCCATCTTCATCCCGCGCTGCCATCCGCTGGTCGCCACCATTCCCGCTGCGGTTGCCCTCCAACTTTTTGCCTATCACGTTGCCCGCCTGCGTGGCTGCGAGATCGACCAACCACGCAACCTCGCCAAGAGCGTGACTGTGGAGTGAGGTCAGAGGTCAGAGGTCCGAGGGTGCGGCCAGCACTTCTAACAATCTAGCGAGCGGCAGGCCCATGACATTGTCGAAGCTACCACGGATCTCCTCCACGATCCACTCGCCATGTTCCTGGATGCCGTAGGCGCCAGCCTTGTCGAGGGGATCGACGAGCTGGAAATAGGCGTCGATGGCGGCGTCATCCAAGGTCCGGAACACAACCTCGCTGAGCTCGTGAAATGTTAGAGTTTCCCCACCCGGACGCATCACGCAGACGCCGGTGCAAACGGTGTGGGTGCGGCCCGACAAGCGCCGCAACATCGCTCGCGCCGCAGCCATGTCGGCTGGCTTGCCCAGCGCCTCGGCATCGATGAAAACCAAGGTGTCCGCGCCGATGATGGTGGCTTGCTGGTGGAGGTGGGCCACGGCCGCCACCTTGAGCAAGGCATTGCCTTCACACAAGCGGTCCGGGGCCATGGCCGGGTCATGAATCTCCTCGGCGGGGGAAACCACCACTTCAAAGTCAAGCCCGGCGCGCAGGAGCAAATCGCGGCGGCGCGGCGAGGCAGAGGCAAGCACAAGCGACATGCCGGGAAACCTGCCTCGCCCGCCCGCCGCCGGCAAGCCGGATCGGCGCATTTTGCTCAAAGCAGCGATGGCAGTGCCAGTGGCGGCTTTAGCCTGCGGTTCGTCACGAATCTGGTGAGCCTCGTCAAACGGCTGCAATGATGGCGCATTGTACCATGGTGTTATAGACGGGTACCGGGGAGTGCCTTAGGTTGCCTATCCCTGATGAGCCGAGACCGAGACAGTCCACGCAACCACCTACACGCTAGTCTATGATCCGGCAGCCGACCAACTCAAGGGCATCTATTTCCAGGCCGCACTCAAACAACAATTCGAGGTGTTTTTCCAACGCTTGAAATGACCACCGCCAAAAAAGTTATCAGTGACCAGTGACCCATCTCTTATCTAACGGCAATTAAACCAAACAGAAAGACAGATACATGAAACTGAAACAATACCTCAACGGCTTGGCGCTGCTCACCGCGGCCGGAGCACTGCTAGGCGCAGCCGCTCCAGCTCTCGGCGCGAACAAGAAACCCAACATCCTCGTCATCTGGGGCGACGACATCGGCTGGTTCAATCCCAGCTGCTACAACAGCGGCTTGATGGGCTACAAGACGCCCAACATTGACCGCATCGCGAACGAAGGCGCACGCTACACCGACTGGTATGGCCAGCAGAGCTGCACCGCTGGTCGCGCGTGCTTCATCACCGGCCAGTCCGGCTTCCGTACCGGCATGTTGAAAGTAGGACTGCCAGGCGCGAAGGAAGGTCTCAAGGCGCGGG
>JBAXOF010000034.1:0-23373 GCA_037133375.1 Verrucomicrobiota bacterium | reverse complement strand
ACACGCCGCGCGTCAAGAAGGTGTTGGCCTTTGCCAACAAGGAAGCCAAGGCGCTTAACCATTCCTACGTTGGCACCGAGCATCTGCTGCTTGGATTGCTGCGGGAAGGAGAGGGCATCGCCGCCCGCGTCCTGCGCCGCCTCAACGTCGATATCCAACGCACACGCAACGAAATCCTTGCCGAAATTGATCCTAACTTCTCACCGGAGGACTACGACGATGACGATGACGACGACGATGATCTTGAAGATGGCGACGGACCGTTTGAAGAAGCGGAAGTGCCAGCCAAAGGTCAGCAACCGGACCCAGCCCAAGGCCAAGGTCAGGACAGCGCGAAAAAATCCAAGACCCCGGCGCTCAACGCGTTTGGTCGCGATCTGACCAAGATTGCGCACGATGGCGGTCTGGACCCGGTGATTGGTCGTGAGAGTGAGATTGAGCGGGTGATTCAAATCCTGTGTCGCCGGACCAAGAACAACCCCGTGCTCATCGGTGAAGCTGGCGTTGGCAAAACCGCCATCGTCGAAGGCTTGGCACAGGAAATCGCCAACGGCAATGTGCCCGAACTTTTGCGGGATCGCAAGGTCATCACGTTGGACCTCGCGCTGATGATCGCCGGCACCAAATACCGCGGCCAGTTTGAAGAACGCATCAAGGCGGTGATGGACGAGATCCGCAAGACCAAGAACGTCATCCTCTTCATCGATGAGCTTCACACCATCGTCGGTGCGGGCTCCGCGGAAGGCACCATGGATGCTTCTAACATTATCAAGCCCGCCCTCAGCCGTGCCGAACTCCAATGCATCGGTGCCACCACCCTCAACGAATTCCGCAAATACATCGAGAAGGATGCGGCTCTGGAACGCCGGTTCCAACAAGTCAAGGTCGAGGAGCCGTCGGTCAGCGATGCGATCAAAATCCTCCAGGGCCTGCAGGATAAATACGAGAGCCATCACAAGGCGAAGTTCACACCTGAGGCCATTGAGGCGGCCGTCAAGCTCACATCGCGTTATCTAACAGCAAGATTTCTCCCGGACAAGGCGATTGACGTGCTCGATGAGGCGGGTGCGCGTGCCCGGATTGGGACCATGACCCGCCCGCCGGTGATCAAAGAGTTCGAGGTGAAAATCGGCCAGATCAACCGCGACAAGGTGGCGGCCATCGCCGAGCAAAACTTTGAGAAAGCCGCCGCGCTGCGCGATGCGGAAAAGCACACCAAGAAGGAGCTTGAGGAAACCCTCAAACACTGGCGTGCCACCTCGGAGGAAACTATTGTCACTGTCACCGAGGATGACATCATGGCTGTGGTCGCCAAATGGACCGGTGTCCCGCTCCGCCGCATGGAGGAAAAGGAAACCGAAAAGCTGCTCAAGATGGAGGAGGAACTCAGGAGCCGGGTGATTGGTCAGAATGTGGCGGTCACGGCCATATCCAAAGCCCTGCGCCGGTCCCGCGCCGACCTCAAGGATCCGCGCCGGCCGATTGGTTCGTTCCTTTTCCTAGGGCCCACCGGGGTGGGCAAGACCTATCTGGCACGCAACCTTGCCGAGTTCATGTTTGGCGATCCGGAGTCGCTCATCCAAATCGACATGTCCGAATACATGGAGAAATTCACTTCCAGTCGCC
Source organism: Verrucomicrobiota bacterium (assembly GCA_037133375.1). Taxonomy (GTDB): domain Bacteria; phylum Verrucomicrobiota; class Verrucomicrobiia; order Verrucomicrobiales; family Akkermansiaceae; genus Luteolibacter. The sequence continues at coordinate 21,747 of JBAXOF010000034.1, read as the reverse complement.
TCATTGGTTCGCCTCCCGGCTACGTCGGGCACGAGGAAGGTGGCCAGCTCTCCGAGGCGGTGCGGCGGCGGCCGTATTCGGTGGTGTTGTTTGACGAAGTGGAAAAGGCGCATCCGGATGTGATGAACCTGCTGCTGCAAATCCTTGAGGAAGGCACCATCACCGATTCGTTAGGGCGCAAGATCGACTTCCGCAACACGATCATCATCATGACCTCCAACGTCGGGGCATCCGACATCAAGCGCCAAAGCACCCTTGGCTTCGGTGCCATGGCTGCGGATCAAGGCGACTTCGAGACGATGAAGGCCAAGATTCTCGAGGAATCCAAGCGTCATTTCAAACCCGAGTTCCTCAACCGGCTTGATGACATCGTCGTGTTCCAGATGCTCGAAAAAGACGACCTCAACAAGATCGTCGATCTCGAGGTCGAAAAACTCCTCAAGCGTCTGCGCGAGAAGGATATCGTCTTTGTCCTCAGCGACGAAGCCCGCGCCCTGCTGGCCACCAAGGGCTACGATCCCGCCTATGGGGCCCGGCCGATGCGCCGCGCCGTCGAGCGCTTCCTCGAAGACCCGCTTGCCGAGGCAATTTTGCGCGGCGACGTCAAACCCGGAGACCTCGTCAATGTCAGCCCCAAACCCGACAGCGAGGAACTCCAGTTCATCACCGTCCATCAGGAGGTCGCGCCCGTGGCCGCGGAGGTCTAACTGGCGCAGTCGTTGGCGTGGCAGGGACGCCTTTCCAAGGCGTCCGGCGGAACCGGGGCCGTGGCTCCGTGTGTCTGCGCCCTTCGCCATTCCAGTGGTGTCTATCGAATTGAGGCAAATGTGAATGGCATCGCCACAGTTTCGCATCACAACTAAAAACGCCCTTCACACCTTGCAAAAACATCGTCAGATTTCCTTCCCCAATTTTTACTTTTCCAGCAATCAACAGCGACTGCGTTATGAAGCGGCTGCGTTATGAAGCGGCTGCCCAGGCATGGGAGAAAGAACATCCGCCACAACCGGAAAATGTGACTATCCGATGGTGGCGAGGCAAACGCGCACCCCAACAGAATCCCGACAGCCTATCAGGCACAAGGACGGAAGGAGGCACGCCATGAAGCCCGTCCTGGTTCTGTCCGCGTGCCTGCTTTGTCCGGCACTTGCCCTGCAGCCCGGCGTGCCCGATCCCAAACCCACATTCGTGAGGTATGGAACCGACTCGGAGACCGGCATCTCGGTATGGCGGTTCGACTGGACGGGCACGGATGGCTGGACTTACTTCAACTTGTGTGGAATTTCGTGTGGAGGATCCGTCCCGAGTTCGTTAGGGCCGCCATAAGTAGCTGATATTATGCGAGTTGTGGCTTTAGCAGGGACCGTTCGGAGAACGGTCCCTGCCCATGCTCCACGGGCGCGGGACTCCCCTACCCCGCCTTCACCAATGCCGCCGCGTAGAACCCGTCATAGCCGGTGGCCGCCGGCGATAGCGGACGTTCTTCTAGCAAAGTGAAACCGCCTTTTTCCAACAACCTGTCCAACTGCGCCCGGTTTTCCGACGGCAGGATTGAACAGGTCGCATACACGAGGCGCCCGCCTGGCTTGAGCATTGCCGGGTATTTATCTAACAAATCCGACTGGATTCCGCGCAAGCGCTCGAGTTGGGCGGGTTTGAGGCGCCATTTGAGGTCGGGTTGGCGTTTCAGAGTTCCGAGACCCGAACACGGAGCGTCGATCAGCAGGCGGTCGGCCACCGCGGCAAAGTCCGCAGTGGTGGCGGCGGTGATCGGCTTGGATTTGACGCAGGTGGCCCCGGCACGTTTGGCCCGGCGCTCGAGTTCGACAAGTTTTTTGGCGTCGACATCCATACCGAAGACGCGGCCGTCATTACCCATCAGCGCGGCCAGATGCAGCGACTTGCCGCCCGCGCCGGAGCAGGCGTCGATGATGCGTTCGCCGGGTTGCGGATCTAACAAAGTAGCAATCTGTTGCGAGCCGGCGTCCTGGATTTCCACGCGGCCATCGAGACGCATCGCCTTGGGCAGGGGTTTGCCGGTGGCCAGCACCAGCGCATCCGGCAACCCGGGCACGGCACTGGCATCGAGGTTGGACGTGGCGAGCCAGGCGATGGCATCCTTACGGGTTGCTTTGAGCGTGTTGACGCGCAGGAAGACGGCCGCGCGTTGGTTGAGGGCGGCGAGTTCCGAGTCCCAGGCGGTGCCCAGTTCTGTCTCGCCAAGGGCATCGAGCCAATCCGGGATCGATTCGCGCACGGCGCGCGCTTGGGTGGCGATATCCGCCTCACGGGCGGTCATTTCCACAGGTTTCGCGCCCTTGTATGTCCACCACTCGGGGAGGTCGAAGCCCATGCGCACCCATTGGGCGGCGCACAACGCGGTGGTTTCCTCGCTATCGACCAAAAAACCGAGCACCCGCCGCCAGCGCATCACTTCAAACACCGTTTCCGCGATGAATGAACGGTCGCGCTTGCCCCATTTCGGGTTGGCCTCAAACGCCTCCGCCAGCACGTGATCAAGCACCCGGTGCTCGCGAAAAACAGATTTGGCAATGGCAGAAGCGGCTTCTGCTAAAAGGCGGTGCATTTTCATGGACGCGCAACATCCAGCAAAAGCCGCGTTTTGGCAAGTGTCGTTCCCAAGTGTGTCGTTCCCAAGTGAAGAGATGTGCAACCCCTGTCTGGCGCTTCCCTCGTGCTGAGCAGGCGGCACCCATAGAGCGGGACTTGTCAAGTGCCGGCGGCATCACAGGTAGGGCGGATCGGCCCGGTCCGCCGACTTGTCCGCCCGCATGGGCGGTGCCAAGGTGCGGCGGCTGGACCGCACCTGGGCTGTCTGTCACAGCGCGGCGAGACCGCCACGCCCTACCGCACCACCGCATCGCGGCGGGACGCCGCAATCATGGGCTGCGGCTGGAAGCCGCAGCTACGGGCCGCCTGAAAACCGCAGTTTCCATTACTGGCATGCTCCTTGCGCTAAGCTGGCCGCATTCTAACTAATCTGCCTGTGGCCAGCGGATTCTGGCGACGACCACAAAAAAAACCGCGGAAGCTGCGTGCTTCCACGGTTTAAGTCAGTTAGATTGTATTAGGCATTATTCGGCAGCAGGGGCCGGCGCGGCATCCGGGCCGCCATTACCCGGGCCATTACCCGGGCCTTTACCCGGGCCTTTACCCGGGCCTTTACCCGGGCCTTTACCCGGGCCTTTGCCTTTGCCGGGGTGTTGTTTGCCGCCAGGGCCGCCGGGCCGTCCATGTTGGGGCATGGCCTTGCGCTCCTCCTCGTCGATTTTGCCGTCACCGTTTTTGTCAAATTTTTTGAGCATTTCGGCTTGGTGGGCTTCACGCATTGCGGCTTCTTCCTCTGGGCTGAGTTTGCCGTCGCCGTCCTTATCGAATTTCTTGAGCATTTCCGCCTTACGGGCTTCATGCATGGCGGTGCGTTCGGCCTCGTCGAGTTTGCCATCTTTGTTGGTGTCAAATTTTGCGAGGACTTCGGGGGGGGCTGGGTGTTTTGGGGCATCCTTGGTGTCTTGGGCGGCAACAAAGGTGCTGGTGCCGAGCAAGGTGGAGAGTGCAATGAGGGTGGTTGCTTTCATGGGGGTATGGTCTTGCGGTTGGTAATGGTGGGAGGCCACTGACCTGGCTCTCCAAGGCATGAAACCGTGGCGCCCGAAAATGGTTGCGCGAGAAATTTCGGAATGAGTTGCCATGCACGGGAGGAGTGTCTTGGATAACGCCGAGCCATGACAGATCCATCCACCATCCTAGGCCCATCAAAAGCCCTTGTCTTTGTCCGGCGCGCAGCCAGCACGTTGGTGTTATGGAGCCTAGTGGCGGTGGCGGGTGGCAGCCTGCGGGCATGGGCCTATCTGGGTTTGATCGCGCTGCTGACGCTGGTGGCCACGCGCGAGTATTTTGTGATGTTGCGGGCTGCCGGGGTGAGGTGTTTCCCGCGTTTCGGCTTGGGCATGGCGGTGGTGTATTGCGGGGGCTTGTATGCGCAGCTGTGGTGGAAACCAGCAGCCGGGATCTTAGCCGGGTGGGATATGGGCGCGCTTGCCGTGGCCCTTGGCGGGGCCTTTGTCTTGCAACTGCGCCAACCCATCCGCGGGCTGGAAACCTTGGTAGCGGTCGCCACCACCCTCTGTGGCTTTGTTTACGTCGCATTGCTGTTCAACTTCGCAGCGAAACTTTTGGTGGTGGCTCCCGCTTGGCAGGTGACCTCCGGGATGGTGGCGCTGCCCGCCGCGTTGCTGCTGCTGTGGCTGTTAGCTGTGACCAAGTTCACGGACATGGGAGCCTATATCGTCGGTTCGCTCATCGGGCGGCACAAGATGATCCCGCAGGTGAGCCCGGGAAAAACCTGGGAAGGTTTTGGCGGGGCGATTCTGGGTGCCCAAGCGGCCGGTTGCGGTCTGTATGCGGTGTTTCCGCAGCAGCTGGCGGTGTTAGGCGGCTGGGGGCAGGTAGTGTTCCTCGGATGTGTTCTGGCGGTGCTGGCGGTGCTCGGTGATTTGGCCGAGAGCGTGGTCAAGCGCTCGCTCAATGCCAAGGATTCCGGGCGCATGCTGCCTGGCATCGGCGGGGCGTTGGATTTGATAGACAGCCTGTGTTTCACCGCCCCGGCGCTCTATTTCTATCTGCAATGGGGGTTGCTTCCGGCCTCATGAGTGCTCCCCGCAAACGCCGTGTCGTCCTGCTAGGTTCCACCGGGTCCATCGGCCGCTCCGCGCTCAAGGTGGCCGGCCAACTGCCAGACCGGATAGAGATTATCGGCCTCGCTGCGGCTGGCAGCGTGGAGTTGCTAGCCCAACAAGCGCGCGACACCGGGGTGCGCCACGTGGCGCTTTTCGATGCGACCAAGGAAGCCGCGCTGCGGGCCCTGTTACCGTCCGGCGTGCAGGTTTACCTTGGTGCCGAGGGCTTGGCGCAATTGGCCACGCTGGCGGCCGCGGACATCGTGCTGGTGGCCATTGTCGGCACGGCCGGTCTGCAACCGGCGCTGGCGGCGATCGAGGCAGGCAAGGATCTGGCCATTGCCTCGAAGGAAATCCTGGTCATGGCGGGTGAAGTCATCACCACGGCCGCCACCCGGCACGGCGTGAAGTTGTTGCCGGTGGATAGCGAGCACAACGCGATTTTCCAATGCTTGGAGGGCCTCCGCGGCGGCCAGGAAGAGGTGACGCGGCTGATTCTAACAGCATCCGGCGGGCCGTTCCGGACCCTGGCTGCGGCGGACTTGGCGCGGGTGACTCCGGCTCAGGCCCTGCGGCATCCGACTTGGGACATGGGGCCGAAGGTTACGATTGATTCCGCCACCCTGTTCAACAAAGGCTTGGAAATGATCGAAGCACGCTGGTTGTTTGGCATTGGCATGGAGCGCATCGATGTGCTGGTCCACCCGCAAAGCATCATTCATTCGATGGTCGAGTTTCGCGATGGCTCGGTGCTCGCCCAACTGAGCCGGACCGACATGTGTTTCCCGATCCAATACGCATTGACCTGGCCGGAGCGCGTCGCCGGCGGACTGCACGCGCCGGATTTTCCGGCCTTGGCAAAACTCGAATTTGAAGCGCCGCGGGAGGAGGATTTCCCGGCGCTGGGACTGGCGCGGCGTGCTGGCCTGCGCGGCGGCACCTTGCCTGCGGTGTTCAACGCGGCCAATGAAGTGGCGGTGGCGGCATTCCGCGACGGAGGCCTCCCGTTCCCCGGCATTTGGGCATGTGTAGCTGCCGTGATGGACGCGCACCAGGTGCAACCGTCGTCCTCGCTTGCCGCTGTGATCGCCGCGGATCGTTGGGCAAGGGAAACTGCCGGCGACTTTTGTTACCCTCCTGCCCGTGGCACTTGACCGGCCGCGATTTCAGATTCCCTTTTGTCGCCCATCCCTGTTATACTCCCCATCATGAACCGCACGTTCCATTTTGCCGCTGTAGTGTTGCTGGCGCTCAGCGCCCTATCCGGTGCCGCGCCCGCCGATGCCGACCGCGTCGAAAAATCCTATCAACGCGCGATGGAGCTGTGGTCCACCGAAGTGCGTGCCGCCACCTCGCCCGAAGCTCGCGCCAAGGCGTGGAGCACTCGTCCTGACTCCGCCATTTTCGCTAAAGAAATGTGGGACATCATCAGCCCGTCCCTGCGCGACGAATGGGCCCTTGAACCAGTCGCATGGTTTCTGACCCTCACTTGCGCTCAGCGCATCACCCGCCCTGACGGCGGCAGCGTGCCAGCGTTTGCGGAGCAAAACGCCGCCATTCGCGCGGCGATCGAGACCTATCACATGAAAAGCACCAAGCTGCCCCCGGTCTGCCTTGCCTTGGTGCCTAATGAGAACCCTCACGCCTTGGCTCTTCTCGAAAAGATCCAGGCCGGCCATGCCGATAAGGCAGTGCAAGGCGTGGCCGCGTTAGCCATTGCCATGCGCCTCAAATCCTTGGGCGACGATCCAGGCCTGATGACCAAGCGCCTGACGCTCTTGCGCAAGGCCATCATCGATAGCGCCCAGGTGGAGATCAGTGGCATATCCGTGGCAAAACTCGCCGAGGACGAACTCTATATCATCCGCTATCTAACAAAAGAGCGGGTGGCCCCGGACCTCAACGGCACCGATTCCGGAAACCGCCCGTTCAAGCTTTCCGATTACAAGGACAAGGTCGTGGTCCTCCTGTTCTGGAACAGCAGCATCCCGGAGGCAGCGCGGGTGCTTGAAATGGCCACCGCACTGGAGAGAAAATTTGCTGGCAAGCCGTTTGCAGTCATCGGCGTCAACAATGATCCGACCGAAAACCTGCGTGAGATGCAGAAACAAGCCGAGCTTGTTACCTTCCTGAATTTCACCGATCCGCAGAATCATCTGGCCCAGGACTATCGGGTCGGCTCCTGGCCGCTGGTCTATGTTCTGGACGGCAAACGCAAAATTCACTACACCGGCCAACCCGGCTCGTTTGTCGATCTAACCGCCACCGCGCTGCTGGCTGAGTCCAAGCCCGCCGCCAAGTGATGCAACGCCCGGCATAGGCCCGCATCGCCTTTCCGGCTGACGTCCGCCGCCGCTCCTGCCAGATCATTGTATCCAGCGCCTATACCGGCTTGCATCCTAACAACAAAAACGGTGCGGGCCGGCGTGTGGCGATGGCAGCGTATCTGGCGACCCGCCAATCGTGCGCGGCGAGCGCTGCAAACCAATGCTCGACTGCTGCGGCTTCTTCCGCCCCGCCCAGGTGGCCTGGATAGCACACCGCCGAGAGCATGCCGCCGGGTTTTAGCAAACCCATAGCACAGATCAAACCCTCGAGTGTGCCGCCGGGCTCAGTTATCAACTCATGGGTATCTCCCGGCAGGTAGCCAAGATTGAACATCACCACCGCCACCGACCCAAGCGCCGCGCGGCCCCCCATGAAGGCGTGGGATTCCAAAAAAAAATCGACTCGCGCGTGCAAGCCGGCAGTTGTCAGTCGGGCCCGGGTGGCTGCCAGCGCGGCAGGCTGCACATCAAATGCCAGAACCTGCCCCTCGGTGCCAACACACTCTGCCAGAAACACCGTGTCATGTCCGTTGCCAGCAGTCGCGTCGATCACCAAATCCCCATGTCGCACGCACCCGCGCAAAATCCCGTGCGCCAATGCCGTGGGGCGAGGCGGTAGCAATGGGGCGGCAGCGGCAGGGTTGGTTCGATTCATCTGCGGCGACAGTTCAACCCGCGACGGGCGGCAATGCGGGCGGCGTTTCCATCAGGTTGGCGCTAAGCGTAATGGGCTCCCCGCCACGGTCCACATAGAGTTGATAGAGTTGCTTCAGAAGATGGTTCAAGGCGAATGTGACGATCACCAGTGAGGGAAACAGCCCGATGTAACAAGTGCAAATCGCTATAATCATCATCACGATACCCAGCCCAAACAGAAACATCCAGACGACGAGTGCCTCCAACCAGATGAGCGAGAGAAAGCCTTTCACGAAGTGCAAGCTGAACGCTTGCGCGAAACCCTGGGTAAGGGTGGCGCGCAGCGTCAAGGGCAGCGTGAAAAGATAAAACACCAGCAGTGCCACCACGTAGAGGATGACGCCACCTCCGATCAAAGCGACGCCAAGAGCGCCCATCGCGGCCCGTGGCGCATGGGGGGCAAATACGCCCACGCCCGACATCACGCCAAACATCAGCAGCAACATCACCGGCATCAGTGCCAGGCTAGCCACCAGATTTACAAGGAACGGCCACAAGCCGCGCTCCAAGTATTTTGCGAAAAATTGGAAATCGAAAGCGGGGAAACGCGCCGGATCCCCGCTCTCCGGCCGTTGCGTCCACAACACTGATATCACCCAACCGGATACCACAATCGGACCCACCGCCGGAATGAGCGCGGCCACCGAACCTAACAGCATGTTCATCCCCCATTGTGGGCTCTTGAAAAAGTCACTGATGGATGCTTGGTAATTCATAGTGATATATATTGTGTTAGAAGATGGGCATTAGGTTCCTCCCATGCAGGGTCGTAGCCTTTCGCATAATTGAACAACTGCCGGTGCGGGTATTCCACGAACGCCGGCTGTGTGTCCTTGTCCAAATGTGCGACCACCGTGGCGTTGAGCGCACGCATCACCTTTTGCATCAGGTGCAGGGTCAGATGCCGCCCCTTGCGCGCCTTCTGCACTTGTTTGTGATTCAACTGCTCGGTGGACGCATTGACCAAATCGTGGTTGCTCAATTTCCAACGGTCCATCAATCCATCCAAGGGCTGGGGCCCATGCTCGCGCGTCAGTTCGTCCATGGCTTGTTCTTAGCGCATTTGCCGCCCGTCGCTAAGCAAAAAATCCAGTTTTTGCGTTCCGCATGGCGGGTTTTGCTTGATTTTCGCGTGCCCTCCGGCGATAGATCCCCCCACCAAAACCCTCGGAGGGGTGGTAGAGTGGTCGATTGCGCCAGTCTTGAAAACTGGAGGGCTCGCAAGGGTCCCGTGGGTTCGAATCCCACCCCCTCCGCTCTAAATCCCTGTAAATCAAAGGGTTGCGGCTTGAAAGCCGCTCGCTTTCGCTGATTCAGCCACCCTTCCCAAGTGCGCCAAAATGGCATGAATAAGGCACCAAAGTCTGTAACCTATCTTGGGATTCTCTCATCACAAGTCCACGTGGTGTGGGCTCTGGCGGCGGGCGGGCGGCTTGGTATGGGCAATGCAACGTCCTTGCGAAGCTGCGTGGCGGCGATCATGGGTCGCCGCGTTCTTCTCATAGCGGCGACGGATCGTCGCCGCCACATTCTCCTCTGACCGCGAAGGACAAGGAGATACACGACAAGGGTTGGGTGTCTGTGCTAAAGCAGATTCACGACGAGTTAGACGCCGCCGTGTTGGAAGCCTATGGGTGGAGCGATCTCAAGAATTGTAGCGGCGGTCTGCGACCGTCGCATGATTTAAGCTCAGACGGGGAGGAGGAAGGCGAGCCCAGCTCAGGGCTTTAGCGATCCCACCTCACCACTTGCCATGCCACTCTGCTGCTTGTGCTCTATCAAGGCTTGAATCAGTTGACTTACATAGCCAGCTTGTACTTCGTCAATCTCCTGATTCTCAATCACCGACCGTTTGAAACAAATAATGCTCCGCTCTCCGCTGTCTTCGACGAAGCCAAGGGTAAAGTTGCGATGGAGTAAGTAGTATGCCACGGCAGCTGCAGTACTCAAGAGCAAACCCAGAACCACTGCGCTTATGGAACCTGAACCACGATAATCCCTATCAATCATCGTCAGTATCAGATATGTTGGAAAGAAAACGATAATGAAAATAAATATGGCCTTCTTCCAAGGTTTGGAATATCCGCAGATTGTGGAGCACACATTGCAAAGTGGGATTAGCTTCATATCGTATCCTGAGAGCGACGTCGACGCAAACTCAATTCTCTCAGAAGTGACTTTTATCGAAACAGTCGAATCCAACCGCAGAAGGGAACTAAGCCAAGCGGTGATGCCAGCCGCCCGCCCTAGAATAGATACGTAGAGCCCTTCTTGATCAGCAACATTCGAGGCATTCCAAGTCTTTATGACTAACGGAGTTGATGAGTTTTTTGCTCGAATAAAAACAAGTATCAAGACAATAAACGCGCCCAATACCAGCGGGTTTCCAATTAGTTCGCCAATTATATGCATGCTTTTCGTTCGGTTGTGGATGTGGTTAGTTCGTAGAATTTAGCCTATTGAGATCCATTTGGGATTTTTCGGTCCTGGCCCTGGCTTGTATTGCCTCGGTTTCAAATACCTTTGTTTCGACATTAAGCTCCGCTATCTCCTCCTTGGTGTTTCTGGCAACTTGCGCCGCGTTTTGAAACTCCACCTGATAGTCCATGACACTTTGGGAGGATTGCTCCGCATGTGGGACGAACCAGGTGAAATAGTAGACTATCCATGAGACAAAGACGGCAACTCCTGTAAGGGAGTTGCAGCGTCCGAGCGCCTTGTTCAAACTCGCGTCGCCTCCCTTATGAATTCGCCCTGACACCCGCTGAGGAGGCGGAGGGGGAACTGGCAGGTGAGGGCCATTGCGGACAGTGGCGGAAATTTGCGCTTCGGAAGTCACGGGACTCCGCGTCACGCGATGTGCTGAAGGCGGAGGAGTTGGCAGGTTGGGAATCTGGGAGTTCATGACAAATGAAATGACATCATCGAAATCATTCTCTTGGCTGCGCCTTCTTGATTGATTGACCGGAATTTGCCACAGTGAGGAATTCGATTTCTCTCCGTATATCTACACGCGTGTAGGTCTTCTTCAGCATAGAAACGAGCAACTCGTCGCGTTCAGCCAGAGTCGAGACCAGCCTGATTTCATTGGGGTGGGTGATTCTGGTGATGATGCACCAACGAATCTTGTCCCTGGCGACTTCCTTTACGCCAAAGCCACCGGGTTGGTTGCTGGACCAAAATCGCACGAACTCCATCCCGTTGGCATCCCTGCGAAGGCCCAGAAAAATCACGGAATGCCCACGCTCGCGCGCGCCAACTTCGTCTGTCCAGAATATCTTCATGAAATCTCCCGGAACAGCATCCTCCATCCGCTCGAAACTGTCTCCCATGTGGAGGGACGCGACAAGGCACGCCGTGCCGGGACCATTCGCGTTCCAACGCCCCCACACGCCTGCACCATCCGCCTGTGACTTGACTAGCAACTGTTTGGCCACACCTTTGAAAATATCACCAGCGTGACGGTTATGAAAGAGCGCTAGTGCGCGACAAAACGCCAGATAAGTGGCACCGGAACAAAAGCTCGGCGTCGCCCCTGAAGTGTCGAACTTCAGCCGCCCGTCAACGATGGCGAATGACGCAATAAGCGCTGCACGCGCCTTTTGGTTAGTGGCATACCCGCCTCCAACGGGCATCTCACTAATGGCCGTAAGCACGCAATCATTGAATTCGTTCTGCATCTTGGGCGCCACCTCGTTAATGATCTTGACTGCGGCACGAGGCAACGCAAAATCGTCGGCAAAAGTGCAAACAGTCATCGGAATAATGGTGATGATGAATAGAAACAGACGTTGCATTATATTGTGTCTTCTACTTCGTCACTTTTTCGCTCCATTCCACCACGCGCCATGTGCCATCCTGCTTATTGACGGACATCGAAAGGTCTGTTTTTCCGGATGCCCTCTTGTCTCTACTGCTATATTGGTAAGTCAGAGAAAGTTTAAGTAGGAATTGATTGGCTGCCGTCTGGGTTGCTGTGGGTCCACCAGGAACGATCTGATAGTAGCGAATTGGCCACCTGCGGATGGTTTGCTCAAAATCCATTAAGACTTCTTGGCGGGTTGAAATTCCGCTCTTATATGAGTAGTTGACCTTATCCCCATAGAGCGACTTGTGGGTGTTGATGTCATTGCTTGATTGTGCTGCAACGTAGGCATCAATGAATTGATTGAGTTCATTGACCACCGCTTGGGAAATGCTTGGATTTCGCTCAGGTGGGTTCTGGCCAATTACAGGATTTTGCGCCTCAAGAGCCTTCCTATTTTTTGCCGTCAGTTCCGCCAATTGGGCTCCGCGAGCAGCTTCCTCTGCAATCGTCTCCCGCTGCTTCGCGGATGTAACTGCTTCGTCGATCTTTCGATCATGCTCATTTATTGCGGAATCAAGAAGTTTCTCTACGGTTTGGGCTATGTTGATTGCCTGGCTTTTAGACGCTTCAGCAGAGCGCCTAGATAATCTTGCCAGTTCCAAGCGATGTTTCGCCTCACTTGCGTCGTTATCCGCCCTAAGGCAATTCTCTTTTGCGGCGAGAAGGCGCGGTTGCGCCACAGAATGCTCCCAAATGAAATAGTGAACTATCGGGGCAATGAGGCCGACGCAGAGCAACCCGATTCGTAAAATCAACGAATACTTCCGTCTTGGCCTTACGTTCCCCTCGCCAGCGCTTGGTGCAAGACGGGGTTCTGGTGTCGTTTCACTCACACTCAAATCCACTAAGTTGGATTGCTGCACCTCAGGGGGACGAAAGCCCCCCCCTTCGTCGTCATTGGGGCTATTAACGAATAGTGGTTGTTTGTTCATTTGCTCGCATTGACACCTAAAATCGATAGAGCCGGAAATTCCTAAGAAATCGCTATAGGGGGTGAAAGCCGTCGAAAGAATTGTTTGACCTGGGTGGAGGGGGAAAATGCATGGGGGCTGGGAAACAGGGTCTGGAACCATGAAAAAGCAGTGCCAGAATCGACAAATGCGTTGAGCTCGGCGGGATCATACGGGGAGATGGGACTTCGGCAGAATCATGGGAAAATCTCTCCAACGCGAAATTAGCAATCCGGACCGCTTTGCCAAGAAATTTCGTTGGGAAATCCTCGGATTCGCTATTTCCCCAGTCGCTGCCTCCGCGTTCCTATTCTATCAGATTGGAAGAGGGGTCGGCGACAAGGGGGGCTGTTGCTCCGGCGTTGAGCCTGCGCAGCGTCTCGCGTGCTGCATTCGCGAAATCCCCAAAGTCCGCCGAGAGCCGCGCATCCGCCGCGACTCTTTGCCAAAACATCGCCGCCCAATCCATGGCTTCCTGCCACTGCGCTTGTGCGGCGGGTAATGGCGGTGCGGGTGAGAAGGTCCGCTTGACGATTTCCCCCTGCAAGCCTGGCGCCCACAGCATCGGCAGCATGTCGTAGGCGGGAGCCACATGAAATGGCAGCGTATCCTCCAGCCAGAATGAGAGATTGCCAAAGTGCATGTCGGTATTGCCGATGAGTTCACCGAACGCATGCAAGCGCCGGACTGTGGCGACGGCCTCGGCATCGACCAGCCCTTGCTGTTGGAGTTCCATCGCAGCCGTCGGCCAGTCCCGCCGTGCTCCGCTGCCAACTGCGGCGGCATGGAGCGATTCCAGCGAAACCACGCCCCGCCTGCCACCTGCGCCCACCCGGTCGAAGCGTGGCACTTCCAAAAACCTCCGGCCTGTCGCATCAATGACGCACGCCCCAGGCGTAGCCAGTCCGATTTCCGCCAGCACCTCGTGCGCGTGGAACTCGCACAGCAATAGATCCGCCCAGCGTTGACCGGCGGCCTGATCCATGGGCGGAGAGAACTTCACCAGCACCGGATGGAAATTTCCAGGACCGTTCCGCACGCTCGTCAGGAACTTCGGTTGCTCGCCACCGGCGGAGGTTCCAGGCAGCGCACTCGCGGCAAGCCGGGCCATTTCAGGGTAGCGGGTTGCGCGCTCGGACGCGTCGATCAATTCCAGCGCCTCAGGAAAAACCGCGCGCGCGAGTGCCCGGCGCAAGCAATCGTCACCCACCACATGCGAGCCGGGCAAATCCTCGCTCGCCGCCTGCAAATAGACCAGGGTGTCATCGTCACCCCACCGTCTTGGATCTTCGGGGACCGGGAGCGAGCGGAAAATCTGCATGGCGATGGCCCGGCCGAGAAATCCTTGTGGCCGGGCATCACTGAGAAAAAAGGGGAACCCTTCCCAAAGTCCCTCCCGGTTGCCAAAGCGATGCGCCCATGCGGGTGGCGTTCCCACCCACAGAATGCGCCAGTGCCGTTCATGAAGCGCCTCCAACTCGGCCCGCAGCCGTGCTTGACCCGCCTCGTCCACGGCATAGATCGGCCACCGGCTCCCCGCATTCCGGACCTGCCGCCTGAGGGCGTAACGGGTGCTGCGGGTCGCCCCCATCGTCACCAACTCATCGCCAAAGTCCGCCAGCGCGCGCACGATGGTGGTTCGATTCACCCGCAATACCGCCGCGAGTTCCGTCGCCGAGACCGGTCCACGCGCTCGAATGAGTGGAGCTAGGTTTTCACGGGTGAGCTGTGTGGGGCGAGCCATTGCTAGGCGGATTATGCATCGTAATCTGAACGAATCAACAATTATTAAATAATTTGCTGTGAGTGTGTTACAATCTTGACGGTTTTTTTATGACGATTGAACGCATCATAATTTGTGGCTTGAATGCAGTTCCGCCAATCTCGGTTGGAATCGGAATCAAAAGTCCAACTCCGGGCCGCGACAGTTGGGACAGGTAAGCGCCTGTTCCAACATCTACCGCTACGACTTCGAGGCCGCACTGGCGGCCAAACGGTAAACTTCTGGGCGGAATCCGTCATTTATTTGATGAATAGGGCTGTCAAAGACCGTTTATGTGGCGGGCGTGACATCCACACTCCCGCTTGTGCTTATGAAACAGGAACCATGTCCTAGCCATCCCCTCCCAGATGCTGCCCGTAAACGACCGTCTCAGCATCGTTGCCGCCGAGGACGCTTTATGGGTGCGCTGGGGGGTGTTCTAACATTATTGCCGGCCGCTGTCTGTGGCGACATTGTGGATGAGGCCATGGCCGGGCCGCTCAAGGACGCCCCTGAGATTGTGTTTTGCACCCGGTCCCGCTACGACGACGGCCACTGGTATGCCAATATCGGGTATTACTGCGATGACACTGGCAAGAAGGCCTACGCCGGCAACGGTCAACCCGACCAAGGGGTTCTTTACCGTTACAACCTGCGCACGCGGGTGAAGACCGTGCTGTTAGACGCCCATGGCGGCAGCATCCGCGACCCCCATGTGGACTATGATGGCCACACGCTGTTGTTTTCCCACCGTCCCGCCGGGACCGACTTTTATCATCTGTATGAGATGCAAGCCGATGGCACGGGTCTCAAGCAACTCACCGATGGCCCATGGGATGACATCGAGCCCTGCCGCCTGCCAGACGGTGACATCGTGTTCGTCTCCACCCGCTGCAAGCGCTGGGTGAGTTGCTGGTATACCCAAGTCGCCACCCTGCACCGCTGCAAAGCGGACGGCTCCGCCATTGCCACGCTCTCCGCCAACATCGAACATGACAACACGCCCGCCGTCATGCCCGATGGCCGCCTCCTCTACATGCGCTGGGAGTATGTCGACCGCTCCCAGGTCGAATACCACCACCTTTGGACCATGAACCCCGACGGCACAGCAGTGACTGTCTATTATGGCAATATGCATTCGTGGACACTCATGATCGACGCCCAACCGGTGCCCGGCACCACGGACATCATCGCCAGCTTTTCGCCCGGTCACGGCGCCAACGAACATGCCGGATTTGCCACCCTCGTCTCACCGCTGCAAGGGCCGGACGACGTTCCCTCTGCGCACCGCCTCAGCGACAAGGGCCACATCCGCGATCCCCAAGCGCTCTCGCGCGATCTCTTTCTCATGGCCCGCGACAAACAAATCATCCTCATGACCCGCGACGGCAAGGAGCAATCAGTCTATACGGATCCAGACGTGGCGGTTCACGAACCCCGAGTCCTGCGCTCCCGCCCGCGTGAACCGGTCATCGCCAGCCAATTGAAACCCGCCACTGATACCGGCCAGTTCGTAGTCACTGATGTTTATGCCGGCCGTAACATGGCAGGTGTCAAACGTGGCGACATCAAACAACTCCTGGTGCTCGAACCGCTGCCAAAACCGGTCAACTTCAGCGGTGGCATGGATCTAACATCCGACCACGGCTCCTTCAACCTCGAGCGGGTGCTCGGCACCGTGCCCGTCGAACCGGACGGCAGCGCCTCATTCATCGCACCCGCCGGTCGGCCGCTGTTCTTTGTCTCGCTGGATGCCAACGACCTGTCGGTCAAACGCATGCAGAGCTTCACCAATGTGATGCCGGGCGAAACCTACACCTGTATCGGTTGCCATGAGGAACGCGCCAGTGCCCCCGGCACCGGCCATCGCGATGGAACCTTGCTGGCGCTGCGGCGGGCACCGTCGCTTATCCGAAAATTCGAAGGCCAGCCGGATGTGCTGGATTTCCAGCGCGACATCCAACCGATACTCGACCGGCATTGCGTAACCTGCCACAACCCCAAAGACCGCGCCGGCAACCTCAATCTCAGCGCGGCTCAAACGCCGCGCTTCTCCAGCGCCTATATCGCGTTGCTCACCCGCCTCGAGGTGATGGACGGCCGCAACGGACTAGGCAACCAGCCACCGCGCAGCATTGGCAGCGCCGCCAGCCCGTTGTTAGGCCGGCTTGCAGGTGGGCATAAGAAAGTCCGGGTCTCACCTGAGGAATGGCGCCGGGTCTGGCTCTGGATAGAGGCTGGCGCCCCTTACGCCGGCAGCTATGCCGCCTTGCGCAACACTGAGGAACAGAAATACTACAGCCATGCGGGCAACCAGATCTTCGGCGAATGCCGTGAGGTTTTCGCACGCCGCTGCAACGAGTGCCATCACAACACCGCCGAGCGCAATCTAACCGCCTTGCCCTTCGACTGGGCGCTGCGCCGCGAGAAAGAACGGACGTTGGCAGGGCGTCTGACCGGCCAGCACGAGCGCATCATTCTCCCTAACGATCCGGTCCGCATGTTTGATGCCGCGATGCTGGTGAATTACACCCAACCCGAGTGCTCGAGCATTCTTCTCGCGCCACTCGCCAAAGCGGCGGGTGGCTACGGACGCTGCGGCAAGCCGGTCTTCACCGACAAGAACGACCCTGACTATGCCACCCTGCTTGCCTCTATCAACAACGGCAAGGCCCTCTATGATGCCCGCCCGCCG
Source organism: Verrucomicrobiota bacterium (assembly GCA_037133375.1). Classification (GTDB taxonomy): domain Bacteria; phylum Verrucomicrobiota; class Verrucomicrobiia; order Verrucomicrobiales; family Akkermansiaceae; genus Luteolibacter. Next base: position 4,749 of record JBAXOF010000034.1, on the reverse strand, counting down.
TGGGGCATGCCCGGTTGGAAACCCAATCCCCAGTATCTGCGCGAGATGAAGCGCTTCGGCCTGCTGCCCGATGCCTACGACCCCGCCACAGACCCGTTCGACCCCTTTGCCATGGATCAAGCCTACTGGCGCTCGCTGTGGCCGCTTGCCGCACGCACACCCTGAAAACCATCATCCTCACCGTGACTGTCCACCATCTCACGCTCGCCACCTGCAACGTCTCCGACTTCGCCCACACCGGAGTTGCCATCGTTAATCCATGGGCTGGATACAAATGTTAGAAGCAAATATGAAACAGGAACCATTGACGGAAACTGAAATCACGGGGCGCGAACCCATGCCGCGCCGCCAATTTTTGAAATTTGCGGCGGGAGCCGGCCTGTTTCAGATTGTGGCACCCCATGTGTTAGGCGGCCCTAACCACACCCCGCCGAGCGAGACCTTCGGGGCGGCCCTCATCGGGGTGGGCGGGCGTGGGCCAAGCACCTACGCGGATTTGAGCGGCAAACACGGACTCGCCATTCGCGACGTCGCCAAGTGCGATGTGAAGTGGGTCGGCAAGGCTGACAACAAAACACTCTACACCGATTTTCGGCGGATTCTGGAGCGCAAGGACGTCGATATCATCGCCATCGCGACCCCTCCGCATTGGCATGCGCTCATCTCCATCCTTGCGATGCAGGCCGGCAAGGACGTGCTCTGCGAAAAACCCATGACACGCTTCGTCGCCGAGGGCCGGGTAGTGGCCGAAACCGCCCGCCAGACCGGCCGGATTTTCCAGTTTGGCACCTACGGGCGCTACGGCGCTAACAAGGAGATGCGCAAAATCATCCGCGCCGGCCTGGTCAACGGACGCGAAATCCGCATCGTGAAACGCGGCGACTTCAAGGTCAGAATGTGGTCGGGTCCCATCGCGGTGGAACCCCAGACGGTGCCCAACTTCCTCGACTGGGACATGTATTGCGGCCCATCCCCGTTGCGACCCTACCAAGCGCCACGCTTTGGCGGCATGCACCGGGGTTACTGGGACTACGATGGCGGCGGACTCGGCGACATGGGACAGCACCACCTCGATCCTATCTGTTATGCCATGGGCAAGGACGACACCCATCCCGTCGAGATCATTCCCCATGCCCCGCCCGCCCATCCGGATGCCACCGGCATGTGGGGCTGGGTCCGCATGAAATACGCCGACGGGGTGGAACTCTTGATCGAAAGCGGGGAATGGGGCGACCCGTCCGGTCTGCCCGAAAAAAGAATCAAGCGCAGCGACCTCAATGCGGACGAACTCAGGAAGCTCGACGCCATTCCCGACGAAACGGATCTCCTCGGCTTTGGCGAAGCGGTAAAGACCCGCAAACCATCCGGCGGCAACGCCGACGTCGGCCATCACTCGGTGTGTCTCATGCATCTGGCCAACGTCGCCATCCGCACCGGTCGCACTATCAAATTCGACCCCGTCAAGGAAGTCGCCATCGGCGATGAGGAAGCCAACCGCCTCATCAAGCAACCCATGCGCGCCCCATGGCACCTGTAGGAATCCATGCCTAACCAACTCCCCACCCACCCTGACCCATGACTGAAACCGAAACCAACGCCCTCCTCAACCGTCTGCCAGAACTGCAGGAAGGAAAGATGCCACCCATCGACGCGAACCTAAGCAGCGAACTGGTGCAGACCCTTCTGAAGGGCGGCAAGGATGCCATCAGTGGTTTGATCAACGCCGTGCGGGAGGTGGATAACGGCAGCGACTGGAAAGCCCGCTTCCTCGTGACCACCCTCGTCAGCTCGGTCGGTGCCCCCGGGCAGGATTCACAACAGCAAATGCTCGCCGCAGCGCTGCTAGACGAAGCGACGGGCACCCGCCCTGAATCCGTTAGAATTTTCCTGCTGGCCCGTCTGCGCCTGATTGCAGGCAAGGACGCGGTGGCGAAGCTCATCGCGTTCCTTGCCGGAGACAATCCGCAACTCAGCGATGCCGCCGCGGCGGTCCTGGTGTCGATTGGCAGTCCGGCCAAAGAACCACTGGCAGAAGCCCTCAAGGCCGCACAGGGACGGCGGAAAGAAGTTATAGAGAATGCCTTGGCACAAATCGTCTTATGAAAACCAATTTTCTAGCATTTTGACAACAGTCTGTCTGAACCACTTCGTATGAGAATGCATGATGCCGGGTTGTGTGCACGCGCAGCTCCCGGCATGAGGTCACCCAAATGAAATCCGCCATGAAACCCTTCAAGCTCCCCCCACCAGCGATGAGGCGCCCATGTTCATCGTCCGCAGCCCTGCGGATCCATGGGAGCCTTACCCGCGCCATGCATCATGCCACCCGCCGATTTTCCCCGCCACCAGCCGGCAGTCCGACTCTTCCTTGCCGCTCTGATTTTCGCAGTTGCGCGGGCATCTGCGGGAGCCAAGTGATGGGGCTGGCAGGGGTCGCGACTTTCATCCTGGGTGCCGTGACCTTCGCGGCGGAACCCTTCAACGAGCCGGCAGCGGCGCCGCCGGCAATGCCGGCAGCTTCTCTAACGAAACAACCGGCACCCGGCGCCGGCAAGACAAACGTTGTCCCTAACCAAAAACCGCCGGCAGCGGACAACGCGCCCCGGCAAGCGGGCGACCTGGCACCTGCGGATCAGGCCACGGTGGCCGCGGCGATTGACCGTTTGAAGCGCGAGCTGCTGGCCGAGTGCATGCTCTCGCCAGCCGAGAAGAAGGGCCTTGAGAAGAAGCCCTCCATGACGGACAAGCGGCGCATGCCGCGCAAGGATGAAGCGGTCGTGGAACCGGACAAGGACAAACGGCTGGCGGCGGCCCTTGAGCTTGCGGAGAAAAACCTGGCCGACAAGAAGGGCAAGCTTCCCAGCAACCTCGCGAAGCAATTCCGCCATGGCCTGGGTGAGGAAACATTGATAGGCTTGGCACTGGTCAAGGCCGGCGTCTCGCCGAATCATCCCCTCATGCTGCAAATCTGGGACGACCTGCAGAGGGATCGATGCAATCAAACCTACCTCGCCGGGGTCGGGCTGATGCTAGTAGAAGCCATGCTCCACCCACCTTCCGGCGATGCGTGGTTGCTCGCCATCAACGACAAGCAGAAAATCACCCAGTGGGTGAATCGGGTCGCCAACGAATTGGCGGCGGCTGGCCACAGCGGCGGCTGGAGCTACGGTGGCAAAGCCTACCGTGACCACGATCATTCCAACACGCAATATGCGGCATTGGGTCTGAAGGCGGCTAAACTCTCCGGATGGGATTCGAAAGGATCCTCGCCGGCCACGGTTTGGAGCCCCCTCATGGAACACTTTATGAAGGCACAAGAGAAAACAGGCCCGGAAGTCAAACTCAGTATACAAACTGAAAAGACCGGCACCGGCGGCGTGGACTATTCCACCGACGCTTGGAAAAAAACCGCCGGCCAGGACTATGGCTATGAGGCGAGCGCCCAGGCCAGGGGATGGGACTATAAGACCGATGAACGCCCGCCATCGGGGCCGCCCAGCGCCTCCTTGAACATGACCATCGCGGGCTTGACGGCCATCATTCTGGCCCGCTCGGAGCTTCTCTCACCGGCAGGTGACAAGGCGAAGGATCCCAAGCACAAGGCGCATGACCCGAATGTGGACCGGGCGCTTTGCGATGGCATGGCCTGGGTGCAAGCGCATTGGCCGCAGAAAATCACCGATGGCTACGGCTTGTATGGCATCGAACGCCTGGGCGTATTGGGAAACCTGGCCATGATCGGCGGCCATCACTGGTACCGCGAACTCGCACCCATGCTGGCGGACAAGGTCATGACCGTCGACACCGTGGGCTCAGGCATGACATCCGCCGCCTGCGAAAAAGCTTTCTATCTGCTATTTCTGGTGCGCGGCACTTCCAGCTCTTACGCCGGATCCACCTCCCGGGAAGCCGCCCCATAAGCATCCATTCTCTGGGGTCAGTCCCCGCAGTGACACAAAAGAATTGACGCTTGGACAGAATCGAGTTGTTTTGGAGCATGGCAAGACCACTACGTTTCCAGTATCCGGGGGCGCTCTACCACGTCATGGCGCGTGGTGACGGCGGGAAAACCGTGTTTGAGACCGATGACGACCGCTTGGTTTTTCTGAGTCGCTTGGGAGAGACTTGCGCCAGTTGCGGTTGGCGGGTGCATGCTTGGGTGCTCATGGGCAATCACTTTCATCTGCTCATCGAGACTCCGCTGCCCAATCTGGTCGCTGGAATGAAGTGGTTGTTAGGCACGTTCAGTCAGGGGTGGAACCGGGCGCGACAGCGGCAGGGGCATGTGTTTCAGGGGCGCTACAAATCTGTGCCGCTCAATGGTAGCGATGCGGACACTTACTATTTTCGGATTGTGGCGGACTACATTCATCTCAATCCGGCAAGGGCGGGACTGGCGGGAGGCCGGGCAGGCAAGGTAGCGAACTACCGGTGGAGCAGCCTGCTTGCGTATGCGGATGGCAAGGCACCGCCGTGGTTAGAGATGGAACGGGTGCTCAATTCCTTTGAACTGGCCAAGGACGGGCGTGGGCGGCGTGCCTACGTGGCGTGGCTTGAGGCACGGGCGGCCAACGACGGCGGCAATATTGACCCGGTGGCACAGGAGGCCTTGCGCCGGGGGTGGTATCTCGGGGAGGAAACCTTTCGTGATCGACTGCTGTCGCTCGTGGACAAGGCAAAAGGAATCAAGATGCGAGTGAGCAGAAAAGCGGCGGGTCTTGAGAAGGATTATAGCGAAAAGGATGCCGA
>JBAXOF010000033.1:0-23376 GCA_037133375.1 Verrucomicrobiota bacterium | reverse complement strand
CTTTTGAGAAAGTCCCTCTAAATCAACTACTTATGGAAACCGACCACAGAACTTTACCTAATGTGAACTGTAACCTATTGAATTTGTTTGAGTTATAACCGGACACTCGTGAAAGAAGATATGTTGAGAATCCTAATCAAATATGACCCGACTACAGGCGAGGTGATTCAGATAGATCATGGCAGCGGTATTGTCGGAGTGCCGAATAATAAAAAGTCCATTACGCCACCGATAGATGCTGGCGAGATTCGAAGTGTCATGAGTGAGGTGCACCGGGATATTAAAAACCTGGATGAGGAGGATGCACGGGAACTCGCTTTTTGCCTTGCTGTAAAGATTCGTAAAATTGCCCTACCCGAATACCTAGAACAACCTGGCATAGTACTCGATGAACGTTGGTGTGAAAAGCTGGGACAACCTACTGGCGTGATACCACTGGTCAAGTGGCTTGAGATGTATCCCGAACCCAAATCTTGAGAGTGATCGGACAAAATGATGTAATGACAAGATATTGCATTCTAATCATTCCCTATCCTGAAACAGACTAAAATCGCTCAATTCGATGAAGTAAACTGAATAACCGCACATAGCATGAAAGATACACACGAGGAACCACCCGCGAATACGGTATTGGCCAAGGTCATCTTCAACGATGGAAGAGAGATGGAAACCGAATGGCGCGTATGCAAACACTCAGATGGCAGGGTGTCGTTCTACACAGAAAACACTCCGGTTGTTGATGGTAAATCCATGTCATTGCTATTCTTCTTCACAATATCTGAAACGTTACAGCACCCCTCAGGGACTCGGGGTCGTCTCATCCTCCAAAGAGTAGTATATGAGAAGGATGGCCTCCTAGCTGAATTCATGGAATGCCCTATAGACGCTTCTTGATCTTCAGGAGACTTCACAGACTTCGGTTTCTGCCTTTCATCATAAGTGCATTCATCCCCCGCCGGTTCCCCAAAATATCATCATCCCATGATTATAAAAAAACACAGATGGCTCACCGTGAGCGTGGCAATCTTCCTGCTCACGCCACTTGCAGATGCAACTGCCCCCGTGGTCTCCAACATCGCCGCCGTCCAGCGTGCCGGGACGCAGTTGGTGGACATCACCTACAACGTGACCGCCGATACACCGACGGTTTCGGTCACGCTTACGATTTCCAGCGATAACGGCACGACCTTCAGCGTGCCGGCCACCACCGTGAGCGGGGCGGTCGGGGCCGGGGTGACGACCGGCACAGGCAAGGCGATCACCTGGAATGCTGGCGCGGATTGGAGCAAGCACTACACCACCACGATGTGTTTCAAGGTGGCGGCGGACGATTTGATACTCCCTAACTTTACGCTTATTCCGGCGGGGAGCTTCCAGATGGGAGACGCCTTGGACGGGATGAGTGACGCCCCGATCAGAAGCGTGACCGTTTCTGCATTTTACATGGCTCAAAACGAGGTGACTTTCAGTGATTGGGGCACGGTGCAGACGTGGGGGTTTGCCCACGGCTACACGGACCTTGCTGCCGGTGCGGGCAAGGCAACAAATCACCCAGTGCAGACGGTCAGTTGGTATGACACGGTGAAATGGTGCAATGCCCGAAGCGAGATGGAGGGGTTAACACCCTGCTACACGCTCGCCGGTGCAGTTTATAAGACGACAAACAGTACTGCAGTTGTGTGCAATTGGACTTCTAATGGCTACCGCCTGCCTACGGAGGCGGAGTGGCAGAAGGCGGCGCGAGGCGGCTTGAGTGGGAAACGCTTCCCATGGGGTGATAGGATCAGCCAAAGTCAGGCTAATTATTATGGCGTGCCCGGCAGCTACACCTATGATGACGGACCGGCTGGCTATAACTCCATAGGAAGTGCCGGCGGCACCACGCCCGCCACGAGCCCGGTCGGCAGCTTTCCGGCGAACGATTATGGCCTTTATGACATGGCTGGCAACGTCCTCGAGTGGTGTTGGGACTTTTATGGCACTTATGCGGCGGGAACACAGACGGACCCTCGCGGTTATTCCAATGGTTCGGCGCGGATGTGGCTAGGCGGCTGTTTCTACGGCAATGCAGGCGGTACCGCGCCTGGTTGCCGAGTCGCCGCCCGCTACAACTATGCCCCGACCGGCCGCGCCGACTTTTGCGGTTTTCGCATTGCCCGCAGTTCAGTCCCCTAGCAGCAGCGAGCAGCGGAGCGAACGGAATAACAAGTGAGAACCGGAGCGAAGCGGAGATAGTCTGACACGAAAATCAGAATTTATCGGGCAACCAAACGCGGGCAATGAAGTGAGCGGTGGATGGAAATTTTGAATAGTGAATGATGAATTTTGAATTGAACGTGAATATGAACAAAACACTCCTCCTCATGCTGGCCGCATGGATTTTGGCCGCCGCCCCCTCCGCTCAGGCGGTTCCCGGGTCGGCCATGATTTACAATGTGACGGTGAATACCCGTTCCGCAGTCTCCACCCTGTCCGGTCTAACGCTAAGTTCAGGAACGCTGAGTCCAGGTTTCGCTTTGGCAACCACTTCCTACACAGCCAGCGTCCCCAATGCCACCGCCTCGATGACAGTCACGCCGACTGTGACCGATGCCACCGCCACAATCAAAGTCAACGGCACGACGGTTGCATCTGGCGCGGCCAGCGGGCCGATCTCGTTAGTCGTGGGCAGCAACCCGATCACCGTGCTGGTCACGGCTCAGGACGGGACCACGCAATCTACCTACACGGTCACGGTGACGCGTGCCCCATCAGCGGTCTCCACGCTGTCCGGCCTAACGCTAAGTTCAGGAACGCTGAGTCCAAGTTTCGCTTTGGCGACCAAGGTTTACACGGCCAGTGTCACGAACTCCACCACCTCGATGACGGTCACTCCGACCGTGACTGATGCCACCGCCAAAATCAAAGTCAACGGGACTGCGGTTGCATCTGGAGTCGCCAGCGGGGCGATCTCGTTAGTCGTGGGCAACAACCCGATCACGGTGCTGGTCACCGCTCAGGATGGCACCACGCAATCGACCTACACGGTCACGGTGACGCGTGCCCCATCAGCGGTCTCCACGCTGTCCGGCCTAGTATTGAGTTCCGGCACCTTGAGTCCGACCTTTGCAGCAGGGACCACTTCCTACACGGCCAGCGTCCCTAACGCCACCACGTCCATCACAGTCACTCCGACTGTGACCGATGCCACCGCCACAATCAAAGTCAACGGGACTGCGGTTGCATCGGGAACTGCCAGCGGGGCGATCTCGTTAGTCGTGGGCAGTAACCCGCTCACCGTGCTGGTCACCGCGCAGGATGGCACCACGCAATCGACCTATACTATCACGGTGACACGCGCTCCCTCAGCGGTTGCAACGCTTTCCTTGCTCACATTGAGTAGTGGGACGCTGAGTCCAAGCTTCGCGTCGGGCATCAAGGTTTACACGAGCAGCGTGGCCAATGCCACCACCTCGATGACGGTCACTCCCACGGTCACAGACTCAACTGCCATGGTTACCGTGAATGGGGAAAGCGTGGCCTCGGGCACTGTCAGTGCGGTAATCCCACTGGTCGTTGGATCCAACACGATCAGTGTGCTGGTTACCGCGCAAGACGGAACGACAACCTCGACCTACACCGTCACCGTGACACGGATTTCCACGCTATCCACGCTCTCCGGGGTGGCGCTCAGCGCGGGAACTTTGAGCCCGGGATTTTCCGCAGAGACATTGGCATACACATCCAGCGTGGCCAACGCCACTTCTTCGATTACAGTGACGCCCACGGTGACGGATGCGACGGCAACAGTCAAAGTGAATGGCACGGCTGTCACCTCGGGTGTGGCCAGCGGGGCGATCACGCTAACGGTCGGCAACAACCCGATCACGGTGCTGGTCACCGCGCAGGATGGGACCACGACATCGACCTATACCGTCACGGTGAATCGGATTTCGACGGTTTCCACGCTCTCCTCCCTTGTGCTGAGTTCGGGCGCTTTGAGTCCGGCATTCGCCGCAACGACCAAGACCTATACGGCCAGCGTGCCCAACGCGACTTCTTCGATTACGGTGACGTCTACTGTGACAAATTCATTTGCTGCGGTCACGGTGAATGGAACGCCTGTCACCACGGGAACTGCCAGTGCCCCTATCCCATTGGTGGTGGGCACTAACCAGATCACCGTGGTGGGCACAGCCCAGGATGGAACCACGATATCGACCTACACCATCACGGTGACTCGGATATCAACGCTCTCCACCCTTTCAGGCCTGGTGCTCAGCACAGGGACTTTAAGCCCGGTTTTCGCCACAGGAACTGCGGCCTACACGGCCAGCGTACCCAACGCCACTTCTTCGATTACGGTCACGCCCACGGTGACGGACGCGACGGCTACAATCAGAGTGAATGGCACGACGGTTGTTTCGGGTGCGGCCAGCGGGGCGATTCCTCTGGTGGTTGGCAACAACCCGATCACGGTGTTGATCACTGCTCAGGATGGCATCACAACATCCACCTATACCGTCACGGTGAATCGGATTTCGACGATTTCCACGCTCTCCTCCCTTGTGCTGAGTTCGGGGACACTGAGTCCAACCTTTGTGTCGGCAACCAAGGTTTACACGACCAGCGTGGCCAACGGCACATCCTCAATCACGGTAACACCCACGGTGACCGACGCGACAGCAACGATCACCGTGAATGGGGTCGGCGTGACCTCGGGGACAGCCAGTGCTTCAATATCTCTGGTCGTGGGCACTAACCCGATCACCGTGGTGGTCACAGCTCAGGACGGGACCACAACATCGACATACACCATCACGGTGACGCGGATATCAACGGTATCCACCCTTTCAGGACTTGTGCTCAGCACAGGGACATTGAGCCCGGTTTTCGCCACTGGAACTGCGGCCTACACGGCCAGTGTACCCAATGCCACTTCTTCGATTACGGTCACGCCCACGGTGACGGATGCGACGGCAACAGTCAAAGTGAATGGAACGGCGGTTGCGTCAGGATCTGCCAGCGGGGCGATCACGCTAACGGTCGGCAACAACACGATCACGGTGTTGGTCACCGCCCAGGATGGGATCACGACATCCACCTATACCGTCACGGTGAATCGGATTTCCACGGTCTCCTCGCTCTCGGTCCTAACGCTCAGCTCGGGCACTCTGAGTCCGGCATTTGCCGCAGCGACCAAGACCTACACGGCCAGCGTGCCCAACGCTACTGCTTCGATTACGGTGACACCAACTCTGACAAATTTATTTGCTGCGGTCACAGTGAACGGAACTCCTGTCACCTCGGGGACAGCCAGTGCTTCAATATCTCTGGTCGTGGGCACTAACCCGATCACGGTTCTGGTCACTGCCCAGGATGGAACCACGACATCGACCTACACGGTCACGGTGACGCGGTTTGCCACGGACTCCTCGCTATCCGGACTGGCACTCAGCACGGGGACCTTGAGTCCGGTATTTGCCACAGGAACCATGGCCTACGCTGCCAACGTGCCGAATGCCACCGCGGGCCTAACGGTGACCCCCGCCGTGACCCATCCGGCGGCGACGGTCAGAGTGAACGGAGTGAGCGTGGCTTCGGGTGTGGCCAGCACCTCGATTCCGCTGGCGGTGGGACCTAACGCAATCACCGTATTGGTCACCGCCCAGGACCCCACATTCACCACATCCTACACGGTCACCGTGACGCGTCCGGCGTTGGTGGCCCCTAGCTTCACCTCTGCCACGACGGTTCCCTGTTCGCTGGCTCATATCACGACTCCGGCCAATGTGGTGAACTTGTCTCTGGGCTATGCGCCAAGTGCCGGGAACCATCTGATGGTGGTGAGGAACACCGGACTTGCTTTCATCACCGGCAGCTTTTCCAATCTGGTTCAAGGCCAAGTCGTGACTTTGCCCTACAACAACGACAGCTATCGGTTTGTGGTGAACTACTATGGCGGCACGGGCAATGATCTGGTGCTGCAGTGGGCGGACAACAAGGCGTATACTTGGGGCTCCAACGGTCTTGGCCAGCTTGGCAACACCGACAGCCCAAGCAGCAGTGTGCCGCTGGCGGTGACGACCTCCGACATGTTAGCCAACAAGACGTTTGTTAGCATAGCCGTGGGGTCATCGCACAGTGTTGCCTTGTGCTCGGATGGAACCATGGCCGCCTGGGGGAATAACACTTATGGGCAACTTGGCGATGGGTCGAACAACAATAGCAACGTGCCGGTGGCGGTGACGAGATCGAGCGGAACGGCTTTGTATAACAAGACGGTCGTGGCGATTGCCGCTGGCTTCAATCACAGCATGGCTCTGTGCTCGGATGGAACCGTGGTCGCGTGGGGGTTCAATTCATCCGGTCAACTCGGCAACAGCAATAATACCAGCAGCAACGTGCCGGTGGCGGTCACCATGACCGGAGCCTTGTTGAACAAGACCGTGGTGGCGATTGCGGCGGGCTACAACCACAGCCTTACCCGCTGTGCTGACGGGTCTGTGTTCACTTGGGGCAATAACGCCTATGGGCAACTCGGCAACAACACCCTCAACAACAGCAACGTGCCGGTTAACATCACGGCTTCCGGCGAGTTGAACGGCCGGACGGTCCTCTTTCTCGTCGGCGGCAGTGACCACAGCATCGGGCTGTGCTCGGATGGGTCGCTCGTTTCGTGGGGTCGCAACAACTATGGGCAACTTGGCAACGACAGTCTCATCAACAGCAACCTCCCGGTGGTGGTGGATGCTTCCGACGTGCTCTCCGGCAAGGTGATCACCGCGATTGCCACCGGCGGATGGCACACGTTGGCTCTGTGCTCGGATGGCACGCTGGCGGCCTTCGGTAGGAATAACAACGGCCAACTCGGCAACGGAAACACGACCGACAGCAGCGTGCCGGTAAGAGTTGCCACTGCCACAGGCGTCCTTTTCAACAAGACCATCACGGCGATTGGCGGCAGTAACTCCCATAGCCTGGCCCTGTGTGCGGACGGCACTCTTGCCGCATGGGGATCTAACAACAATGGCCAGCTTGGCAACGACCTCACGATCACAAGCAGCAACGTGCCCATTGCGGTGACGAGATCCACCCTCGGCAGCGGCGAGAAATTCACGGATCTGGCGACCGGGTCGAGCGCCAACCACGTCATGGCGCTGGCGGCCTTCCATGTTTCGAGCAACTCGACGCTGTCCGGGCTGGCGCTCAGCAGTGGGTCGATCAGTCCAATGTTTGCCGCCGGCACTACGGTCTACACCGCCAGCGTGTCCAATGCCACAGCCTCGGTGACGGTCACGCCGAGCGTGACGGAAGCCAATGCGGCCGTGAAGGTGAACGGCGTCACCGTGGCCAGCGGCACAGCCAGTGCCTCAATCCCGCTGGTGGTGGGCGACAACCCGATCTCTGTGGTGGTCACAGCACAGGACGGGATATCTCTAACAACCCACACCGTGACCGTGACGCGGGTATCGACGGTATCCACGTTGTCCGGCCTGGCGCTCAGCGCGGGGGCATTGAGCCCGACCTTTGTCACGGGCATCACGGCTTACACGGCTTCCGTGACAGCCAGCGTGATGTCAGTGACTCCCACGGTGACGGATTCCAACGCTAAGGTCACAGTGAACGGATTCAGCGTGGCAACGGGCACCGCCGGTGCGTCAATCCCACTGGTGCTTGGCAGCAACCCGATCAGTGTATTGGTCACAGCCCAGGATGGGACCACGCAATCGACCTACACGGTGACCGTGACGCGGCTATCAACGGTGTCCGCGCTCGCCGGGCTGTCTATAAATGCCGGCTCCCTGAGCCCGGCATTTGCAACAGGCACCACGGCCTACATGGCGATCCTGCCAGCAACCGCAACCGGAGTGGCGGTGACTCCCACGGCGTCTGACCTAACATCCACGATCAAGGTGAATGGCACGAGGGTGGCCTCTGGCGCAACCAGCGCGGTGATTCCTATAACCGACACCCAGGCCATTGCCACCGTGGTGACCGCGCAAGATGGATCCACGACCACCTACACCTTCACGGTTGCAGTCAGTGGCTACACGGCGTGGAAAGCCCGTGTTTTCACCGATCCCGCAGACTTGGCTGATCCGGCCATCAGCGGGGATCTGGCCACGCCCGCCCACGATGGCATCACCAACCTGATGAAATATGCCCTGGCGCTTCCTCCCATGACCTGCGGCACGAGCAACCTGCCCACCACCTCCCGCCAAGCCGGCTACCTGACGCTGACCTATCGGAAAAGCAAGACAGCCAGCGATGTGACGTACACGGTGCAGGCCGCCGACTCCCTGGATGGCAATGCATGGGCCCCGGCGGCAACCGTGGTGTCGCAAACCGACCCGACTCCAGGCGGCGGGAGTTATTGGCTGGTGACCGTGCGCGACAGCGTGCCGTATGCCGGGCAGGCCCGGCGCTTCATGCGCTTGCAGGTGGAAAAATAGGCGGGGACTCAAGCGGCGGACTGTGGGCGGAGCCGTAGCTGTGGCTTCCAGCCGCAGCGAAAATACCTAGGGTGAAATCATGAAGAAGTGGAATTATGCTGCCATTCTCAGAAATTCTAATCTTTTCTTCCATCATTTTGCCGCAGCATCATTTTGCCAATTCTTCCTCAGTGGCAGCAGTTCTTGCAGTGGTTTTCATACCCAACGCTTGTCGCGGTGCCTGAAGCTTCACCTCGTTAGGTGCTAAGTAAACAGTATTGGGCAGAATGCCCGCGCCACGGTGGCCCGGGACGCGCAGGGCATTGGCGGCGCTGCGACCGGATCATGCCAGATAGGGATTGGTGTCGGTTTCCTCGCCGACAGTGGTGACCGGGCCGTGGCCGGGCAACAGGCGGGTCTGCGGCGGCAACGTGAGCAGATGCTGTGCAATCCCGTCGAGCAATTGCTGGTGGCTGCCACCCGGCAAATCGGTGCGCCCGATGGACCCGGCAAACAGGGTGTCACCGGAGAACGCGAGTTCATGGTCAGGCAGATGCAACACCACGCTGTCCGGTGCGTGACCGGGAATGTGATAGAGCAAAAATTGTAAACCACAAAGGTGGAACGGAGAAACGGCATCCGCCACCAACTTTCTATCAATTTGATAGGGAGTTACCTCAACCGGCATGCCCCACTGGCGAGTCAGGGACTCCAAGGTGAATTCAAGCGCGTAGTCCTCCATGGCATGCAGGCGCGCGCCGGTCGCCTGGAGCGCGGCGGCATCCAGCACATGGTCGAAGTGCTGATGAGTGAGCAACACGTCATCCACGCGCACTCCGCGCGCTGCCACCCAGGCAGCGATCCCGTCGGGCGCATCCACGATGAAATTGCCGTTCGGGGTTTCGACGAGGTAACCGTTGGTTTCGCAGAAGCCGCCGGTGTAGGTGGTGAGTTTCATGAATGAGAGCGGGGGTGAGCAGGGCGGTGAGGTGAGCAGGGCGGGTGACAGCACCGACTTGAGCGCATCCCGTGCGCGCACAAAAGAAAAAACTGGGGTTCTGAATCCGCGCACCCACGTTGACCACGATCAACCAACCACCGCACGATAATGAATGAAGTTTCTTGTCAGGCATCTGCGGCTGGCAAATAGTCCGGGCGTTCCTTTTGTTTGTTGATTCATGAAGACGCTGATCCATAACACCCGCATCGTATCGCCGGACTTTGAAATCGCGAATGGCGCGCTATTGCTGGCAAACGGCAGGATCGCGGCGGTGCTCAATTCCGATGAGCCGCAACCCGCCGCGGACACTCACCTCGATGCCGCAGGCCGCCTCAGCATGCCGGGCTTTATCGACATCCACGCGCACGGTGCCGATCACCACGATGTTTGCGATGGCACGCTCGAGGCGATCCGCCACATCGCGAGGCGCAAGTTGCAGGAAGGCGTCACCTGTTGGTTGCCCACCACGCTCACCCAGCCCCACGCCAAGCTCAAACAAGTGGCCGCCGCGTGTGCCGGGTATTTTGCCAACCAGGAGTTTTGCAAAACCCCCGGGCTCCACATCGAAGGGCCGTTTATCCACACAAAGCATGCCGGCGCGCAAGACCCGCAGTTCATCCGTCCGCCGGATCTAGCAGAACTTAAGGCGCTGCATGCCATCGCCAACACCTTGATCGTGTCGATCGCGCCGGAGCTTGCCGGCGCACTCGACGTGATCCGTGGCGCGCAGCAACTGGGCATCTCCAGCTCCGCCGCCCACACCTCGGCCACCGCTGCACAAATACTTGCGGCCAAGGCGGCCGGGCTCACCCATATCACGCATTTTGGCAATGCCATGACTCCGTTGCACCACCGCGAAATCGGCGTGGTCGGCGCGGGCTTGCTAGATGACGACCTCCTGCTGGAGATAATCTGCGACACCATCCACCTTTGCCCGGACATGCTCAAGCTGGTGTTCAAAGTGGTGCCTATTGAGCGCCTGATGCTCATCACCGACTCGATGGCTGCCTCCTGGATCGGCGATGGGGCAACCACACTCGGCGGGCTCGCCGTGGTGGTCAAAGACGGTGCCGCCCGCCTCCAACAAGGCGGCGCGCTCGCCGGTTCCTGCTTGCGCTACAATGAGGGCGTCCGCAACCTGGCCATGCTCGCTCTGCTGCCACTCCACCAACTCGTAAAAGCCACCTCATGGAATCAGGCCCGCTCGCTCGGCCTCGAGGGCATGGGCAAACTTGAGCCAGGTTTTCGGGCAGACATCGTCATTCTCAATGCGGATTTCTCGGTGTGGAAAACTTTCGTCGATGGCACCGAGCGCTGAGGCCGGTTCATCCTGACGTCCGGGGTTGGCTTCGATATATCGGATAGATAGGCAGCCGGTCACATCGATCGACATAATAATTGCTTGGCAGCGCGTAGCGGCAGGGTAAGCTCCAGCGTCCTCCATATATTGCCATGCATTTATCTAACAAAGCCAGACCATTTCAGAAATTCAAGCTATTGCTCCTGCTGCTGGCATGCGCCGGCCAAGCGGTATCGGCTGAGCCGGCACCGGGGAAGCGGGTCATTCCATGGGATGGGGCGGCGCTGGCGAAGGTGCCCATGGTGCATGCCACCACCGAGCGTCCGGCCAATGGGATGCGGGCGTTTTTCTATGAGGGTGCAGATTACAAGGGCAAACCGACCTGGGTGTTTGCCTACTATGCGGCTCCGGCAGGGACGCCGCCAGCGGGCGGTTGGCCGGCGGTGGTATGCGCCCACGGCGGTGGCGGCACGGCCTTTCCCGAGTGGGTGAGGAAGTGGAACTCGAATGGCTACGCGGCCATCGCGATGGACTTGGAGGGCCACTTGCCGGGCTCGCACTTCTTTGGCGTGCAAGGGAATTTCCCGACGGAACAAGGACACCCGAACGCCGGGCCCAAACGCATCAGTTGGTTTGGCGACGTCGCCCTGCCCGACACCGAACAATGGTTCTATCATGCGGTGGCGGATGTGATCCGCGCCAATTCACTGTTGCGCTCATTTCCCGAGATCAACCCGAAAAAGATCGGTCTAACTGGCATCTCCTGGGGTGGCACGATCGTCAGCACCGTCGCAGGCGTGGACTCAAGATTCGCTTTCGTCATTCCCGTCTATGGCGGCGGCTTCATCCACAAACATGACATGACTCCCGAGCAATACCGGGTTTATCTGGCCAAGTGGGATCCGTCGGCCTACCTGCCCTACGCCAAGATGCCGATGCTATGGGTGCAAGGGGCTAACGAGAACGTCTTCCCCCTTGATAAGTTCAGCAAATCAGCGGAGACCGCAGGCGGACCGAGTTCCATGTGCATTCGGCCATTTTTGCCCCACGGCCACGGCTTCGGTTGGGAGGAAGTCTGGGAGATCGGCGGCTTCGCCAACAGCGTCGTGAAAGGCAGCGCGCCGATGCCGAGGTTTGCGCGGCCCCAGGTCAATCCCAAGGACGGACTGGTGCATGCCAAGTATACGGGTGAAATCCAGAGCGCGGCGGTCGGTTTCACAACGGCCACCACCGAATGGAAAAACCAGACTTTGCCCACCATCCCCTGCACCATCACCAAGGACGAAGTGGTCGCCAGCAAGCCCTTGCCCGCGGGCACTACGGCCTTTATGATCAACGCCACCGGCACCGGCGTGTGGGGCGGCGCATCCACCAATTCCGTGTTGGTGATGACCAAGCCGTGATCGGGCGGCTGGGAGCCGTCGGGAATCGTGTCACTCCGCGCTGTCACCAGCGCGCCTATGAAGAGTGCGGCCGCCTCCGATACTCACATGATGGCAGGCGCGATGGGCGGCGGGATGCCTTCCGGCGCTGCGTGTGGTTCCCGCAAAAGTTCATACGGGCTCTCACGCAGCACGCTTGGCTTGCGCTTGGTCAAGAGCAGCCAACATTCGTAGGCGGTGCCGATCACAATGAGAGTGACAAACATCAGCAAGGTGGCGGTCACCACCACGTCGATGCGGGCATTGAACAATGAGTTCTTGGCGGCGGCCAGCGCCGGGCCGTCGAGACCGCCGGCGATTTTGCCCTCGAGCTTGCGGATCGCAGGGAGAAACCCCGCGGCGTTGGCCGAGAAGATTTTCAGCAAGCCCGCGCTGAAGGTGGCCACCGTGAGCAGGAACATCGGCAACAGCGTGATCCAACAATACCGGGCCTTGCCCATCTTGATCAAAACCACCGTGCCGAAGCAAAACGCGATTACCGCCAACAATTGGTTGGAGATGCCGAAGAGCGGCCACAGGCTCTTGGCGATGCCCTCGGGGTCGAGCGCACCTTGATAGAGGAAAAACCCCCACGCCGATACCAGCAGGCCGGTGGCCAGGATATTGGCCGGCCACGAGCGGGTGTCGCGCAGCCGCGGCGATATCTCGCCTAACAAGTCTTGCAGGATGAAGCGGCCGACGCGGGTGCCGGCATCCAAGGTGGTTAGAATAAACAACGCCTCGAACATGATGGCGAAGTGATACCACAGCGAGAGCGCGGTCTTGCCGGGGATGATGGCGGCGAACATCCGCGCCATGCCCACCGCAAAGGTGGGCGCGCCGCCGACCTTGCCGATCATATGGATCTCGCCGAGGTCGGAGGCGAGCGCCTGCATGCGCTCCTGGCTGATAGCGTAGGCGGGGCCGTAGGAGTTGATGGTCTGGATTTGCGCGGCGACGGCGACTGCATTGTTAGGATCAACCGGCGAGTTGATGGCGAAGTATTCGCCGGGCGGCAGGGCGCAGGCGGCGATAACCGCCATCAAGGCAACCAACATTTCGACGACCATCGCGCCGTAGCCGACGAGGCGGATGTCCTTTTCGCGGGTGAGCATTTTGGGGGTGGTGCCGGAAGCAATGAGCGAGTGGAAGCCGCTGATGGCGCCGCAGGCGATGGTGATGCACACAAACGGAAACACCGGACCAGGCACCACAAACCCGCCGCCGTGGATGAACGGCGTGAGCGCCGGCATCTGCAAGGGTGGTGCCAAAAACACAATGAACAGGCCTAACAGCGCAACCGTGCCCAGCTTCATGAACGTACTGAGATAATCGCGCGGTGCCAGCAGCATCCACACCGGCAGCACGCTCGCGGCAAAGCCGTAGATCATGATCGCCCACGCCAGTTGGGTCGATTTCAGGGTGAGCGCCGCCGCCCACGCGGGTGGCAGGTATTTGCCGGCCACGACCGCCGCCAATAGGCCGATCACGCCGAACAGAGTGGCGTGGGTGACACTGACTTTGCCACTCTTGATTGCCAGGCCCATGATGAAGGCCAGCGGAATGGTGGCCGCGATGGTGAACAGACCCCACGGGCTTTCCGCCAAAGCCTTGACCACCACCAGGCCGAGCACCGCCAGCAGGATGGTCATGATCACTAACAGACTGATGAGAGCAATGATGCCGAGCACCGGATTGAGTTCTTCACGGATCATCTGGCCGAGCGATTTGCCGTTGCGGCGCATCGAGGAAAACAACACCACCGAGTCGTGCACCCCACCACCAAGGGTGGCTCCCACCAGAATCCACAAGGCCCCCGGCAAGTAGCCGAACTGGGCCGCCAACACCGGTCCCACCAGTGGCCCGGGCCCGGCTATCGCGGCAAAGTGATGGCCGAAAACCACCCATTTGGGCGTGGGCACGAAGTCCTTGCCGTCATTGCAGGTGATGGCCGCCGGCGCGCGCCGGTCATCAATAGTCAGCACCTTGGCCATCAGCCAGGCCGCGTAAAACCGATAGGCCACCGCAAACGTGCACCCCCCAGCTATCACCAACCACAACGCGTTGACCGGTTCGCCACGCTGGCATGCCATCACCCCAACCGCAAGTGTGCCTAACAGTGAAACAGCAACCCAAATGAGGACGCGAAAGAGTTTTGGCATGATGATGGTGGCGTGCGGGGACACTTGGGTTCGCGGCGCGGAGCCTACCTGATGCGCCGATGCGGGGCAATTGATTCCGTTTTCCCGTCGCCAATGCCCCCCCGGCAGGAAGACTGTGACAAGTCTGTCAACAATATAATGACTGGCATTATATTCCACCAGCTTGATTTCTGCTTCCGCCAGTCCGTAGAGTGAGATGAGGCGGTGACGAGGATGCGCTTGCGCTCGGTGGTGGTGAGGGCCCAAGGGCTCTGCTTACCAGAAAAACCAGCCATGGTTCTTGCTGCGTTTGTAGGAGCCATCGCCGACGGACAGGACTTCAAGATGAGTGGTGGTGAGCCCCTTGTCATAGAAGCCGATTTTTTTGGCGGCGCGGGGTGCCAGGTCGAGGATGCGTCCGGCGATGAACGGGCCGCGGTCGTTGATGCGGACGGTGACGGATTTGCCGGTTTTGACGTTGGTGACTTTGACGAGGCAGGGCAACGGCAACGTCTTGTGGGCACCGATGAGATCCCATGGCATGACTTTCTCGCCAAGCGAGGTGGTGCCGCGCAGGAGCCCGAAAAACGACGATTCGTTATACCACGAGCAGGTGCCGGTTTCCTGATAGGTGAGCGCCCGCTCGACACTCATCGGATGATAGGTCTGGCCGCGCACGGTGTAAGCCCGGGTCTGGTATCCCGGGTAACTGTGGCCGCAGGAGCTGCATAGGATGGCAGTGAGAAACGCACAAGCGATGCGACCTTTGCGGGACAACGTTGCGCGGTTCATGGGGGCTTGGGTCTGGCGGTTGCAAACCGCCGCCACGGGTTATTTCTTGCGCTCGCGCACGACCTTGAGGGCGGCGGCGACCTTCTCCCGCATTTCCTTGCCGGGTTTGAACTTGACGGCGGCCCGCGCGGGAATCTTGACGGTGGCGGTCGGGTTCTTCGGGTTACGGCCGAGTTTGGCCTTCAACTCACGGACTTCAAAGGCGCCGAATTTCCGCATGACAACATTATTGCCATGCGCCAGGGCGTCGGTGATTTCGTCGATGAGGGTTTGGACAATTTCAGAAATGGTTTGCTGGGTGATTTCGAGGCCCTTGGCCCCGAGTTTCTCGGTTATTCTGATAGAAAGTTCGCGTTTAGTAAGGGTGGCCATGGGAAGAGGGGATGAGACGGCAAAGGCGTGTGGCCAATTACAAGCCGCTTGGCAATGGATTGTCGCGCAAAAAAACTCTTAATTGTTGGGCATTTTGGAGAGGGGCCGAATCAGTCCCGGTTGGCAGCGGGTGGCGTGGTGTCAAGGATGAGCTGGGTGGTGCAAAAATGCAGCTTGGCGGTCTTGGCGAGGGCATCCGGGCCGTGGCGGGCCAGCAGATCGCGACCCGCTTGGATCACGGCGGCAGCGGCCCCGAGCGGCAAGCGGATGCCAGAGGCGGTGGAGGTTTTGTCGATCCAATCGATAAAGCGCTCGCGGGCAAGGATGGAGGCGGCGGCCACGGCGATGTCGCTCTCGCCCTTGGTGCGTTGTTCGAGGGTGAGGCTGAGGCCTTTTTGCTGGAACGCACGTTGCAGGACGCGCGGGTTGGCAAATTGGTCGCTGAGCGCGCGTGGGCAGTTAGGGAGAGCGGCGGCGAGGTTTTCGATGACGCGGGCGTGGCCCCAGGCGAGGAGTTGGTTGAGGTTGCCAAATGCGGCGTAGAGCGCGTTGTAGCGCTCGGGCCCGATGGCCACCACCTCGGTGCGGCAGCCGGGTGTGGCGCGAATTACCGCGGCGAGCTGGCGGATGCGGGCGGCGCTAGTGACGCGTTTGGAGTCCATGATGCCGGCGTCCATGAGCTGGCGGGTGATGGTGGCATCCGTGAAGGCACCGGCAATGACGAGCGGGCCGAAATAGTCCCCCTTGCCGCTTTCATCGATGCCAAAATGCGGCGCGAAATGGTCCGGCTCAAGGAGTTCCTCGTAGCCGAGGCGGGCCTCGCCTAGGATTTCGGGTTCCAGGGTGAAGCGGATGAAGTCGTCGGTGGCCTTGCCTTGAATGAGGACCTTGGGGCCTTTCTGATAGACGGTGACATTCAGCTTGCCCTTGCGCGCGGCAAACAGCGCATGCTCCTTCGTCTCGAAGTCGAAGCCATCGCGCTGCAACACCTGACGCAGCGTGGCCACCTGGGCGGCGGTGAGTGGCGCGGTGTGGCTGGTCATGGGCACGCAGCTCAATGGGAGCGGTCGTATTCCTCGATCTTGAGACGGACGGCGGGTTCGGCTTCTTGATAGATTTCCTGGATCAACTCGTCGGAGAACTCATAAACGCGGTTCTCGAAGGCGGTGGTGGCGAGGCGGTCGAAGAGCCGGGCCTTGGCTGCCGCGATGTCCTTGCCATAAATGTGATAGGAATCGGCCTGCCAGTTGAGGCGGCCGAGTTTGATGCTGCGGCCGCTGCGCTTGGCGATTTCCGCAGCGATCACGTCGCGGTTGAACAGGATGAAGCCGAACATGTTCATGAAACTCGCGCCCCACGCGTCATTGCTGCGGAAGCGGATGTTGCAATTGAGCCACCAACTGCCGTCGGCCTCGTCTTCCATCAACCGATACCAGATGGATTGCAGGCAGGGCGGATCGTAGCATTCGAGGTCGATGTTAGGCATCCAGGTGATCATCTGGGCCTGGCGGGTGAACGGTTGCTTCACCAGTTTGGCGATGACTGCCTCGATCTGGTCCACACTGAACGCGCCGACGCGCGTTGCCTTGCCATCGTGGGATTCCTGCCACGATCCGTAATTGCTGAGGCGGCCGTGATAGGTGTATTCCCAGCGTGTATCGTTAGGGTCGTTCATGCTCTTGACCCAGTGGTCCTTGGCACCGCCGACCTCCATGACATATTCGCGCAAATCCTCGATGCCGCCGGGAAACGCCTTGTGGATCATCGGTTCGGCCAGCGGCTCGAGCACGGTTAGATTCAGCGTGCAGTCGAGGCTGAGCGGGTCGCCGGGTTTGTCGTATTGGGTGCGGAAGCCCACCCCGCCCTCATAGAGTGCGATGAGGGCCTTTTCGTAGGCGGCGGCGAGACTCGTCTCGCAGACGTGCAAAACCGGGATGTTTTTCATATGCCGCTTTGTTGACGGCGCAGGGCGCGCTGTCAAGACCATTAGCCAAGAATGAAGAGGGCGATTCGGAGATCGCCCCTCCTTGAGTCATTCACGCCACAAGAACCGTTCCCAATCCCCCTTAAGTTAGCGCCATTCGGGGGCGGTCCCTGCACGGGGCGGGCGACGGCATGTTAGACGACGCGGGGCGGGGCGAAGCCGTCGCGGTAGTTGCGGCGGATGAGGGTCTGGGTGGCCTCCGCGTGATTGGTGAAGGCGAGTTTCGACTTATCCCAGAGGAGTTCCTGGCCGGGGAAGCGGGTGGCTTTGACGGTGAGCAGGACGGCTTCCGTGATGCGTGCGGCGTCCTTGAACGGGGTGCGCAGTTCGGTTTTCTTGCCGAGGCAATTATCCACCCAGGCGTGCCAATGGTTGAGGGGCGGGAAGGGTGGCAGGCCGGGCATCCGCAGACCTTCCTCCATCTTGCCATCGCGCCAGATCTTGAGGCGCCCGTCCGCTTCGAGCACCAGGGTGCCGCCTTCGCACACCACCACGGTCATGTTGCCGCCCTTGATCGGCACCGGAATGCGCATTTGCTCCAGCGTCGGTTGTTGGTCGGTGTCGTAGTAGTGGATCGGAAAGGTCTTGCCGGCAAACTTGTCGGAGGTGACGTTATAGACGACGGTGGATTTGCACGGATTGACGTGGAAGACTTTGCCGGCGGGCTCCGCGCAGTCGGTCTTGACCGAGACCGGCGACATCAATTCGTCGTAGGCGAAGAAGATCACGTCAAGGATGTGGCAACCCCAGTCGCCGAGGCCGTTGGTGCCGAATTCCCACCACGAGCGCCACTTCACCGGGGCTAACAAATCGTAAAATGGCATTTTGGCACAAGGGCCGAGCCACAGATCGTAATCGAGGTTGGCTGGCACGTTGGAGTTTTCCTTGAAGACCTTGCCGTAGTTGAAATACTGGCCCTTGTTAGGTGAGCCGGTCCAGGTGTAGGCCTCGATGGCTTTGCCAAGCTGGCCTTGGCGCAGGATTTCGACGGCGGCGCGGCGGCCGGGATTAGCCATGCGTTGGTTGCCGAGCTGGGTGACGAGGGTCGGCCTGGCCTTGAGTGCCTGCTCGACCATCACCAATTCCTCGAGTTGATGGACCAGCGGTTTTTGGCCATAGACGTGTTTGCCGTGGGCCATTGCGGTGAGCAGGATAGGCGCGTGCGAGTGGTCGGGCACCGACACGATCACGGCGTCAAACTTGTCGGCGTGTTTGGCGAAGGCCTCGCGGTAGTCGCGGCAGGTGAAGGCAGCGGGATGTTCTGCGGCGGCCTTGGCCAGGTAGTTGGAATCCACATCGCACAGGCCGGTGATCTCCACTTCGGGATGGCTGGCCACCGCGTGGCGGTCAGCTTCGCCGATGGTGCCGACCACGCCAATGGAAAGCACGCGAAGTTTACCATTGGGCGAAACAGCGCGAGCCCGCGAGGCGAGCCCGAGCGTGGTGAGGCCGAGGCCGGCGGCGGCGGTGGTGTGAAGGAAATGGCGGCGACTCAAGGTGGTCTTCATAGGTGACGGCGGATACGCGCGGCACCATGGCGGGCTTTCACAAGAATGCCGCGCCGGGAGCAAACTCCACCCGCTCATAGAGCGCGGCGAGCGAGAGCGCGGCGTCGATCTCGGGCAGGGGAATCGTGCTGTTGAGGCCGGAGTGATACTCCAGCGCAAAGCCGCCTTCGGACTTGCGGCGATGGACCGTGACCGCCGGCATACCCGGCTCGACATAAAGCAAAACTTGCAACGACGGAATCGTTAGGTACGCGTCACGTTTCTCACCAAGGTCGGTGCGGCAAGTCGAGTCGCTCAGAACTTCGAAGATGACGACCGGTTGGTCTTGGAAGTGATCGGACGCCTGATTCGGATGGCAAACGACCATCGCGTCCGGATAATAGAAGCGGATGTGGTCGGGAAACTCGATGCGGACTTTGGTATCGCTGTTGAAGGGCTGGCAGGATTTGCCACGGAGTTGGCCGTGCAACTGAGCGAAGCTATTGCCGGCAATCACATTATGGCGGTTGCTGGCTCCGGCCATGGCGTGGACACTGCCACCAAGATATTCGTGTTTCACCCCGCGGCCCTCCTCACCCGCGAGGTAGTCGGCGATGGTGATGAAATTCGGCTGTCTCAGCGCGGTCATGGGCGGACCATAGCAGGCGGTCGTGACGACGGCAAGCCGTTTGAAATCAGCGGTTCCCTGGAACTTAAGCCACGCGCACGGCGTGTTTTTTGGAAAGCTTGAGCACATCGCCGGCGCGGGGTGAGACGGGGGCTGCGGGATCCAACAATTTTTCGCCGTTAAGTTGGACCGAGCCGGTGGTGATGAATTGCTTGCGCAGTTCGCTATTGGATTTGTCGATGCCGAAGGCGGTCTTGAAGGCGTGGGCGGTGAGGCTGAGCACGTTGAGGTTTGCGGGCAGATCGGCAAGGAGGAGCTCCGGCAGATCAGCCGCGGCCAGATCCTTTTTTGAAAAGCGGGTGTCCCAATCGGCGCGGGCGGCCACGCCGGCCTCCACCCCGTGATAGCGGCCGGTGAGTTTCTCGGCGAGGGCTTTCTTGGCTTCCATCGGGTGGCCGGCGGGGTCGCGGGATTCACCTAACAACAGCAAGTAATACCGGTCCATCAGTTCGTCAGAAACACTCATGAGCTTGCCGAACATTTCCTGCGGCGGATCGCTCACGCCGACGTAGTTGCCATAGGACTTGGACATCTTGCGGACGCCATCGAGACCTTCTAACAAAGGAAGGACCATCACGACCTGTTGGGGTTGGCCCTCTTCTTTCTGGAGGTCGCGGCCGACGAGGATGTTGAAGAGCTGGTCGGTGCCGCCGATTTCCACGTCGGCGCGGATTTCCACGGAATCCCAACCCTGCATGATCGGGTATTGGAGTTCGTGGAGGCGGATTTCCTGACCGGCATCAAGGCGGTTGCGGAAGTCCTCGCGCTGGAGCATTTGCTGAAGGGTGACGCGGGCATTGAGCCGGAGGATTTCTTCGTAGGTCATCTTGCGGAACCAATCACCGTTATACACAATCTCGGTTTGCGCCCGGTCCAATATCTTGAACGCCTGGTCGGTGTAGGTCGCGGCATTGGCCAGCACCTCATCGCGGGTGAGCGGCGGGCGGGTGGCGGTGCGCCCCGACGGGTCGCCCACGGTGGCGGTGAAGTCGCCAATGAGCAACACCGCCTGATGGCCTAACAGCTGGAACTGGCGCAGCTTCTCCAACGCCACGGTGTGGCCGAGATGAATGTCCGGTGCCGTCGGGTCCACCCCGAGCTTGATGCGCAGCGGGCGGCCCAGCCGGAGCTTGTCTAACAATTCAGTGGGGGACAGGACCTTGGCGGTGCCGGCGACGAGGTGAGTGAGTTGTTGTTCGGGGGACATGGGGAGAGGAGGGAAGAGTGTTTCCTTATTTCAGGATTTCAGCGTTTCAGTTTTCAGCTTTTACTCTTCAGGTGCAGCTTGAGAATGCGTTTGAGTTCTTCGCAGGTGGCCGGGCAATGGGGGACGCTGTGGTTGCAGGGGACGATTTTTTCCGAGGCGACCGGAGTGACATGAGATGACTCGTAAGGGACGACGCCGTCACTGCTGTGGGGAGTGTCACCTTTGCCGCGGTCGCCGATGATGGAGTGGAAAGCAATTCCGGAGGGCAGTGGGAGCCGACCGAGCGCGAGGATGGTCTTGTCATCGGGGGCGAGGCTGTTGATGGAAGTGGGCAGGTGCGGTTGCAGGGCATTGCCGTCGAGCACACTGCCCACGGTCTGCACAATGGAATCGAGGAAATTGACCGAGAGCCGTTTGGGCAGTTGGATGAGCTTGGACAGGAGCACCGAGATTTCAAAGTTGGCGGCGGGGCTGCCACGGTGCGGCACCGCCATAAAGACGACCCGGCGCGGTTCCGGCAGAGGTTGATAGAGCGTGGTCTCGAGGATGATACCGCGGTTTTTCGCCGACACTTTGAGCTGCTCGATCGGCTGGTGGAAATAGGCATCATAGAATGCCGAGCCGGGCTTGGTGACGCTGGAGCGAGCGATGATACCGCCCATTGAGTGGCCGACGACGACCATTTGGTTGAGCTTGTGGGTGGCACCCTTGGTGCGGGCATAGGCGCAAGCCTGGCGCATGAGTTCGCGGAAGCGCATGCTGCTATAGAGCCAAGGGCTGCCGGTGGGGTAGTTATAGAGCCAGATTTGATAGTGTTGGCGGAACCACGGCTCTGGGGCAAGTTCGTTGATGGTGATTTTAAAGGCATCCGGCGAGGACACCAAGCCGTGAATTAAAACAACCGGGATTTTTTCCGGGTCATAGGGTTGCAGGAAATAGAGCCCGGTTTCCTGACTGAAGCGGTCGGGTAGCAAGACGTTCTGGATCTTGAAATCATCGAGATTGCTCATCTGCCAGTAAAAAGCGTTAGGCGCGGACCAATCGGCCGCCAGAGTCTCGCGGCGCGCGCCAACGGCGGTGTCGTCGGACAACCAGCGCTTGAAGAAATGCCAAACCGGCGGGCCGGTGCCAGCGCAGTCGAGGGTGGCAGTGACCGGATAGGGCAGGCCGGTGGGCAGCAAGAACGCCGGGCGCGGGGTGCCAACGGGAGTGGTCTTTTTCCAACCCACCAGCGGAATACCCATGCCGGTGGTGGTCCGGCGGGTATCCAACTCAGCGGTGCTAACCAGCGCGGCCGGAAACAGCGCGTCGATTTTTTCCAAGTCCGCATGCCGGGCATCGGGCGGGGCGATACAGGTGCCGAGGGCGGCGGCCCGTGCCGCCCACGAACCGGCCCCACAACGGAGTTGATCGAAAAGTTTGCCTACGGCGACGTTGTAGACGGCTTGGGCTGCCGCCCGATCCCGGGCGGGCGCAGTGCGGGCCAGAACCTGCCATGACTGGCGGGCGCTGCCAGTGAGCGTGGCCGCCGGTGCCCGCGACGCCCGCGGCACATAGGTGCAGCGCGGCGGTTGTGGCGCGCCGCACTGACACAGCAGGGCGGCGAGCAACCAAAGCGGGTTGAAGACGATATGTTTCATGCGGACGGGTCCATTCTGCGACTTTAGACTTTCGGACGTTTAGACCTTCGACTCTCCATTTCCTCCGAGGTCAGGATGTCTGGGGTCTCAGCGCAAGGCGGCGGCGATGGCGGCGTAGGCCGGTTTGGGGCGGTAGTCGCGGTCATAGATCAAGGCATGATCGAAGGTGCCACCGGTGTTGCCGGGCACCCACGAGTAGCGGTCGGTGAAGCCCCAGAGCAAGACGGCAGGGCAGTTGCGGGCGGCGAGGACGGTTTCGAAGACTTGGCGGTAAACTTCCGCCTGTTGTTGGAGATGTTCGGCGGTGACCTGGGTGGGAAGCCAGACGTCGAGCTCGGTGATATGGACGATGAGGCCCAAATCGTTAAAGCGGCGGATGTTCTCGGTCACTTCGGTGGGGCTCGGGTGTTGGTCGACGCGCACATGATACTGCAAGCCGATGCCGTGAATGGGCACGCCGCGGGCTAACAATTCCTTGATCCACAGGTAGCAGCGGTCGGCCTTCTTTGACATGCCGTCCATGTCGAAATCATTGTAGAACAACTTGGCCTCGGGATCGGCCTCGTGCGCCATGTGATAGATTTTCTCGACATAGTCGGGGCCGATCGAGTGAAACCACGGGCCTTCTTCGCGCAAGCCTGGCCCCTTGTCGCTGAGGCCCTCGTTGAGGACGTCCCAAGCGAACACGCGGCCGCGGAAATGCGCCATCATGGCAAAGATATGATCGCGCAGGATGGCGAGTGCTTCCTGGCGGGGAAAGGTTTGGTCCATGGCCCATGGTGGCAGCGCGTCGTGCCAGACCAAGGGGACCGCGCGCACCTGCATGTCGTGTTTGGCGGCGAAGGCCATCATTGCATCGGCCGCGGTGAAGTCGAATTCGCCCCGCACGCGCTGGATGGCATTGAGCTTCATGATGTTTTCGGCCACCAG
>JBAXOF010000032.1:0-23410 GCA_037133375.1 Verrucomicrobiota bacterium | reverse complement strand
GCGTGTAGCTGCCGCTGACCGGAGTCACGCCGGGCACCACAAACACATTGACGCCAATTGTGCCGGACGGCGCAACGGTCGCCACCCCCGTGGCCACAATGCTGGCACTGGTGGGTGTGGACCCGAGGGAGCCGCCAAGCATGCTGCCGGAGAACCCCTTGAAATCGAGCGGTCCGTTGATGACCAACTGCGCATCCGTGCCAGCTGCATAATTCAGGCTGGCACCATCCCCCACGGTGACCAAAGAGGTGCCGGATAGACCGGCGGCGCGGGTGATGCTGAGCGTGCCCCCGGTGATTGTGGTGGTGCCCGCATAGGTGTTAGCACCTGATAGAATCAAGTTGGCTGTCCCCGTCTTAACGAGGTTGCCGCCGCCGGTGATCGCGCCGGAAAGTTGGATCGACTCGGTGGCGGCGGCCTCCACCACCAGGCGCGCGCCGGCGGCAATGTCGAAGGCGTTGGTCACGCCGGTGCCGCCGGACAGATCGGCCAATGACCTGAGCACGCCAAGGTTCGTGGATGAGCTGTTGATTTGCGCCCGGAACATCCCGCTGCCCAGGGACGCCACGTTATCGATGGCCACGCTCGGATACGCCCCGGTGCCCGATTGAATGATGCCGCCGCTGAAGGTCTTGGCCCCGCTGAGGGTGAGCGCCCGGCCAACATAATCGCTGACCAGCCGCATGGTGCCCGTGCCCGCGACCGATTGGTTAAGCCAGATATCCTTTTGGGTGGACGGCATGTTGAAGGTGATTTGATCTCCGGTTAGAACGAACGCATTGGGAAGAGCCCCCGCAACTGTGTCGCCTTCAAACCCGGATTGTTGGAAAATGGTGCCGTTGTCCAAAGCCAAGGGGCCGCTGCCAAGGCCATTGCGATTGGCAAGCGAGAGGGTGCCGCCGGTGACTGTGGTGCCGCCGCTATAACTGTTATTGCCAGCAAGGGTGAGCATCGACGGGCCGTTCTTGATGAGCGCCAGTTGGCGAGTGGAGCCATCCCTGAGTACACCACCGTAGCTGCTGGGGTTGAGAGCGCCGGAGACGGTGCGCCAAGCGTCCAAGGTCAGGGTATCGGTGCCGGCCGTGCCGGAACCGCTTTCGATGATGGGCGAGCCCACCGTGGCATTGGTGTTGAGGCCGATGAGGGTGAGGTTGTTGCCATTCAGCTGAACCTTGCCGGTGCTGCCGCTGCCAAACACCAGCGACGCCGTGGTGGCCGCACCAAAGGCACTCGTGTTTCCAGATGTTAGAGTACCGGCATTGATCGTGGTGGTGCCGGTGTAGGTGTTGGCTCCGGACAGCGTGGTAGTGCCGGTGCCGGCCTTTATAAAGCCGCCCGCGCCGCTGAGCACGCCGCCGAAGAGTTGGTTGGCGCTGCTGCCCATGGTCAGGGTTGCGCCGTAACTCAGAGATATATCCCCGGCGTAATTGCCGCCATTGAGTTGGCCCGCCCCTTCAATGGTTAGAACCCCGCCGATACCAGTTGACCCGCTATAGGTGTTGACCCCGTTGAGCACCACCAGGCCGGCCGTGGCCAGACCGGAACTGCCGTTGGCGACGATGGGCGCGTTGATTGTTAGGGCGCCGCTGACTCCGGCGGTGGTATTGGTGCTGGTCGGCGCGGCCGTGATGCCAAGCCCGCCAGGAATCGCGATATTGAATGTCGCGTCATCGGCGGGGTAATAGCCTAGCGAATTAGCCAGGCGGGTGGCGGTGATGCCGTCAGCGCTGCCGCCGATGTTGAATTTGCTTGTGATTGCGGGGGTGGCGGCCAGTGCAGCGCGGATTGCCGCGGTAATCGCATCCACAGTGGTCTCCATAAGTATGGCCAGCGAGACGGGCACGGTGATGGGCGAGCCGCTGATGGCGGCAGAGGTGATGACCACGTTGCAAATCCCGTCGGCGGTGGTCCCGTTAGGTGCCACGACCGTGGTTGTTTCCACTTGCGCTTGGGAGGGGACACCCAAATTGTTAAGCACCAGATTCGCGCCGGCGGTGGCCGTGCGCAAGCTGCCATTGCCGGCGGCCGCGCCGATGGTCAGCGTCTGTTTGCCGCTGCCGATCATGATGCCATTGGTGGCCAACACCGATCCTGCGGTCGCGACCGTGGCGGGAAAATTGGCATTGTTTTGCAGCAGCGTGTTGATGGTGGTGGTGGTGGCACCGAGGGCGATGTTGCCGCTGGTGCCGTCGCCGTTGAGGCGCACGTTGGTGCTCGGCACGGAGGCGATGGTGCTCGTTCCCCGGGCGTTGATGTCGATGTAGCCGGTGTAGGCGGTGATGAAATAATTGCCGGCGCTTTCCAAGGTGCCGGAGCGACTCGCCCAATCGCTGCCACCCATGGTCGCCCACGCGCCCAGAATACCGCTGGTATCGTTGGCATTGCTGGTGCTCGCGATACTTGCCGCGCCGAAATTGACGATGCCCACGCCCGGGCTGATGGCATTCATATGCAACACCGGCGTGCCGGCACCCACGGTGACGCCGCTGCGACCGGCGTTGAGCGTGGTGGAGTCGATGATTTCCACATGCGAGCCGCTGGAGAGGTTAAGAGTGCCGCCGCCCAGAATCAAGGCGCGGCTGTCCTTGAGCATGCTAGACGAGGCCGCGGAATAATCCAAGGTCAGGGTGCCGGCGTTGATGATCGTCGCGCCCGTGGAGGCGTTAGGTTGCGACAGGGTGAGCACGCCGATCCCTTCCTTGATGAAGGACCCGCTGCCGGAAATCACATTGCTGATGGTTGATCCAGTATAACTGGTGGAGACGATGGCGGGACCATTGAGCACGATCTGCCCGAGACCGGAAACCAGCGCGCCGTCCACTCCCGCGATCAATTTGCCGCTGTTGAAATTGAGCCGCGAATCCGCATTGCTGAGGATAACACCGGGGGCGTAGCTCCCGGACTTGGCGACCGTCGCGATGCTCAGTCCGGTGCCATCGCCCAGATTGAAGGCGGAGTTCACTCCCATGAGTTCCAGCGTCTTGCTGTTCAACAAGGCTCCACCATAGATATCGAGATGATTGCCGTTGGCGTTGCTATCAATTCTATAGCTGCTGTTGTTGTTGAAATCAAAACCGCCGATCGTCAGCGGGGAGGGTATATTAACCGTCAGCAATGAACCGACGCCGGTGATCCTGGCATAGTTGTTGTTGCTATCGGCTTTGGGTCCGATGCTGTTAGAGCGATCAACTCTGGTGCCATAGATCAACGCGGTGGCCCCATTAGCCACAGTGAAGCTGTTGTTCGATGAGCCGACTCCACCCGCCACTTGGAACAGCGCATAACCAGTATCCACGTCGGTGCTGAACACCGAACCCAGATCCGTGATCAGCACCGCGTTGTTACTTGAGGCCAGGTCGGAGTCGCTGCCAACGTAAAGCCTGGCCATGTTCATATAGCCACCGTCACTGACCGTCACGAAGTTATTGCTGCCACCGTTACCGACACTCACCGGCAAACTGCCAAACCACCGCGCACCGGCACCGGTGACGGTCACCGAATTGCCGGTGCTGCCGACGGCATCGCCGATTTTGAAAGTGTTAGTGCCACTATTGCGGCTAGTTTTCAAGACCGCCCCGGTGGAAACAGTTAGGCTATTGTTGCTGGAACTGCCACCGACCACCCAATGAATGTTGTTGCCGTTGCCCGAAACGGTCGGGGATCCATCCGTGCCAATGCCCATGATGTTGAGGCTGTTGCCACCAAAGGTGCCTTCACCGACGGTGATGGAGTCCGTCGTCAAACGCCCTGTGACGTTGACAATATTGTTAGCCGAGTAGTTACCGACTAAAAACTTGGACGTCTGCGTGTTGCCGCCCTGATTGATGGTGTATCCGCTGATGGTCACCGTGCCGCCGCCATTGAGCACGATCTTGCCGGGAGACATCGAGTTAGCGGGGCTGCTCAAGATCAGATTACCGCCACCCGTCTTGCTGAAGGAGGTGTAGCCCACATCGTTCGCGCTGAGTGCCATGATTTTGGCGGCGACGGTGGCGGTGACGCCTGCATCGACCGTCACCATGGCTTCCGGCGTGAAGGTGAGGGTGCCGCCGACGATGCGGTTGGTGGAGGCGAACAACAGGGCGCCGCTGGCGAGGGATAGATTGTTGGAGCCGCCGACGTTCAGGTCGCCGCCATTGATGACCAGCGAGTTGATGGACATCGACCCGCCGGCGGTCGTGGGCGCGGTGATGTAGGTGTTTTTGTTAGGCAGGACTCTGTTGTTGGCGAATTCATCGGTCGGGTTGAGCGGCCGCAGGCCAGCCCCGGCAACATAGGTGACAAAGGTGTTGGCAACTCCGGTGGCGGTGCCGGTGCCGCCGCTGGCGAGTGCCGCCTCACCCACCAGAAAGGGAACGATTTGGGTGTCCTTGGCGGCGGCGTTGATGCCGGATGCCAGGGCAACCGTGGTGCCGGTTAGAGTGGGGGCGGTGGTGAGCAGGATGCGGCTGATGCTGGAAGTGTCGGTGCTGTTCTTGCCGAGGTTGGGGCCATTGACCAAAATTGCCCCGTTGCCATCCAGGCTGTGGCTGAAGCCCCCCGCGGTGAAGCCTCCCCCGGGCAAGGGCACAGGCATCACGGTTAGAGTTGCCGTGTTGGTGGCGCCGAAGACGATGGTGAGGGCGGCCGCACCGCCACCACCGCTGATGGCGCCGATGGTTTCCGAGGAATTGGTGGCCGGGGCGTCGGCCCCCTTATACAAAAAGGTGCCGCTGTTGAGCACGAGCGCGGCGCTATCGGTGATGCGATTGTTGTTGTTGTTGCCAACCCCGGTGTTATCGAGGGTGAGGGAGGCGTTGAGGGTGAGCACGCCGCCGGGGGCGTTGATGGTGCCGGTCGCGCCGCTGACGGTCAGGGTGCCGCCATTGACGATGGTGATGCCGGTAAAGGTGTTGGCCCCGGAGAGGGTGAGAGTGCCGGCCCCGGATTTGATCAGGTTGTTAGTGCCATTGGCACCGAGCGCGGAGGCGAAGACAACGTCCCGGCCATTGGTGTCGATGCTGTAGGGGCTGTTGAGGGTGACGGCGAAACGGCCCGAATAGTCGTAGGAATTGGCGGCCGAGTATTGCAGCGTGCCGCCATTGAAAATCATTGAGGCGGCGGTGGGCACCGGATTGCCGAAGGGGCCGGACACGCCGCCGATTTCCGCGCTGCCGGCACCAAGGGTGCCACCGCTGAGAGTGGTGCTGCCGGTGTAGGTGCTGGTGCCGGTGAGCAGCAGGGTGCCGGCGCCCGCCTTGACCAAGGAACCGTTCTGGATGATCGAGGAGATCCACAGGTCGGTGGCCGCATTGCTGCTGTTGCCGACGCTGAAGGTCTGCGCCGCAGCGCCCAGATTGAGCCGGGTGGTCGAGATGATGGAACCCAGCGGATTGTTAGTGGCGGAATAAGTCAGGGCACTTAGACCGCCGGAGAGGGTCAGCACGCTGCCCGCGCCGGCACCGATGACTTGCGCCGCACTCGTCGGTGTGGCACCCCCGAGAGACAAGCCGCCGCCACCGATGGTCTGGGCAAAGCTGTTGAGATCGAGCGTCACGGTGGCTCCGGCTGTGGCCGAATAAAGGGTGAGGGCATTGCCCGACTTGATGGCATTGATGACGCCAAGCTTGAGCGAGCCGCCGATGGCCGTGGTCAGGCCGGTGTAGCTGCCGGCCCCGGCGAGGGTGAGGGTGCCGCCGCCGGACTTGGTTAGACCGCTGCTGCCTAACGCGCTCAGGCCGCTGGCAAAAAACACATTCCGGCCATTGGTATCGACCCGGTAGGGCGCGTTGTCGGCGGTGATGAAGCGACCCGAATAATCAAAGGCATTGGCCGCCGAGTATTGCAGCGTGCCACCATCAAAGATGAGGGAACCGGCGGCGGTCGCGGGCTGACCGAAGGGACCGGAGAAGCCCGGGACTTCCCCAATTCCAGCGTAGAGAATGCCACCGCTGAGGGTGGTAGTGCCGGTGTAGCTGTTAGGACCGCTGAGCACCAGCGTGCCGCTGCCGAGTTTATTCAAACCCACCAGCGTGCTGGTGCCCGGGTTGGTGATCGCACTGCTGTGGGTGAAGCTGCCGCCAATGGCGGCGGTGGTGTCCAAGCCGAGGATGGCTCCGGTTTGCAGCCCCGTGCCGGGTGTGCTCGCACCGAGGTGGGACCCATCTAACAATGTTGCCAGATCGCTGCTGTCGAACAAATCAACGGCATGGTCGCCGAGGGCGATCCCGAGGGTGGCGCCGGCCCCCACGTGCAGGTTGGCCGGCGTCCAGTTGGAGGACACACCGCCGTAAAGGGCGAAGCGGTTGGCAAAGGTCAACACGCCGGCGCTGACCGTGGTGGTGCCGCTGTAGGTGTTGACACCCGAGAGATTCAGTGTGCCGCTGCCCGCCTTGATCAGGGAGCCGTTCCTAAGGATCGCGGAAATCGTTAGATCGTTGGCGGCGCTGGTGCTATCGCCAATCGTGAAAGTCTGCGCCGCATTGTTGAGATCGACGTAGGTGTTAGACAAGATGGCACCCAGCGGATTGTTGGCGTTGGAGTAGGTAAGAGCCGTGGCTGAGCCGGTGAGGGTCAGCACGCTGCCCAAACCCGAACCGAGAACCAGCGCGGCACTCGTGGGTGTGCCACCGCCAAGGATGAGAGCGCCGAGGGATTGGCCAAACCCGTTCAAGTCCAATGTCACAAGCTCCCCGGCCAGCACGGCGCTGAGGGTGACGGCATTGCCAGCTTTGATGGTATTGTTGCCGCCGAGCCTGAGCGTGCCCTCCGCGACGAGGGTGCTGCCGGTGTAGGTGTTGGTGCCGGTGAGGCTCAGCACCCCGGCACCGTATTTTGTTAGAGAACCATTTTGAATGATTGAGGCGATGGTCAGCTCAGTGGTGCTGCTGGTGCTGTTGCCGATGGTCAACGTCTGGGCCGCGTTGTTGAGGTCAAGCTTGGTGGTCGAGATGGCGGCATCCCCCGGGTTGCCGGTGGCGGAGTAGGTAAGGGCGGTCGGACCACCGCTGAGGGTCAGCACGCTGCCCGCGCCCGTGCCGATGATTTCCGCCACGCCTGCAGCCGAGTTGCCGCCCAGAATCAAGCCGCTCCCGAGGGTCAACGGGAAGCCACCCAGATCCAAGGCGGCGGTCGCGCTGCCGGTGGCGATGATTTTCACGACATTGCCGGAGGGAATGGCATTGCTGACGCCAAGCCGCAGGGTGCCCTCGTTGACGAGGGTCAGGCCGGTATAGGTGTTGGCAACGGCGAGGGTCCAAGTGCCGGTGCCAATCTTGGTGAGCGTGCCCGCGCCGGGCCCGATGACGGTGGCGATGCTGCCGGCAGCGTCGCCGCCGAGGGTCAGGCCGAAGTTGGAGCCGGCGAGGGTGCCGGGGTTGGCGAGGATGATGTCACCATTGGCGGCCACGATGCTGCTGGCACTGCCCAGGGTAATCACCCCTGGATAGGTTGCGGCCGTGCCTGAACTGTTAGTCAGGGCACCGCCGCCGTAGACACCGGTGCCATTCAAGGTCAGCGCCTCTCCCGAGGCGAGCGAAAACCCGTTGAGGTCGAGCGCGCCGCCATTCAGAACGATGGTGCCGGCGGCCGTGGTGCCGAGCGGAGTGTTGGTGGCATCACCGGTCGCACCCAGCATGAGCGTGCCCTCACTGATGAGGGTCAGGCCACTGTAGGTGTTCTTGCCGGAAAGGGTCCAGGCACCGCTGCCGGTCTTGGTCACGGTGCCGGTGCCGATGATGCTGGCGATGTTGCTACCATAAGCCGCATCGCCACCCAGCGTGAGAGCCAACCCCGCGCCAGTGATGGTGCCGGGGTTGGAGAGGACAATGCCGTAGTTGGAGGCCGCAATGCTGCTGGCGCTGCCCAAGGTAACCAAGCCGCTGTAGGTTGACGCTTGGCTCGAGCTATTGGTCAAGGCGCCGCTGCCGGACACGCCGCTGCCATTCAAGGTCAATGCCTCCGCCGTGCCGAGGGAGTATCCATTCAAGTCGAGCGCGGCACCGCTCATCACGAGGGTCCCCGCCGCGGTGGTGCCCAATGGACTATTAGTGGCATCGCCATCCACCCCGAGTCTGAGCGTGCCGGCGGCAATCGTGGTCAGGCCAGTAAAGGTGTTGGCACCCTCGAGCCGCAAAGCCCCGGCACCGGTCTTGGTCAACGCGCCATTGCGAATGACCGAGGAGATGATGAGGTCATCGACGTCGGCGCTGCTATCGCCAATCGCGAATGATTGCTCTCCCCCATTCAAGTCAATGGTGGTAACGGAGATTTTGGCACCCAGGAAATTGCTCGCGGCGGAATAGGTCAGGGCATTGGCCCCGCCGCTAAGGGTCAGCACGCTGCCCGCACCGCTGCCGATCACCAGGCTGCTGCTGCTGTCCGTGGCCCCCGCGCCGCCGAGGGTCAAGCCGCCGCCGAGGGTCAGCGCGTGTCCGTTCAAGTCGAGGCTCGCGCTCTGATAGGCGGTGGTGGAGTTGACCACCACGGCATTGCCGGCCGGAAGTGCGTTGTTGACGCCGAGTTGCAACGTGCCGCCGTTGACCGTGGTCAGGCCGGTGTAGGTGTTGGCCGCAGCAAGCCTGACGGTGCCTTCGCCAAGCTTGGTCAAGCCGCCGGCACCCTGGTTCAGAATCTGGCTGATGGTGAAAACGTTAGACACCTCATTGATATCCAGGCTCAGCGACTGGCCCGGGGTGAGCGTGACCGGATGGGTGCCGATCTTGCCGGCGGCATAGGACGTCAACGCCGTGCCGGTGATTTGCAAGGTGCCGCCATTGAAAACCAGCGGGTTGGCCGCGCCCAGGTTGGCGTCCGCGCCGACGCTCAGCGTGCCGGCGTTGAGGGTGGTGGCACCGCTGTAGGTATTGGTGCCGTAGAGCGCCAGCGTGCCGGCACCGGCCTTGGTGAGGGAGCCATTCTGAATGACTGAGGAAATGGTTAGATCCTCGCTGGCGCTGCTGCTGTTGCCGATGGTCAACGTCTGTTCCGCGCTGTTGAGGCTGAGGGCGGTGACCGCGAGGGTCGCACCCAAGGGATTGTTGGTGGCAGAGTAGGTCAGCGCGGCACTGCCGCCGGCGAGGGTCAACACGCTGCCCACGCCACTGCCGATCACCTGGTTGGCGCCGCTGTCCGTGGCTCCCGGACCGCCGAGGGTCAAGCCGGATACCCCGGTCGTGCCGATGGTGAGCGCAAAGCCGTTCAAGTCGAGGATCGCGATTTCAGCTGCCGTGGTCGAGTTGATCGTGACCGGATTGCCAGCCTTGATCGCGTTGTTGCGGCCAAGCTGCAGGGTGCCGCCGTTGACGGTGGTCTGGCCGGTGTAGGTGCTGGCGCCGCTGAGGGTCCAAGTGCCAGCGCCGCTCTTGGTCAGGGTGCCGGTGCCGGTGCCGATGCTGCTGGCGAGGCTGCAGTAGGCGTTGGTGCCGTCGTCAAGGGTCAGTCCGAATCCGAGGCCGATGATCGTGCCGACATGGGACAAGACAATGTCCCCGTTGCTCGCCACGATGCTGGCGTTGCCGCCCAGCGCAAGCAACCCTTTATAGGTCGCCGCCCCATAGGAGCTGTTGGTCAGCGCTCCGCCACCGGCCACGCCGGTGCCGCTCAAAGTGAGGCCTTCGGCGGTGCCCAGCGAGAAGCCGTTGAGGTCGAGCGCGCCACCGCTGGTCACCGTGGTGCCCGCCGCCGTGGTGCCCAGCGGTGAGTTGGTGGCACCGCCGTCCGCGCCTAACAGAAGGGTGCCGTTGCTGATCGTTGTCAGACCGCTGTAGGTGTTGTCGGCGGTGAGGGTGAGAGTGCCGACGTCGGTCTTGGTCAGGCCACCGGAGCCCGTCACGACGCCGTCAAGCGTGGTGGTGCCCGTCGCGCCACTGAGGGTGAGGATGTAGCCGGCGGTATTGACGCCGTTGCTGAGCGTCAGCAGGTTCTGATTGGTCCAAGTTTGGGCACCCGCCAGCAGGATATCCACTTTTTGCCCGTCTGCGGCGGAGCCCAAAATCACCGCCCCGGCCAGACTTCCCACCGTGATGCCGCCGGTGCCGAGCGTGAGGGTCCGGTTGGTTCCCCCGCCTAACAAGGTCGTGTCGGCCGTCGTGTCGAGAAACGCCAGCCCCAGCGCGGCTTGGTTCCCATTCAAATCGACGGTCTGCGCGGAATTGACCGAGCTGATGCTGAAAGTCACGATATCCGCCGCACCGGGGACCGTTCCGGGATTGGGGGTGGTGGCACCGGCGGCGGTGGACCAATCGCTGCTTGTGTTCCAGTCGGTGCCGGTGCCGTCCCAATAGAGGGTGGCAGCTTGCGCCGTGTGGGTCGCACAATGCGCGGCGAGGGCACCAGCAAGGAACAGGCGAAGGGCGGCGGAGGTTTTCATGGTTGAGGATTCCTTGGCAAGATGCGACTCTTGTTGGGGACGATGACCTAACGAAGACCATACCCACCGGACTCGCACGGAGCGCGGGACATCCCGCGCGCCAAGATGATGGCGCACGCACCCTTCTGCAACCCGATTATCTATAGAATCATCGGAAGGGCGTCAGCGGACGAACTTTTTGGGAAGTCCCTCGATCCCTAGGAAATTCACATCGAGGGCGGTATGCACCCGCAGTTTGTTGCGGGACACCAGCTCGACGGATTGGCCATCCGCCGCAGGCCGGATCGCCGCCACACGGTCGAAGTCCGGCGGGATGGGAGCCATGCCGATGATATAATGGATCGCCAGCGGCTGCTCCGGGTCGAGCGCATGGGTGGTGAGACGGCCGCCTGCGGTGAGCGGATTTTCGTTCACGGATTCCGCCAAACCGTAATGGAAATACGAGGTGACATCCTCGATGCCCAGCACGTTGATGTGCCGCCCGTCCCACGGCGGGTAATGGCGGCCGCCGTTGGACAACCAGAAAATCGTTTGCCGCAGCACCTGCGGGTCCCGCAACGCGAACCACACATACCCCTGCTCCGCAAAGGTCACTGCGGTCCATGCCAGGCGCTGCCGCGCATCGATATCTAACAACACGAGATCCTCAAAGCCGCGGCGCGCCGGATAGCGGCTCAAGTCGGTGCGGGCACCGGTCTGGGTCGGCACGCGTTCCAGCGACTGAAACACCGCCCCTGGCTGCAGGCAGGAGTAGCCGCGCTCGCTCGCTTGTTCCAGCGGCACGGGCGAGACATGGCCGCAGCGGAAGCGGCTGGTGGAAATCACGCCACTGCCCGGCACGTCGGGGAACTTGAGCATGGCGTGGTGGCCGCAGCTCATGGGTCCGCCCATGCCGCTGATGACGTGGCGCTGATAGATGGCGGTGTGGCCCGGGCGCAGGATCACATGCTTGTCCACCCGGCCCGTGCGCGCCTGGGTTTGCAGGCTCAGGTGCAGTTGCCCCGGGCTGGCGCTTTCCAATGTCCATGCCCGGTTGGCCGTGTCGCCGTGCGGCGGATGCTGCTCACCTTGAAATGACGTCGCGTTGCCGCCAAACGGCAGACAGAAAAAATCCCCCCGCAACACCTTGAGCATCGTCGGCAGGTCGGCCGCCGTAGGCTCTTCCGCCCACGGTGCGACCGAAAACGGTTGGATGGATTTGTCGCCGAGGCGAAACGTCACCGGGCCGAGATGCCCGCCGGTTTCAGTGACGAATGCCTCCACCGCGTCGCTGGCGATGCGCCATGAGGGTTGGCCTAACACTTCTTGCAGCTCGGCTTGCATGGTGGCTTACTTTTCGCAACAACCGCTGGCACTGGCGAAGCGCGAGGCCACCACATCCCAGTTGACCACATTCCAAAACGCGGCGATGTAATCGGCGCGGCGGTTCTGATAGTTCAGGTAATACGCATGCTCCCAGACGTCGAGCCCGAGCACGGGCCGGCACCCGCAACCGCCAAACTCCGGACCCATGATAGGATTATCCTGATTGGCCGTCGAGCATACGACGAGCTTGCCGTCTTTGCTGCACAGCCAGGCCCAGCCCGACCCGAAGCGGGTGAGGGCGGCCTTGCCAAAGGCATCCTTCAAGCCATCCACCGAACCGAACGCCGCATCGATGGCCGCGGCCAGTTCACCGCTGGGAGCCGTGGCACCACCCGGGGCGAGCATTTTCCAAAACAACGAGTGATTGACGTGGCCGCCGCCGTTGTTGCGCACTGCCGTGCGGATGTCTTCCGGCACGGATTGCAGATCCGCAATAAGCTCGCCAGGGCATTTCGCCTCCAACTCCGGCTTGCCCGCAAGCGCATTGTTGACGTTGGCGACGTAGGCGGCGTGATGCTTGGTGAAGTGAATCTCCATCGTCCGGGCATCGATGTGGGGTTCGAGCGCGGCGAAGTCGTATCCAAGTTCGGGAAGGGTGTAGGCCATGAGGGTGGGTGGTTAGAGTGAGTGCGTCACCGGAAACCGCAGGTTGCGATTCCACAGACAACGGCGCAACTAACACCCATTTGGGCCTTTCTGCAAGAATGAATTGACGCCCACCGCTGGTATTTCGTCCGAATCCTCATCTGGTGGGTGAAGCTGATTTGATAAAGCGGAGTCTTGCGCTCCTGCGGATTGACCCCAAACTCCCCACTCTTGAGATTAATAAATTGGTGGCAAAATCGCCACATCAACCATTGCCATTCCCATCATTATGGCAATCCTCATCCCCATGCACCCGCTCCGTCCCCTGCGGCTCATCGCCGTCAGCGCATTCAGCGCATTCACCGCCATCCTGCCCGCAGCCGGCATCCCGGACTACTCGCAAACCGAGCGCGCGCAGGTCCCCGCCGCGTTCAAGTTCAACGTCGGCGACTTGTTCAAGGACCCGGCCGCGTGGCGCGCCGAGTTTGAGGCGCTCGCCAAACTTGCCGACTCGGTCGATGCCCTAACCAATGCCTGGACCCGCTCGCCCGCAGCCACCGCTGACATGTTGGAAAAAGTCTATGAATTCCACGAGCGCGGCGAACGGCTCCATGCCTATGCCCGCCTGCAGAGCGACATGGACCTATCCAATCCGGCCTACACCCGGATGCAAACCGAGTTCCAAAATCTAGCCGTGCGCTTTGGCGCAAAGACCGCCTTTCTCGCGCCGGATATTTTGAAACTCGGCGAGGCGCAAGTCGCCGCCTACCTAACAGCCGAGCCCCGGCTTGCCCCCTATCGCTTCCATTTGGAAAAGACCCTTCGCAACAAGGACCACACGCTCGCGGAGAAGGAGGAAAGCATCGTCGCCCAGATGGGGCTCTTCACCGATACCGCCGCCAAGGTGGCCGGCCTGCTCAACAACGTGGACATGCCGCGCGCGGAAGTCACCCTGACCGACGGCTCCAAGGTGTTGCTCAACGAAAACAACTATCTCAAATACCGCATCAGCAAGAATGCCGGTGATCGCAAGACCGTGGTGGAGGCGTATTGGAAAAACCTCGGCAAATATGCCAACACCTTTGCCGCGCTGTTAGACGGGGAGATGAAGAAACAAGTGGCGGTGGCGCGGATCTATCACTACCCGGGCTGCCTTGAGGCCACCCTCTTTGACAACCACATCAGCCCGGTGGTTTACCGCAACGTCATCACCACCGTGCGCGCCAACCTCGCCCCGCTCCACCGCCTCTTCAAACTCAAACAACGCATGCTCGGCCTGCCCGAACTCCATTACTATGACTTGCCGGCACCCGCCGCCCCCAGCGCCACCCAACTCTATACCTACGAGGAAAGCCAACAGCACATCCTCGCCGCCATGGCCCCGCTGGGCGAGGCCTACACCACCGGCCTGCAACGCGCGTTCGACGGACATTGGATCGACCTCTATCCAAACAAAGGCAAGCAAAGCGGCGGTTACAGCATGGGCGTCTATGGCATGCACCCGTTCATCAAGATGAATTACAGCGGACGTTATGACGACATGTCCACCCTCGCCCACGAGCTTGGCCATTCGCTGCACTCGGCGCTTTCCAATGCCGCCCAACCGTTTCCCACCGCCGGCTACCCCACTTTCATTGCGGAGATTGCCTCCACCTTCAATGAGAACCTGCTCTTCACCGAAGCCCTCAACGCCGCCACCGACGACCGGGTCAAACTCCGGATGTTAGAAAACTTCCTCGAACGCATGCGCGGCACCATCTATGCGCAGACGTTGTATGCGGACTTCGAGCTGGCCATGCATGAACAAGTGGAGAGCGGCCAACCGCTCACCGCCGAGTGGCTCAAGACCACCTTTGAAAAATCCTACCGCCTCTATATGGGATGCGACCAGGGGGTGGTCAAGGCGGATGACACGGTCGCCGTGTCCTGGGCCGCCATCCCGCATTTCTACCGTCCCTTCTATGTCTTCCAATACGTCACCGGCATGGTCGCCGCCTCGGCGCTGGCCGAGGCCGTCACCACCGGCGGCAAACCCGCCGCCGACCGCTATCTAACAATGTTGCGGGCCGGCGGCAGCAAGTTCCCCCTCGACCTCCTCCGCGATGCCGGCGTGGACCTGTCCCAACCCGCGCCCATCGAGGCCGCCATCCAACGCTTCGACCGCCTCGTCGCCGACATGGAAACCCTCTACGCCCGCCTGCCAAAGTGAGCGCTCCCTTTTGAGATGCTCGCCTCCATCCAATCTAACATATCGGCCACAGGCGGGCGTTGGCGCATGTGCTGCGCCCTCTCAATTGCCTGCTCCTTGATGGACTCATCTTCGAGGCAGCGTCTTAGAAGCGGCAGCAAGCGCTCCGCGGTGAGCCGCCCGATGCCGATGCTCAAGCCCACTCCGAGTCTCTCGACGCGGGCGGCATTGTCGGGTTGATCCAATGACATGTGCACGACGAGTTGGGGGATTCCGGCGGCCAAACATTGAGCCACGGTGCCGATCCCGCCGTGATGCACCATGACCGCCGCCCGGGGCAGCAACAGACTGAAGGGCGCGTAGGCTGACACAAAGATGGAGACGGGAAGGTTCTCGGGCACCTGCTCGGCTTTGGATGTTAGAAAAACCGCCCGGCACCCCAGCTTGGCCACCACCCTGGCGGCGATTGCGAAAAATGCGGCGGCATGATATTGGCCGGTGCCTGCGGTGAAGAGGATGGGGCGCTCGCCAGCGCGGAGAAATTGCTCAAGCTCGGGCTCCATGCCGCGCTGTTGCGCCATGTCCTCTAACGGGAAATCCCATTGCAAGGTATTGTCCGGATGATCCCGCGCGACACTGCCAAACCAGCTTGGGAAAAGCGCCAGCACACCGTCCGGCGAATGATGCCAGGGTTTCCACAGGCGGGTTGGCGGCTTCACGCCATGGCTGGCACAGGCCTCAGCCACCGCAGGAATGGCATAACGGTCATAAGGACTCGGCAGCGCAAGGATGAACTTGCGCAGCGCCAGCGGCAGCCTGCGCAAGAACCTGAATCCAGGCAGCACCAGCGGGACATCATCGGCGCTCATCATCGCTGCCGGATAGAAATGCACCGTAAGCAAGGGAATCCCATGTTTTTCGCGGGCGATTCTGGCTCCAAAGGAGATCATCGGCGCCAGCATCAGGTCGGGTTTGCCAATCTCACTCACCACCCGGTCGACGGCCGCCGCACAGGGCGCGGTGGCACGACCGGCGTAGGTGAAAGCCACCCGCTTGAATTTGCCTGGCCGCCACAAATCCGCGTCGGCAAGCATCAGCGGCAGCACATCGGGCGCGGGTGCAATGAACCCAATGCCCACGGCCTCCGCGGTCGGTTGATAGACGGAGGAGGCAATCATCGTGACCCGATGTCCACGCTCTAACAGCCTTCGACCCAGCCACATGAATGGGAAAATGCTACCTGATGTGCCAAATGGAAGAAGGAGGATGTGACTCATGACTTGGGTCCGGACAATTCCGGCAGCCGGCGTGAGCGGCGGGGTGAGGCATGCGGACGCGGTTCCGAGGAGCGGGGCGCGCCAACGCAAACCATAAATTAGACCGCCTGCAACTCAAGTCTCAAGTCTCAGGATTTTTCAGGATTCTTTTCTTGACTTGCCA
Source organism: Verrucomicrobiota bacterium (assembly GCA_037133375.1). Lineage (GTDB taxonomy): Bacteria > Verrucomicrobiota > Verrucomicrobiia > Verrucomicrobiales > Akkermansiaceae > Luteolibacter. The sequence goes on along the minus strand of JBAXOF010000032.1, from coordinate 7,484 downwards.
TCCATCATCACCTACGGGTGACAAACCTTGGCTCAAAAACCTATCTCAGCCGCCATTGGGTTGAAGTCCGCAGTCCGCCACGTTATTATGAAAACCCTCATCGTCTTCAAAACATCCATTCTCGCGCTCTCCTTCTTTCTATCATGCGGCCCCGGTTGCGGCGCGCCTGCCGATGACTTGCTCAAACAGGGCGACGTTCAAGATTTAAAACTCAATCCGTCCGAAGCCCTCAAATTCTACCTGCCGGCAGAAAAATTGGAGCCGAAGAATGCAGGTCTCCTGCTGCGCATTGCCCGCCAATACCGGCATCAGATGGCGGACACCCCGAATGTGAATGAGAAAATCCGCTTCTCCGGCCTGGCACTCACCTATGCGGAGCGGGCGGTGGCCCTTGCGCCAAAGGATTCCGAGGCGCAGCTGTCAATCGCCATCTGCAACGCCAAATCCATCGAACTCCAGGGCAACCGGGAAAAAATCCAGGCCTTGCGTCAGGTGAAGACCTGCGCGGACCGGGCGATCACTCTGGATTCCGATAATGACTTGGCATGGTATATCCTCGGTCGCTGGCACCAGCGGGTCGCTGATATGAGTGGATTGAAGCGCAAACTCGCCGAAATGGCCTACGGCGACCTGCCCAAGGCCACCAATGACGATGCGGTCAAATGCTTCCGCAAAGCGATCAGCCTCAAGTCCAACCGTTCCGTTTACTATGTGGATCTAGGCATCACCTATGCGGCGATGGGCAACAAGGAGGTGGCTAGGAAGTTCATTGAAAAAGGACTCGCCCTACCCAGCACGGGCAAAGACGATCCCGAGACCAAGCGCCGGGGTCAAGAGACAATAAAGGTCTTGAACTGAGCTCCTTCCCCACCGCAGGACGCTGCGGCGTGACCGAAAACCCGCCTGAACCCGGCGGAATGGGAGCGGAATGGGAGCGGAATGGGAGCGGAATGGGAGCGGAATGGGAGTTGCCTTTCTGTTGGAAAAGCACACGCTATGCGGAAGTTTTGCTTGCCACGGGCTGCAATAATCCGACAGTGCGCTGGTCCCTTAGGGGTAACTCTCAATTACAACATGCCAAAAGAAGGTATCGCAATCATCGGAATCGGCTGCCGGTTCCCCGGTGGGGTCAATGACACCGAATCGTTCTGGAAACTTCTCGCCGAAGGTCGCGATGCCGTGTCCGAGGTGCCCGCCGACCGCTGGAATGTGGAGCGTTTCTACGACGCGGAAATGGGCATCGCCGGCAAATCCATTGCCAAACGTGGCGGATTTCTTGATGAAATCGACCAATTCGACCCCCAGTTTTTCGGAATTTCCCCGCGTGAGGCGCCTTACATCGATCCGCAACAGCGGCTCTTGCTAGAGACGGCATGGGAGGCGATCGAGGATGCCGGGCAGGTTCTCGACTTTGAAGGCGGCACTAACATGGGCGTGTTCATGGGCGTTTCCCATAATGATTACCAAAACATCCAAACCGGCAGCACGGACCGCAAGGGCATCAGCGCCCACTCGCCAACGGGCAGCGCCCACAGCATCGGGGCTAACCGGATTTCCTATTGTTTCAACCTCAGCGGGCCGAGCCTCTCGATGGACACCGCGTGTTCCTCCGCGTTGACCGCCGTGCATCTCGCCTGTGAGTCGCTGCGGGCCGGGCGGTGCAAGATGGCGCTGGCCGGCGGGGTGACGGTCATCATCACGCCCGACGGGTTTATCGGCTTTTCCCAAGCGGGGATGCTCTCACCCGACGGCAAGTGCAAGGCGTTCTCGGCTGAGGCCAATGGCTTCGTCCGGGGCGAAGGAGCCGGCATTGTCCTGCTAAAACCCCTGTCCCAAGCCATCGCGGATGGCGATCCGATCCAAGGCGTGATCCTCGGATCCTCGCTCAATCAGGACGGGCATACCAACGGAATTTCCCTCCCATGCCCCGCCGCCCAAGCCCAATTGGTGCGCGACGCTTGCGCCGACGCAGGCGTCCATCCGGCGGATATCGGTTTTGTCGAGGCGCACGGCACCGGCACTGCGGTGGGTGACCCCATTGAGGCCACCGCATTGGCGGATGCTCTCTGCGGCGAGCGGTCGGCGGATGCGCCGCTGCTGATGGGCTCGGTGAAGACCAACCTCGGCCACTTGGAAACGGCGGCCGGCGTGGTTGGCCTCATCAAGGGCATGCTCGTGCTCAAGCGCGGCCAGATTCCGCCGAGCCTGCACTTCGACAATCCCAGCACCCACATCGATATGGTGGGCTTGAAGCTGCGTATTCCGACGACCTTGGAAGCCTTTCCCGACAATGGCAAACGGCGCATGGCCGGGGTGAACTCTTTCGGCTTTGGCGGGGCCAATGCGCATGTCATCCTTGCCGAGCCACCGTTACAGGTGCCGCATGTGCATGGACCTGTCGGCACGGAGCGGTCATGGCCACTGGTAATTTCCGCGCGTTCCGAGGCCGCGCTCAAAGCCACCGCCGGACGCTTGGCGGAATGGCTCGGGGCGCATCAATTGGTCAATGGAACCTCACTCGTCCTGCCAAAGCTCACCTACATGCTCGGGGCGCGCAGGAATCATCACGCCCACCGCCTGACGCTGGTCGCCCATACGCCCACCGAGGTGACCGAAGAACTTCAGGAGTTTGCCACTGGCAATCCGGTGACCACGGCGCGCACGTCGTTCACGCCGCGCCCGGAATTCGCCCCGCGCATCGGCTTTGTCATGAGCGGCCAAGGCCCGCAGTGGTGGGGCATGGGCCGCCAACTGATGCGCCATGAGCCGGTATTCCGCGAAGTGATGGAAGCCTGTGCCGAGGCGATGCGTCCTTACGCCCAATTCTCCCTGTTGGAGGAACTCGCTCGCGACGAGGCGGTTTCCCGAATGCAGGAAACCGAGATTGCCCAACCCGCGATTTTCGCCATGCAGCTCGCGCTCGTGGCGCTGTGGAAATCCTTGGGCGTGGAGCCGTCCGCCGTCGTCGGCCACAGCGTGGGTGAAGTCGCCGCCGCCTGCGTCGCCGGGATTCTCAGCTTGGCGGAAGGTGCCCGGATCATCGTGCTGCGGGCCAGTATGATGCATGAGTGCGCCCGGGGTGAAGGGACCATGCTGGCCGTGAGCCTATCGGAAGAAGAGGCCTTGGAAGTGATCTCGCGCCACGACCAAACAGTGAGCATCGCGGCCTTCAATGGTCCCCGCTCACTCACCTTGGCCGGTATTGCCGCCTCGTTGGAAGCCATCCAAGCCGAGTTGGAGCCGCAAAACATCTTCGCCCGCTTCGTGAAGGTGCCCCATCCGTATCACCACGCGATGATGCAGCCCGCAGCAGATAATTTGATCAAGAACCTGCACGGCATCGCACCGCAGGCGGAAACGTTGCCGTTCTTCAGCACGGTGACGGGGGCACGCTGCGCGGGCCACGATTGCGTCGCCGCCCATTGGGGGCGCGGCATCCGGCAATCCGTCCAATTTGTCAAAGCCGTCGCTGCCATGGCCGACTTCGGCGTGGATATCTGGTTGGAAATCAGCTCGCACCCGGCGCTTTCCATGTCGATTCAAGAATGCCTGAGCGCCCGTGGTCTCAAGGCCCAGGTGACCGCATCGGCCCGCCGCGAGCGCGAGCATGAGTGCTTTTTGGAAGCCGCACTCGACCTCCACCGCGGTGGCGTGGTGCTCGATTTCACCGGGCTGACGCCATCCCGCGAGTGGCTCACGCTGCCTGCGTATCCGTGGGACAAGAGCCGTTGGTGGCACGAATGCGGTGAGCTGCGCGACGCCCGTCTTGCCCCTGGTGGCAAAGGCCTGCTCGATGCCCGCCAACCGCGTGCCACGCCTACTTGGACGACCCACCTCGACAGTCGCCACATGGCGTTCCTCAAGGATCACAAGGTGGACACGCACATCATTTTTCCAGCCGCCGCCTTTGTGGAAATGGCGCTTGAAGCCGGTGTGCAGTTATTCGAGGGCCGTCCCTTCGCGCTGGAAGATTTCGAGATCCGCCGCCCGCTGATTCTTCCGGAACCGGCCTCGGCCCTGACCCTCGAGCTCACTTACGAGCCCGCCGAGCGCACCTTCACGATCCAGAGCCGATTTGAACAAACCGCCACTTGGTCGGTGCACGTCGTCGGCTCGATGCGCAGCGAGCGCACCGAATCGTCCTTCGGAAATTCCGTGCTCGGAGCCCTTGATGGCGATTTGGAAGTGGCAGGCGTGGGCGCATTCTACGGCCACATGAGTGATCTCGGGCTGCGCTACGGCGACGAGTTCCGGCCGATTCGCGAACTGGCCGCGGGGGGAGGAAAATCCGCGGGTCGGGTGGCCTTGTCGGAATCGATCGCCGCGCGCGCGGTGGAATACGCGCTGCATCCGGTCCTGCTGGACGGTGCGCTGCAAGTGTTCTCCGCTGGGGCCAAAACCATCGAAGACCGGAAGGCAAAAATGAAATTGCCGGTGCGATTCGCGAGGATTTTGTTCCTGCGCACGCCGGGGGCATCGACTCAGGTCCGCGCCAAGGTGCTGCATTTCAACGATGAATTGATTGAAGGCCGGATCAGCCTCTACGACGAAGCGGGTCACCCGTGTGTGTTGGTGGACGGGTTCCGTGCCATCAGCATGAGCGCCGCCCGCCGCCCCGGCGCGTCCGGTGGCAGCCGCGATTTGGTTTACCATGTCGATTGGGAACGCAAGGCACCAACCGTCGCTCCAACGGCGCTTTGTCCGGTGCCTTTAGCCCAACTCCGGGACGTGGCCACGACCGCACTGGAAGAAGTCATCAGCTTGCGCGGGCGGGCCGAATTGGAAAGCGTGATGGCCGCCGAGGACCATCTGGCTGCCGCCAAAATCGCCAACGGCCTGCGGGACATGGGGGTGAGCGCCGCGTTTTCCGCGGATTCGCTGGGCGTGGCACCCTCAATGCGCATGGTTTTCGGGCGCTTGATGGACAAGCTCGCCAAGCGTGGGCTGCTCACCGTCAAGAGTGACACCTACACCCCTACCCCGGCGTTCGCCGCAACGGCAGACTCTGCGCGGGAAATCCTCCGCACCTTTCTCACCGGACACCCGGGACATTTGCCGGAAGCCCTGCTCTGCGCGGCGGCGTGCGGAGAACTCGGTGCCATTCTACGCGGGGAACAAGACGCCGTGCATGTTCTCTTCGGCGGTGCCAATGCCGAGTTGCTCGATCATTTCTACGGCGACGGCTTGTTCTCCAGCCACTGGATGGTCAGCATCGCCAAAGCCGTGCAAGAAGCCGCCCGCCAACTGCCCGAGGGGCGCGGGTTGCGGATTCTGGAAGTCGGTGCCGGCACCGGCGGCCTAGCGGCGCAATTGTTGCCGCTGCTCGATCGCGGACTGCACACCTACACCTTCACCGACGTTTCCGCCGGCTTCTTCTCGGCGGCCAACCAAAAACTCGCGGCCTTCCACGAGGTGGAATATAAGGTGCTCGATCTTGAGAAACCTGCGGCGGACCAAGATTTCGAGCCGGGCACTTATGATTTCATCGTTGGCACCAACGTGCTTCACGCCGTGGCCGAGGTCCGGGTGACGCTGGGCATGCTCCATAAACTGCTCGTCCCGGGCGGCACCCTGATGTTCATGGATGTGGCAACGCCGCAGCTTTGGACCGAGTCGGTCTTTGGACTGACTCAGGGGTGGTGGCATTTCAAGGACCGCGACCTGCGGCCGGAACAACCGCTGATGCAACGCGCCCAGTGGGAATTCGCGCTCAAGGATGCCGGCTTCGACGAAACCACCTCGATGCCCGGACTCCAAGGCCCAGAAGGCGAAGGCCAAATTGGCATCCTCGGCCGGAAAGGTGGCCAGGGCGTCACCGAAACTTCCGCCCCAGACGCTCCGCTCGAAGCCTCGTGGGTCGTCTTCGCCGACGAAGGCGGACTTGGCAGTGAGGTGGCCGCGCAAGTGGCTGCGGCCGGAGCACGCTGCCGCATCGTGCGCCGGGGTGGAAAATTTGCCCTCACTGGAGCGGACACCTTCACCGTCCGCGACCACGCGCCGGATGACTGGAAACACCTCTTTGCCGCCTTGCTCGAAGACACCCCGCCGGAACGCTTCGTCTATCTTTGGACGCTCGATGAAAAACCCGGCACCAGCGACAACGACGCGCTGATGGGTATCGACGCCCTGCTCCACCTGACCCATGCCTTGGAAGAATCAATGGCGGTGGCCAAGCTGCGCCTCGATTTGGTCACCCGCGGTGCTCAGCCCGCCGGCTTGCACATGGGGGCTACCAACGTGGCACAAGCACCGGCGCTCGGGATTTTCCGGGTCATCCTCGGCGAGCATCCCAATTTTGCCTGCCGTGGCATCGACTTGCCAACCGACGTCTCGGCCGCCGATCGCGGTTTGTTGTGGAGCGAACTGATTCACGTGGACACCGAGCGCGAAGTGGCCCTGCGTGGCGAGGCTCGCTATGTCCAGCGCATCAGTCATGGCTTGGCCCACCGCGAGCAACGACTGGATGCATCGGTGCCGCTACGACTCGAATCCCGCGAGCGCGGCTTGCTCGACAGCCTGCATTTCACGCCATTCCGACTGCCGGTCTGTGGTCCGGGCGAAGTGCTCATCCAGGTCAAGGCGGCGGGCATGAACTTCCGCGACGTGCTCAAGGCGCTCGCCCTGTATCCGGCGGAAACCGCCGACGCGCGGATTTTCGGCGATGAAGTGGCGGGCGAAGTCATCGCCATCGGCGAAGGTGTCACTCATCTGGCCGTCGGCGACAAGGCATTCGGTCTCGCGGTTTTCGGTCTGGCCACCCATACGCTGGCCCGCGCCGCCGATATCCGGAAAATGCCGGACTCTCTCTCCTACGAAGAAGCGGCGACGCTGCCGGTGGTTTTCATGACCGCTTGGTATGCGCTCAACAACGTCGCCCGGATGAAGGCTGGCGAAACCATTCTCGTCCACGCCGGGGCCGGTGGTGTCGGCATGGCCGCCATCCAAATCGCCCATCACCTGGGCGCGGAAGTCATCGCCTCTGCCGGTAGCCCGACCAAGCGCGCGCTGCTGAAAACTTTGGGCGTCAAGCACGTCATCGACTCGCGCCGCGGGGATTTCGCGGAGTCGGTCATGGAATTGACCCATGGCCGTGGCGTGGATGTGGTGCTCAACGCCCTGGCCGCCGAAGCCATCCCGATGGGCCTGTCCTGCCTCGCGGAGTCCGGCCGGTTTTTGGAAATCGGCAAGCGCGACATTTACATGAATTCCCGTATCCCGCTGTGGGGTTTGCGCCGCAATTCTTCGTTCCATGTCATCGCCATGGATGCGATTTTCGCCGGCGACGAAAACCAAACCTGCGACCTCCTGGCGGAAATCGCCGGACGGGTCGAGCAGGGAGCGCTCACCCCGCTGCCATTCCGCTCATTCCCAGCCAGCCGGATCGACGCCGCCTTCCGCCTGATGGCGGGTGGCAAGCACACCGGCAAAGTGGTCGTGGGCTTCGCCGATGCCTTCATTTTGAGAAATGGTGAGCCCCCGTTGCC
>JBAXOF010000031.1:0-23449 GCA_037133375.1 Verrucomicrobiota bacterium | reverse complement strand
TGCTCGATTTTGATGCGTTTCTGGTTGGTGCGCAGCACCGCGGTGAGCAAGTGCATGGCGCCCCACTTGACGACCTTGAAGCGGCTTTTGTGAAACAGATGGATGATGAGCGGAATTGATCCCGCGAGCACCCCACCGAGCATGGCAATGTTGAGAAAGTTCATCGGCGTCCGAGCCTCCGGGTCATGTATGCGGCGAGGCCGTTGGCATACGGCTCGTCGGTGCAGAAAGGCACCAGGTCAATGTTATGGCGGCGGCAGCCGCGGGTCAGGGTGTCACGGAAGGTGGCCAGGTTTTCCAGATAGGCTTGGCGCAACATCACGGGGTCCAGCAAATGTTTGACCCCGTCCTGCTCGAGGCAATCGAACTGGGTCCAACTCTTGAAAGGAAACTCCAGTTCATCGCGGTCCCAGATTTGAAACACTAAAATTTCATGGCGGGCATGACGGAAATGGGCCAACGCCTTGATGAAGTTGGCCACCTCGCCGAAGCAATCGGAAATGATGATGAGCAGGCCGCGGCGATGCAGCTTGGCCTCAAGGTCGTGGAACACATCGCCAAGGTCGGTCTCGCCACCGGGCTGGCCTTTTTCTAACTCATCGAGGATAACCCGCAAGTGGCTCACCCGCGAGCGCGGCGGAATGTGGCGGCGGATCTGGGTGTCAAAAGTAGTGAGGCCGACGCCATCCGCCTGATGCACCATCATGTAGGCGAGGCAGGCGGCAAGCTTGGTGGCGTATTCGTATTTAGTCACCCCGCCGGCGGAGGTGCCCGCGTAATTCATCGACCCGCTGCGGTCGAGGATAATGGTCGAACGGAGGTTGGTTTCCTCCTCGTATTCGCGGATATAGTAACGGTCGCTGCGGGCAAACACGCGCCAATCGAGGCGCCGGATTTCATCGCCAGGGACGTATTGCCGGTGCTGCTTGAACTCGACGCTGTAGCCCTTGTGGGGCGAGCGATGCAGACCGCTGGTAAAGCCCTCGACGACTTGGCGCGCCAACACTTGCAGGTTGGAGATGCGCTGGAGATCGGAGGGCTTGAGGAAATCGCTGACGTGAGCCATGGAGTTGCTGCTGGTCGGTTAGGGTCCGCATCACCGGGGTGCGCAGAAATGCACCCCGGCATGTCATCGCCGGGTTGAAAACTTACAACGAGCGCTTGGCCTCGCCACGTGGCACCACCTTGAGAATACGAGTGATGATTTCATCCACCGAGATGCCATCGGCCTCGGCATTGAAGGTGGGGACGATGCGGTGGCGCATGATCGGGCGGGCCAGGGCTTCGACGTCATCGATGGTGACATGGAAGCGGCCGCGCAGCACGGCGCGGACTTTCCCGGCGAGCACGAGGTTTTGGCAGGCGCGCGGGCCGGCACCCCAGGCGATGAGATCTTTGACAAACGCCGGCGCGCCGGGTTCGTCCGGCCGTGTGAAGCGCACCAGATCGAGAATGAAATCGGTGACATGGTCGGGCACCGGCACTTTGCGCACGGTTTTCTGCAGCTCCATGATTTGAGCACCGCTGAGCACGGGATTGATCTTCACTTCGAAGGTGCCGGTGGTGCGAGCCACGATCTGGCGTTCTTCCTCGCGGCTCGGGTATTCCACTTTCACCAAAAAGATGAAGCGGTCGCGCTGTGCCTCGGGCAGCGGATAGGTGCCTTCCTGTTCGATCGGGTTTTGCGTGGCTAACACAAAGAACGGTTGGTCGAGCATCAGGGTGTTGCCACCCACCGTGACGGTCTTTTCCTGCATCGCCTCGAGCAAGGCGGCCTGGGTTTTGGGCGGCGTGCGGTTGATTTCGTCCGCTAACAACATCTGCGTGAACACCGGCCCGGTTTGAAACACGAACGAACGCCGGCCAGTATCCGGGTCTTCTTGAATGATGTCCGTGCCGGTGATGTCACTGGGCATCAGGTCCGGCGTGAATTGGATGCGCCGGAATGACATCGCCAAGGTCTGCGAGAGGGTGCGAATCATCGCGGTCTTGGCCAGGCCCGGAACGCCTTCTAACAGGCAGTGACCGCCCGCCAGCACGGCGATGATCAATTGCTCGATGACTTCAGTCTGGCCGACAATGAATTTGCCCATCTCGGCGCAAATCTTCTGGTAGCTCTCAACCAGCAGTGCGGCAGCGGCTTTGTCGTCAAGCGGAACGAGGGTGACGGGTTCGGTGGTGGATGGTGTGGGTGTGGACATGGAGGCAGGGGAATTAGGGGCTTTGCCCCCGATATCAAGGACAATCTCAAATTCTGAACGCGATATAAGCGCCCAGCGTCGGCGATCTTTCACAAATCTTTCGCTTTTTATTTGCGGGCATCCTCATGGAACGACACTTGCAGTGTCGTCTCCGCCTAGTGTTTCCGGTTTGCCAGGATCTGTTCGTAGAGTTCATAGACGGCATCCCGGGTATTGGCGTATTCGAGCAGGATGCGCCTGCCGGAAATTTGGCGATAAATGATGCGCATGCCGCCCACGCGCAGCCGGTTGAACCCTTCGAGGGGCCCTTGCAAACCTTTAATGTCGCCCCGGCCCTTGGCCAATCCGCGAAGGGCAAGCCGCACCCGGTGCTTGGCTTGCGGTGGCAGTCCGCACAGCCAGGAGGCGACTTGATCAGAGGCCGAAATTTTCATCGTCGAGATTGAGCAGGCGGTATGGGGTCTTGTCTTTGCGCGCGGATTGGACGGCCCGCATGGCGGCGGGGTCCGCCAGCACGTCGAGGGTTTCCATCAGAGCCTCGAAGTCCTCAACCGGCATGGCTACCACGACCGGGCGGTTGCGGTTGGCGATGACAAACCGCTTGCCGGAGCGGCAGAGTTGGGTGAGTCCCGCCTGCGCCTCCTTCATGTTGTATGTATCTGCCATGGAGTTTGTCTATACCTTATTCAGCTGTCGGGCAAGGGGAAAGATTGGCGAATGCCCGTGGCGGCTCGTAGCTGCGGCTGGAAGCCACAGGGGGATGCGAGTAGATATTGCCTGCGGCTGGAAGCCACAGCTACGGCACCGCCCATGCGGGCGGATAAGTCGGCGGACCGAGCCGGTCCGCCCTACCTGCGGAGATAAGTCGGCGGACCGAGCCGGTCCGCCCTACCTGTGAAGCCACGCGGGACTTGGCAAGTCCCGGTCCATGTCCAGGGCGTGACTTCCTCCCCGTAGGCGCATTCGTTAGAATGCGGTCTTCCGTTTAGAATTTTATGTTTGGGATTTAATGCTTACTCCTCACGGCTTCTTGGACTTTTCGGCGATGACTCGATAGTAAGTTTCGATTGCCTCGCGGTAGTCGCCGGGAATGGCCGCGCTCTGGCCTTTGGATAGATCCTTGGCTAACTGTTTAGGCAATTTCCCCCAATCACCTTGTTTCATGGCGGCCATTTCCGGCACGGGTCCGGCGGACGGAGCGGTGGCCTGAAGCTTCGCCCCACCCTCGGATTTTTCCATCGGCATGAACGGTGCCAGCATGCCCGGCATGGGCGAAGGCTTGGTCGCCCGACCTTGCCGCATGGCCGCCATCTGCGCTTGCGACATGCCGGCCATGGGGCCGGGAGGTCCTTCCCCTGGAGGGCCTTGGCCGGGAGGTCCTTGACCGGGCGGGCCTTGACCAGGCGGGCCTTGACCGGGCGGGCTCTGGGCCGCAGCGGCGGCGGCGGCATCGCTGAGTTGTTGGTCGAGGGCATCGAGGGCGCGGGCCATTTCCTGTTGTTCGGCAGGACTGGACTCCGAGGGTTTGCCGGGTGGGCCAGCGCCGGGTTTACCACCTTTGCCAGGCTTGGAACCGCCGGGGGGCGGGGGCGCATTCTTGGCATCTTTGGCGGCTTGCTTGAGGGCGGCGGCTTCATTGGCCAATTCCGTGGCCGCTTGTTGGACCGGGGCTTGGGCCTGCGCGGCTTGTTGAGATTCGCGGATCGATTTTTCTGCGGCTGGCACATCATTCTGCGCGGTTTCGGCGATTTGTGCTGCCAGGTCATTGAGTTTCTGACCGGCCTCCGCGCTGCCCAGACGCGCCTCATGACGAGCCGCCCGGCTGACATCGGCCGCCGCTTCCTTGGCCTCGCCAGCCACCGGTGCCTGCTCCAAGGCGGCTTGGGCCAACTTGGAATTTTGCGGCGCGCCTTGCGGGATTTTCGCCATCGCCTGGGCGCGCTCGGCGGCATCCCTGGCGGCCGCCTCGGCCTGCCGCGCCGCCTCAATGGCAAGGGCGGATTTCTCCGAGCTGAGGGCAGCCTGCGGATCGGCCTGCTGGTTGTTAGATTGTTGAGGACCGCCCTTTAGGGCCTCGGCCTTGGCCTGGTCAGCCGCCTGCTTCGCCTCATTGCGCGATGGCTCCGACGACTGAATCATCTGCTCCGCTTTTTGCACCACGGTATTGGATGCCGCGATGACATCCTCCACTTTTTGGGCCACCTCCATCCGCTGGGCTGCCTCCACCAGTTGGTCCGCAAACGGCACCGCAGCAAGTGCATGCTCGCCCGCCGCCTTGGCCCGCTCCATACCGGGACGGTTGGCGGCTTGTTCTAACAATTGTCGAGCAGCCTCTGCGGCCACCTGCGCTTCCTTGGTATAGGCGGCCGCGAGCCTTGCGGCTTCGAGCGCGTTGAGTTGGAGTTTCGGGTCCTTGTCGCGGGCGATGCGGGCATCCACTTTGCCGAGCGTGGTGGCCTCGGCTTTTGCGGCGCGGTCGAGTTCTTCGCTGGCAAGGGCCAGGGTGTCCTTGGTGAGACGGTCAAGTTCGGTCTGCATCTCCTGGTTGTTAGGTAATTTCGCCTCCAACTCCTTGAGCAATTCCTCAGCGGATTTCTCGGCCATCTGGGCGAGCATCTCGGCCTTGGCGTAGGCTTGGTCGAGTTCGTCTTTGAGGCCCGCCTCGGTTTCCGCCTGGCGCAGGGCGGCGCGGGTCTGCTCAGGGTTTTTTCCCTGTTCCAAGGCGTCGTAGTGGCCGGCGATGAGCTTCAATGCATCCACCACTTTTTGTTCCTGTTCGACGGCGCGATCCAGATCAACTTGCTGCTGTGCGGCCTGCAGGCCCTGCGTCACTAACAACAATGCCAACTCGGCCTGGGGCGGCGGGTCCTTGAGCATCGCCAGCGCGTCGTCGGCGTCGCGCATCCGCTCACGTTCCTCCTTCTTCATCAGCGTCTGCTGGTTGGCGTCGGCACGGATCAAATCCTTGAGGATGTCAATCCGGCCGTTGAGCTGCTGTTGCCTAACATGCTGTGGGCGAACCTGGGTGGTGGTGTCCTCAGGCGTGGTGCTGGCGGCTTTGGCCGCCTGTTGGTTGGAATCGGTTTTGAGGAGCGCCTCTTCCTTGGCGAGGGCCAGGGCGAGCTCGCTGATATTGGGTGTGAGTTTGGCTAGATTTTTGCGGGCCGCTTCCATGGGATTGCGCAGCAGCGCGAGGGAAGCCCGCAGCTTGCCCGCCACCTGCTCCAAATCGGTGCGTGCCACTTGGGGCGAGTGGCGGGATTTCCTGCGTTCGCCCATTTCAAAGGTCGCCGCGCGGAAGGGCGCACTGCTTGGAATCTCATCTAACAATCCCGCCGCGGCGGCCACCGCCTTACGGGCCTCCTCATCCTTAAGTGCCAGGCGTTTGACTTGACCCGGAGCCATCTGCAAGCGGGTCGAGAGCCATGCCCAGTCGCGTGGCATCGTGGTGCGGGCATGAGGCATCCGCACTTCCCAGCGGTCCAGCGTGACGAGCGCGCCGATGCCGTCCAGCAATTCCTGCAGGTTGTGGCCGCATTCCAACAACCGCAGGGCCTGATCTATCACCTCGAGGCGGGTGGCGGTCATTTCCAGGCCATCGCCGTGGGACAATGCCTGCACTGACTGTGTGGCCACGGTGGCACGGCGCAAGTCGCCCACATAGGCGGTGTCCGCCATGGCACGCACTTCTTCAAGGTCGGCATGGGCCTTGAAGATGTCGCTCATGGCAGTCCACCGCGCCGCGCTCAGGGCGCTCCGGTCATCAGGAGTGAGTGTGCCGAGCTTGGCGACGGCAGCCAACTCAGTGCGCAAGGTGTCCACACAGGTCCACGTCGGTTCCAATTCCTCGATGGCATACTGATGCATGCTGGCCGCGAGGCCAATCGGCGTGGCCGTGCCTCCAACCGGAATTTTGCCTTTGGCGACAATGGTTTCCTGGGCGAATTTTGTGAGGCGCTCCTTGGTGCGGACGCTTTCACTGACGAATTGGCCAAAGTTGCGGGCAAAATCCTCAAACACTCCCTGCAAGCGTTCGTCGGCCGGTTCTTCCGACAAGGCCCGCTCCATCTTGTCGCGCGTCCAGGCGAAAAAGTTGCTGTTGAGCAGTCCCTCAGCGTTTTCGGCGAGCGGCCCGCCCGCAGCCTTGAGCGAACCTAACACGGTGTCCAGATTCTTGCTGACACCCAGCACCGCGTGCAAGCGGGTGGCCACCTTGCCCCAGGTTTCGGGGGTGGCATTCACGGTTGTTAGGTCGCGAACCCGGCGCTGCTCGGAGGACAGCAACAGTCCCAACTCGACGACCACATCGATCTGCTCGGCGGACAGGTTGAACTGTTGGATTTGCCGCGCCATTTTTGTTAGGTAATTCGCGCGGGCTGCCCGTTGGTGGATCTCTGCGCTAAGTTCACGTGCGGCGGGCAGCGCCGGATTGGCATTGAGGATGGCAAAATACTTGGCCGCCGGTTGGGCAGCGTCGTTGTAGCTACGGCTTAACATGCGCCCGAGCAGAACCAGATCGGAGCTTTCGTGGTTGGCCGGGGCGTCGCGCAACGGAACATCCAACGCGAGCCACGCCTGCGACAGCTTGAGTTGATAGTCCGCATAGGCCGCAGCATAGGCCGTGAGCACCTGTGGCCGGCCCGGATCCGCATCCTTGGTCTGGTCCAACTTGAGCTGCGCGATGCGGGCGGCATCTTCCAGTGCCGCAGCGGCAGCCGTGAGGTTTTTCATCGCCAGATCAAGGGCCTGGCGGCTGGCCAAGCCGGCATAGTGCTTCATTTCCAGCGCCGCAGCCACGACGATGATGCAAGCGGGTCGGGACTCGGCCTTGCTGCCCTTGAGGTCGGTGACACTGAGCTTGGTGGTGATCAGATCGCCGGCCTGGACGCCTTCTTCAGTTAGATCCCAGTCGCGTTGCAGTGGTAATAACAAGGGGACCGCAGCGGACCCGCTCCGCATCACGGTGCCGGGCGCCGCCGTGCCCCCGCTCTCTGAATCATACAACACCCGCTCCTTCCACTCACCCTCGTTGACCTTCACCGACTGAACGATGCGCGCCAGACCGATGTCGTCACGGGCATGACCTACGAGTTTCACAAGTTCATCCGCCGGGGAGACCACGTCATTTTCCGGTTGCTCGATCTCAATGGTGGGTGCCAAGTCGGGATCGGCACGCAACTCATACTCTGGACTGAATTTGTTGGCAAAGCCTGTGCCGGCGGCGATGAGATGCACCCGATAGCTTCCTGACGCGGTGAGCGGAACCTTTGCGGATAGCCGCCCATCTGACAATGCCACCAACGGGATCACACTCGTGGCCTTGCCGCTGTCAAGGCGCAACTCGCCGCTCTTGACCCGCTGGCTGGGGGTGATTTTTAACTCAACCTCACTGCCTTCCAACGCGGCAAGCCCGCCGCCATCCTCCGTCACTGTCTTGGATGGCAGCTTGGCATACCCTGGAAATTGATAGATTTTTTCAAACGCGACCTCATGCGGCCGGGCGACGGCAGTCAGTTCGTAGCGCCGGGTAAGCGCGTCGCCGGCTTGCACCCGGTAGCGGACGTTCTCACGCCCGACCTGAATGGTGGTGGCAAACCGGTGCTCGCCTAACGGAATCATTTCCGCCACATGGCGCCCCTCGACGGTGGCTTCTGATTCCAGCTTGGCCGTGGTTGCCTGCTGACCTTTCAGTTCAATGACCAGACGCACCGCATCGCCTTGCGGCACGGTTTGGTTGCCCGGATTCGGCTCGATAAGCACAATCTGGGTGGCGGACACCCGGTCGAGATTGGCGCCGGGCATCAGCGCCCGCAGAAACAATGACCCGAAACGGAAACCACTCAGCACCATCAATGCCACCACCACCACACCGATGATAGCGGCCACATTGATGTAGCGCTTGAGTAATCTAACAGGCAATAACGACTCCACCCGCAAATCCTGAACCCGCGCCGACACGTCCGACTGCACCAGCGCGCGGAATTGCACGGAGTCAAAGATGGCACCCTCGGCATGGCCAAGTTCGACCGCGGAAAGCAAATCCTCGCGCAGCTTCGGCTCGGCGTGCTCGACGATGCGGGCGATCTGCCGTTCGTCCGGCGCATGCAGCAGCGGTCGCAAGACCTGCCACCACACCGCGCCCAGCACCGCCGCATAGGCCGTCCCGCTCAGCACCCAGCGCACCGTGTCCGATAACAGCGGTATCCAATAATCCACCGCCGCCACCACCAGCATCGCCACAATCAAAGTGGTCACCGTGGCCAGCACGCCGCGCAGCACAATAAGCCCCCGGCGGCGGCGCGCAAAAGCCTGTAGCTTTTGCAGAATGACGGGATCAAGGTAGGAATTCATTGGGTAGGTAGCGCGAGACGCGAGTCGTGGTGAGCCACCGTAACGTGGAAAGCATCCTGCTTCTTTCGCTAATCCGTCGGATGGTCTCCCCGCTCGCCAGCATGCACCATGCCTCATCAAGACAGACGCCGCCGGACTGGCCGTAGTTCCGCATCACCTCACTTCCACACGGAGATGTCAACCACCACCCCCTCAGCCCGGCCGCTTGTCCAAGCCGAAGGCATCGTGCACGGCACGGGCGGCGTCTTCGATGCGGGTTTCATCGACGGTGACGGCAATTTTGATTTCCGAGGTGGAGATCATGCCGATGTTGATGCCGGCGGCACCCAGAGCTTTGAACATGGTGGCAGCCACCCCGGAATGCGAGCGCATGCCGATACCCACTGCGGAAAGTTTGGCGATCCCGCCCTCGGTCTCCACCTTGGCGTTGGGACCCAACTCGGCGATGACCGGCTTGAGCGCGGCCTGCGCCTTGCCCAGATCACTGGAGTTCATGGTGAAGGAATGCCGCGCATAACCATCGTGGGCAATGTTGGAAATGATCATGTCCAAGTTGATTTCCGCCTCACCCATGGCACCGAGAATGCGGCCCGACATGCCGGGCTCATCCGGAATGCCGGTAATGGTGACGCGGGCTTGGGAGCGTTCAATCGAGACGCCGCGAATGACGACGTTTTCCATGTTGGGATGTTCTTCTAACACGAGCGTGCCGGGGTTGTCGTTAAGGGAGGAGCGGACTTCAAAAACCACGCCGAATTTCTTGGCGAATTCGACCGAGCGGGATTGCATGACCTTGGAGCCCGAGGAGGCCATTTCCAACATCTCGTCATAGGAAATCTGCGGCAGCTTGCGGGCGTTTTTCACCACCCGTGGATCACAGGTATAGACGCCGTCCACGTCGGTTAGAATCTGGCAGACATCCGCCTCGAGCGCGGCGGCCACGGCAATCGCCGTCAAATCCGAGCCACCACGACCCAACGTGTGGATCAGGCCTTGCGGGGTGACACCCTGGAAGCCGGCAACGACGAGGGTTTTGCCCTCATCGAGAAACTGCCGCATCAGCGAGGGATCCATGTTGAGAATGCGGCCGCGGGTGTGCGCACCGGTGGTGAAGATACCAGCCTGCCGACCTGTGATCGAAACCGCCTCCACACCCAGATCATGCAGCGCGATGGTAACCAGCGCGATGGATTGTTGTTCGCCGGTGGCGAGCAAGACGTCGAGCTCGCGTTCCGTCGGCTCCTTCGATAGGTCGCGCGCCATTTTGATGAGCCCGTCGGTCACGCCGGACATCGCCGAAACCACCGCCACCACTTGATTGCCCGCGTCGCGGGTGCGTTTCAAGCGGGCCGCCACGTTGCGGATGCGATCGAGAGTGCCGACAGAGGTGCCGCCGTATTTTTGGACAATCAGGGCCATGGGGCGCGGCAGTCAAGACAAGCCGCAGCTGGATGGCAAGATCATTTTGCGCCCCGGTGCATGGAAAGAATGAAGGGATATTACCGCTCGCCCCGCACCAAGGAACCGCTGGTGGTCAATATCCAAACCTCCACAACCGCCGCCGCGGCCGCCAAGGAAACCCTGCTTGCCGCTGCCGCCGATGGAAAGATCACCGCCGATGAAAGCCTCAAGGTCTCCAATGCCCTGCGCGCTCTGCTTGTTTCCCTCCAGGCCGGATCTTCCACTACTACCGCCAACGTCCAATCCCTCATCGGCATCGTCTCCCGTCTCCAGGATACCGCCTCCGCCCAGCGCGCCCAGATCGACACCCTCCTCCAGCGCCGCTAACCCTCTTCCTTTCAGCTTTCTGCTTTCAACTTTCCGCTTTTCTTTTCTCCCCCATGGCATGGCTCCTCAAAGGCGAATCCTCCAAGACCCTGGATGCAACATCCCGGTCTCTGGCTTCGTTGAACCTTTCCAGCGCGGTCTTGAAATTCCAATCGCTGGCCAATGACACCTTCACCTGGACGGCGGACACCACCGCCGCCACCGGAGCGGGGACCATCATCCCTGACTTCGGCCAGGTGGTGGAACTCTATTGGGACAGCACGCGCAAGTTTCGCGGGCATGTGACATCGGTCAAGGTGGGCATGCGCCAGATCGCGGTGGAAATCTCCGGTCCGTGGTGGTGGATGGAGCGCACCAACCTGACCGAGGTTCAGACCGATGCCACCGGAGCCATCTCCCGCTTCCTCGGCGGTGATGAGGTTATCCATGCGGCTCTCATCGGAGGTGGCGGAGGCCCCCACCAGGAGCCGGCGCAGGCTCATGCCATCGCTGGCCTCCTTGAGGACCGTTTCGAGCTTTGCCCATTCCTTATGATCCGGGCGGGGAATATGAACATCGGCGATCTGGGTCGTGTCATGCGCACGGCAGAGCACGGCGGAGGTGGCGTTGATCCATCGGTAGGCGGTGGAAGGGTGGATGTTCACGCCGTCCAGGGCGGCCAGGGCCGCGCGGAAGCCGCCGGCGGTGTCCGTCTCACCCGTGCTGCGGTGGAGCGCCAGCAAGCGTAGGCCGATGCGTAGCGCGCCAAAGCATGAACGGCGGAGGTGATGGGTGAGTTCTTCCGCCAGACCGAGGATGTCGGCGATGAGGTTTTCGCGCTCGGCGGATTTCTCCGCCGGCACGCTCGGGGAGCGGGGAGCTTTGAGGGATGTCATGGACGTGGAAAAGGGTTAGGATTCCTGAGCGGGGCGGGGCAGACGGTGGGCAGCCAGATCCAGATGGCTGGCAAGCATGCGTTCGCAGGCGATGCGGAAAGCCACCACGTCCGCATCACCGATGCCTATCAAGACGCCGGCCAGGACATGCTGGACCATGAATTGCCTGGCAAACACGCACCCTTCACCGCCGATCCCATCGGTCTTCAACTCCTGCGCGAACGCGAAAACTTCATCAAGGACGCCGGCAATGACATGTGGGGAGAGATCCGAGATACTCTCGACCAAGGTCTCCAACAAGGTGAATCCTTCGCCAAGCTCTCCGCCCGCGTCCGTGAATCCTTCAACGGCATGAGCAAGGAGCGTGCCATGCGCATTGCCGTCACCGAGACCGGCATTGCCTTTGAGTCCGCCCGCCACCGCGCCATGGTGGAAGCCGGTGTGGAGTGGAAGGTCACCGCCGCCGCCGAGGAAGGCGCACCAGGGACCATTCTTTATCGCCGCCGCCGCCCTCGTCCGCTGACCCCTCGCGGTCCCATCGCCTCATCTTCGCGGACCTTTCGCACATCTTAACTACCCACCCTTTTCTTTCTCTCAGTCTTCACCCTTTTCTATCTTTCCCTTGCTCGTGATGCGCCTACGAGCGCCCGCGCTCTTCTAATGCTCTCAGTATCTGGCCACAGACAAATAATAAAGAAAGGTGTTGCGTGGTTGGCGAATGAGTGTAGGGTAGCAGCATGGAGGCGAGCAAAGAGCAAAGAGCCCACAGCAAAGGGACGCGCTGGCTGGCACCGTGGAAGGATTCGACTGAGAAGCCTGTGATCTACCATTGTGTGACGCGGGTGGTGGACCGGCGCTTTGCGTTTGAGAAGGAGGACAAGGAGAAATTCAGGACCTTTATGCGGATGCAGGAGAACTTTACGGGGTGTCGGGTGCTGGCGTATTGCATCATGTGCAACCACGTGCACCTGCTGCTGGAAGTGCCACCGCTGCCGGTGGGCGGGTTTTCTGACGAGGAATTGGTGAAGCGGTTGAAAGCGAGCAGCAGTGAGGCGGAAGTGACGGTGGTGGCGAAGCGTCTGGCGGAGTACCGGACACTGGGGGCAGGCGCGGATATTGTGGCCAAGGAGTTGCACGCGAGCATCACCTATAGGATGCACGACCTTGGAGAATTCATGAAGGCGTTGTTGCAACGATTTTCGCGGTGGCACAATGCGAAACACGGTCGGACCGGAACGTTGTGGGAATCGCGGTTCAAGAGCGTGCTGGTGGAAGATGGGATGGCATCGCGGACGATGGCGGCCTATATCGATCTGAATCCGGTTAGAGCGGGGATGGTGACCGATCCTGCGGACTACCGTTGGAGCAGTTATGGCGAGGCGATGGGCGGCGGGCCAAGAGGCAATGGCAAGAAAGCGCGGGCCGGTCTGGTGCGCGCGCTCATGGCCCATAAGGGATACGGGGCGGACGCCCGGCACTGGGCGGGCAGAGTGTCTAAGGACTACCGGATGCTGTTGTTGGATGAGGGCGAAGAGCAATTGAAGGAAGTTAGAGGAGCCGACGGCCACTTGGCAGTGAAGGTGGTTAGAAAAGGTATGAAGAAGGAAGTGGTAGAAGCGGAACTGGCCCAACTGGAGCGCAGCCGGGATGTGGCGCTGAGGAAAATGTTGCGATGTCGCGTGCGATATTTTTCAGATGGGGCGGTGCTAGGGAGCCGGGAGTTTGTGGACGGGGTGTTCCGGGCGTGCCGGGAGCGCTTTGGCGCAAAGCGCACGAGCGGGGCGCGGAAGTTGCATGGCAGCGGTGCGGCGGCCGCCGGAACCCTCTGGAGTGTTAGGGATTTGAAGAAGGGGATTGGGTGAGGGCGCGGTAAGGGCACTTCACCACCCATTTATGGCCGACGCCCCCCCACCAGACTCATGCGTGAGTCCTCTGGCAGCTGCATCGCTTCCTGAAATACAGCGTCAGCTGGGGGGATTCATGGTTTCAACTTGGCTGGCATGGTCTTGGCAGCAAGTTCATTCGTCGTTCGGTGACGCAAGCCGCTGATGCACCAGCAACACGATCTCGCCCTTGGGCGGATGCGCCTGAAAATGCGCCAGCACCTCGGCCGCGGTGCCACGATGGTAGGTCTCGAATTTTTTTGTTAGCTCGCGGGCGACACAAGTGCGGGCCGAGGGATCGATGGCGGCGAGGATTTCCAAGGTCGAGACGATGCGGTGGGGGGACTCGAAGAAGAGGTGGGTTTCGCCGGCAGCCAGGGCGGCGGTTAGGGCGTTGCGGCGTTTGCCGGATTTTACCGAGAGGAAGCCGCCGAAGCGAAAGGCGTGGCAGGGGAAGCCGGAGCCGATGAGCGCGGTGATGACCGCCGACGGGCCGGGCAACACTTCAAAGGGCGTGCCGGATTCGATGCAGGCCTGGACGAGGCGGTAACCGGGGTCGGAGATGCCGGGCATGCCGGCATCGCTGATGACGGCAATGGTTTCCCCGGCACGGGCGGCAGCTATCAAATCGGGCACGCGGCGGGCTTCATTGTGTTCGTGCAGGGCAATGAGGGGCTTGCCGGATATCCCATGATGGGCCAGCAGCGGCGCGGAATGCCGGGTGTCCTCACAGGCAATGCGATCTGCCGCGCGGAGGATTTCCAGCGCCCGCAGCGTGATATCTCCCAGGTTGCCGATGGGCGTGGGCACCAGCACGATGCGACCTGTGATTTCGGTTGGAATGTCCATGGTGGGTGGGTGAAGCGCGGCCTAGAGTCCTTGAAAAGCCACAGATGCTGTCGTTAGGTCAAATTCTTCGTCTTGCGTCTTGGGTCTTGTCGTCTTGGGTCTGAGGCGAAGCCTCGCTAGAGCCGGTGCTCCTCCAGAACCATCCGCTCATGGGCGTCGAGCGCTTGTGGCCGCCCCTGGTGATTGACGCGCACCGTGGTGATGCGCCCATACGCGGCGACTTCACCGGCGGCATTGATGACCTCGAAGGCCCATGTGACC
This sequence comes from Verrucomicrobiota bacterium, assembly GCA_037133375.1. GTDB lineage: Bacteria > Verrucomicrobiota > Verrucomicrobiia > Verrucomicrobiales > Akkermansiaceae > Luteolibacter. The sequence continues at coordinate 9,241 of JBAXOF010000031.1, read as the reverse complement.
GAGGAGGCACCCACTGCTGCGATGGCGAGTTGGACCTCAATCTTATCACCGCAGAGCAACGGTTGCTTATACTCGCAGGCAACGTTCACCCGCGGCCACCCGCCCTGACTTCTATCAAACACCAACAACCCAGCCGCGCGCAGAAAGGCGTGCTCAGCGATCTCAACATGGCTAAAAATGTTAGTATAATGCATCCATCCGCTCGCATCGGTATCACGGAAAGCGATCTCGCTGGCGTGGCGATAGAGCGGATTGTCCATGGCCGGCTTACTCGAAGCGGCGGACCAGCACCGACGCGTTGTGGCCGCCGAAGCCGAAGCTGTTGCTGATGGCAACTTTCACGGGCACCTCGCGGGCGACGTTTGGCACACAGTCCAGATCGCACTCGGGGTCTTGGTTTTCCAGATTGATGGTGGGCGGAATCACCCCGTCATGAATCGCCATCACACTGGCGATCAACTCGATGCCGCCAGCCGCGCCTAACATGTGGCCGGTCATCGACTTAGTGGAGCTGACCATCAGGCCGTTTTTCGCGTGCTCGCCGAAGGCCAGCTTGATCGCCTTGGTTTCCGCGATGTCGCCAAGTCCAGTGGAAGTCGCGTGGGCGTTGAGATAATCTACCTGCTCGGGATTGACCTTGCCGTGATCGAGGGCCATCTGAATGGCGTAGGCCGGACCGCTGCCATCGGGCGAGGGCGCGCTGAGGTGATAGGCATCGGCACTGATGCCATAGCCGATGATCTCGGCATAGATTTTGGCACCGCGTTTGCGGGCGTGTTCGAGTTCCTCGATGCAGAGGATGCCGGCACCTTCGCCCATGACGAAGCCGTCGCGATCCTTGTCGAACGGCCGGCAGGCCCGCTCGGGTTCATCATTGCGGGTGCTCAGCGCTTTCATGTTGCCGAATCCAGCCAGCCCCATGCCCAAGATGGTGGCTTCCGCGCCGCCGCACAGGAACGCATCGGCATCGCCGAACTTGATGATGCGCCAGGCCTCGCCAATATTGTGGTTGGAGGTGGCGCAGGCAGTGACGATGCACATGTTAGGCCCGAGCAAGCCGTGTTCCATGGAAATGATGCCGCTGGCGATGTTAGATATCATCATCGGAATGGTGAAGGGCGACACCCGCTTCGGCCCCTTGGCCATGAGCACCGCGTGCTCTCGCTCAAGCGTGGCCAACCCGCCAATGCCGCTGCCCACCATCACGCCGAAGCGGCGCGGATTTATCGTGGCCACATCAATCCCGGCATCTTGCATCGCCATTTTGGCCGCGGCCACTGCGAATTGGACATACCGGTCCGCGCGCCGCGCGTCCTTGGGCACCCTGAAATACTCGTCCGCGGAAAAGCCCTTAACCTCACCACCGATCTTGCAATCATAAGGAGTGAGATCGAGCTGGGTGATCTGCCCGATTCCACTGCGGCCATTCTTGAGGCCATCCCAAGTGGATGCCAAATCTTTGCCAAGGGGGGAAAGGCAGCCAATGCCGGTGATGACCACGCGTCGTTCGTTCATAAAATTGTGTCTGACAGAAGTTGGCCGATCCGGTGGAGCGACGCAAGCATCTTCCAGTAATTGACGTCAATAGGGCGGATTTTAGCCGTAATTCGGGGAAAAACGGCGGTTATTTTTCAGAAACCGGGAATGTGCCGCAAGTGTCAGCTGTCACCTCCGGCCATTTCCAGGCCTGTTTCGCCCGCCGCGCTAAAACCCGAAATCCAAAGTTGAATTCCTGCAATGGGGAAAGAAAACCACAGATTTCAGGATTTTTTAGTTTGGATCTGCTCACTATTTGCAACTTCGGGGAATTTGCAAATGGAACCTTTTTCAATCCGTGTAATCTGTGGTTAATCTAACTGACTAATGAGATCAAACTTCGGTTCTCAGGTTTAAGCCCTCTGGATCTGCCTTCCGCCTTGCCGTCGGCGGTTTTTTCCGCGACGTTGTCCGGGTGCCCGCCGCCGCCACCGCTGACTGTTTCTGGATGAACCTTGCCCTCGACGAGGCGCGCAAGGGCGTGGGCCGCTCTGCCCCGAATCCTCCCGTTGGCGCAGTCATCGTAAACAACGGCCACCTCCTCGGCAGCGGGTGGCATCGCGCCGCAGGCCTGCCCCATGCCGAGCGCGAAGCCCTGGCCGACGCTGCGAAACGTCACGGCGCTGAGGCCATCCGTGGTGCCACCGCCTATATCACGCTCGAACCTTGCTCCACCCAAGGCCGCACCCCGCCCTGCACCGAGGCCCTCGTCGCCGCCGGCATCGCCCGCGTGGTCTATGCCTGCGTCGATCGCAACCCGCAACACGCCGGCCGCGCCGATGCGTTGTTGCAAGCCGCCGGTATCGAGGTGACATCCGGCGTGGGTGCCGACGCTGCGACCGCCCTGTTGCGGCCGTTTTTCAAAGTTCGTGAAACCGGCCTGCCATGGCTGATTTGGAAATCCGCCATGAGCCTCGACGGCCGCATCACGCGGCCGCCCGGCGAAGGCCAATGGCTCACCGGCGAACCTGCCAGAGCCGATGTCCAACATCTCCGCGCCAGCGTCGATGCCATCCTCACCAGTGGCGAAACCGTCCGCCGTGACCATCCCTCCCTCACCCTGCGTCTGCCAGAATTGTTGGAGGGACGCTCCCAGCCGTGGCGGGTCGTCGTCACCAATCATCCCGCCTCCCTACCGCAGGACGCGCCCTTGTTCACCGATGCCTGGCGCGAGCGCACGCTCATCCGTCCCGGCACCGATCTAACAAACATGCTGCGCGCGCTTGCACATGACCAAGGCGTGCTCAGCGTGTTGGTGGAAGCCGGCGGCAAGTTCTCCGCCGCCTTGTTTGAAGCCGGACTGGTCGATGAGGTGGTCGCCTATCTCGCGCCGCTGGTGTGCGGCGGCAGTGTGCCCGCACTCGCCACCGCGAATCTGCCCGCCTCGCTCAAGCTCAGTGACTTGAAGGTCACTGTACTCGGCGACGACCTGCGCCTGCGCGGCGTGATCCTAAAATGAGGCCGACCCGGTGTCATTGTTAGACACCGGCCATTCTCGTCCGTTGCACGCTATCGACCGCCCTTGACAGGAGCCAAGGGTCACACGGCATGGGGAGACGCCCGCGTTGCTGCCGCAGGCACCACGGGAAATGAACGGGTTCAAGCGATCACACGGCCATGAATGGCGCGCTTGGTGTGCTCGACGGTTTCCGCTTCGTCCTCATCCATGTTCGCGAGAATGCCCGCCAGATCGGTGGCTATCTCTTTGCGCATTTTGGAGACGAGTTCGACCCCCTTGGAGGTGATTCGCACCATGATCTTACGGCGGTCATCCACGGCGTGGAGGCGATCCACATATGCCAGCTTTTCCAACCTATCCACCAGACCGGTGGCGGCGGCGGTCGAGTGGCCCATCTTCTTGGCAATATCGGACATGGTCAGATATTCCTCGCTGGATAGATAGGCGAGCAGGAAAAACTGCGGAAACGAGACATTTCCTTTGTTGAGTTCCGCTGACAGGTTGAGGATGCAGCTTCGTTGGGTAAAAATGACGAAGTCAGCTAGACGGTCGGCATCGGCTTTCACCGATGGACCCTGAGGGGTTGGTTTCATGGCTGGTTGTTAGGTTCATGGATGGGACATGCAATGTAACCCGAGGTGTTTTTTAAAAAATGCCGGACTTCTGGCTGGTCGTCGCTGGCAGGTTTGAAATTAAACAACACCTAGAGTTTCAATCGGGACAACCGGACAGTATGTGTAATCGGCTTTCTTGGAAAGTGAAAAGATTCAGTCTAGCGGAATATTTTTAAAATTCCCCGATCGGGCTGATTTCCAAGAGATTTCAGGGCTTGGCAACTAACTTGGCTGGTGCGGTTGGCGGTTTTTCGGCGGTTTTCGGGGTATTATGGGTGGCAGGAGGGAGCAGAAACACGGCATCCCCCACCTCCAAGGTGCCGGATTGGAGGTCGGCTGCGGCGAACTGTCCGAGCACCTCGCCCGTCGCTAGCAGATTGGCGGTCCGCTCGTCGGGGCCGCGCGCCACCAACACCGAACCGGTCTCCACCGTCCACTTGCCGTAGCTTTGAATGAGCACAAAGCGTCGGTCCGCCGGGGTTGAAGCAATGCGGCCGACGAGTTTGGGTTGCGGGACCGGGTCTTTGGATGCGGGCTTTTTTTTCGGACCCAGCCAAGCGCAGGAGATCAGGCAGCCACACCCGAGAACAACGAGGAAGGAGCTGAATTTCATGACTACGGTGGCGGGTGCTTCAGCTCAGGGGGCGAGCCGCTCGATGCTCCAGCCATCGTGCTGGCGTTGATAGAGAAAGCGGTCGTGCAATCGCGCCGCCCCTCCTTGCCAGAACTCAATGGCGGTGGGCACAATCCGGAAACCGCCCCAGAACGATGGCAGCGGAACTTCCCCGTCCGTGAATTTCCGGCGGATTTCGGCGAGTTTTAGCAACAGGAATTTGCGCGAGGTGATGACTTCGCTTTGGTTAGAAACCCAGGCACCGATCTGGGATTCGCGCGGACGGGTGGCGAAATATCTTAGGGATTCTGCGGTGCTGATTTTTTCCGCCCGCCCTTGAACAATCACTTGTCGTTCCAGCGCGAACCAGGGAAACAACGCGCTGACCTGTGGGTTGGCGGCGATTTGCGCGGCCTTGCGGCTGCCAAAATTAGTGAAAAAGACAAAGCCTGCGGGGTCGAAGTATTTGAGCAGCACCGCGCGTTGATGGGGCATGCCACGGGCGTCCACCGTAGCCAACGTCATGGCGTTAGGTTCAGGCACCTGCAACTCGGTGGCCTGAGCAAACCAAGCCGCGAATTGCGCCACCGGTTCGGCCACGAGATCCTCCCGGTGCAGACCCCGGTTGGAGTATTCCTGGCGAAACTCGGATAAATCCATGCGCGATTCATAGCTCTCCCACGACTCCCGCACAAGACTGGTGTCCGGATAATTTTCCAGGATTGCAGCTTGGGGACAAATCCCCTTCAATCCTGCGCGTGCCCGGCGCGTTTCACCCATTCTCACAGCAGCACCTGGTCACGATGATCGTGGGGAGCGTGGCGATGACCGCCCTCATCCTAGCCGGCAAACGCGGCGGCAACAGCCGCAGATTCGCCACCGCGCTGCTGGCATTCTTGAACCTCAGCGCCTATCCACTAGGTCTGGCCGCCTGGCTAGCCATCGCCGCACCCAAATCCTTGGAAAACCTCCTACCTCTGCAAGTGTGCGATCTAACTGGGATCATCGCGGGGTTTGCGCTGGTGACGCGGCGACCGCTGCTGTGTGCCCTGACGTATTTCTGGGGCTTGGCGACCACCACTCAGGCGATCGTGACGCCGGCCATCACGGTGGATTTTCCAAGTCCGCCGTATGTGATGTTTTTTGTGCAACACTTCGCGGTGGTGGGAACCGCGCTCTTTTTGCCGATCGTCGAGGGTTGGCGCCCGCGGCAACCGCTGTGGCAAGGCCCGCTTGAAGCCATCGGCTGGGCATTCGGGTATCTGCTCATGGTGCTGAGCGTCAACCCGCTGCTGCACACAAATTTCGGTTTTGTGTCGCGGCTGCCGGATAATCCCAGCCTGCTGGATCAACTTGGGCCGTGGCCGTGGTATGTGGGTTGGTCGATGAGCATCGCGCTCGCGGTATTTTTTCTGCTCGCCTTGCCGTTCAAGCGAGGCCCCGGCGTGCTGAAATGATTTGGTAAGCAAGACTTTCCGGTTTATAGGTTCCGCCGATGAGTGCCGCCAGCAACCCCTGCCCTGTCCCGAAACCTCGCGCCAACCTCCGCCGACCGGAGGTGATGGAGCGGGTCGCCGCCGAGGTGGCCCACCACTATCAATCGTCGCTAGTGAAAAAGCTCCGCGACCGTGGCGGCATCCTCACCATCGGCAACACCACAATCCACCTCGCCAAGGAGTTCGGGTTTTGTTATGGCGTCGAGCGGGCGATCGATTTAGCCTACGCGTCGCGCCGGGTTTTTCCGCAGCAGCGAATCTTCATCATCGGCGAGATCATCCACAATCCGGAGGTCAACCGCCAACTCCGCGAAATGCACATCGCCTCCCTGCCATGGCAAGAGTTAGGCACCTGCTATGATGATTTGACCGAAAATGACGTGATGATTGTCCCGGCCTTTGGCGCGCCCACCACCTTCATGGACAAGCTGGCGGAACGTGGCTGCCAGGTGGTGGATACCACCTGTGGCGATGTCATGAAAGTCTGGCGCCACGTCCGCGACTATGCCAAGGAGGGCGTCACATCCATCATCCACGGCAAGGACAATCATGAGGAAACCCGTGCCACCGCCTCCCGCGCCCTGGGCGAACACGGAGACGGTCAATATCTACTCGTTCTAACACTTGAAGATGCGGATTATGTCTGTGACTACATCCGGGGCCATGGCGGCCGGGAAGCCTTCCTGGAGCGCTTCCACGGTGCCCATTCCCCGGGGTTCGACCCGGACCTGCATTTTCAACGGATCGGCGTGGCCAATCAAACCACCATGCTCAAAAGCGAAACCGAGGAAATCCAGCGCCGTCTGCGCGCGGCCATGATCCAGCGCGATGGTGACGCCTCCGGCCTGCGGGTGTTCGACACCATCTGCGGTGCCACCCAAGACCGCCAGGACGCGTTGTTTGAAATGCTGCGCGAACCGCCCGACCTGCTGCTCGTCGTCGGCGGCTACAACAGTTCCAACACGTCGCACCTGGTCGAGATCGGCGAACGGCAGTTGCCGACGTTCTTCATCCGGGATGCCTCGTGCATCAAGTCGTTAGAGGAAATCGTCCACTTCGATCTACAGCGGGGGGAGGAAGTCACCTCGGCGTATTCACAACTTTTGCTAGGCAGGCAACCGGTGACGGTGGGCGTCACGGCCGGGGCGTCTTGTCCTAACAATCTGATCGAGGAGACGATCGTGCGGGTGTTCGCGTTGCGGGGGATCGACCGCGTGGAGATCGCCAGCGCCTGAACGGGCAGCGTCAGGCGTAACTGATGAACGAGGTGTAAACTTCCGGCGGGATGTCCAACAGGCTGTAGTCCTTGGATGAGACAAACAACAGGCTTTGCTTGCCCTTGCCCAGCAGGGCGTGGTCCGAGTTGAAGATCTGGTGTTCCAACGTGCAGAACTTGCGGTTGTATTCCGCGATGCGGATTTTTACCGTGATGGTTTCAAACTCACGCGCCTCACGGATGAACTTGTGCTCAAAGGACCGGGTCAGGATATAAAACTTGGTGGTCTTCAGGTCAAAATCCGGCATCGTCACATTGAAAAACAATTCGCGCGTCTTGCCCACATACATCGGATACATGCCGAAATAGACGTTGCCCACCGAGTTGGTGTCCGCATAGGTCGCAATCATCGAGTAGACAAACCACTTGCCCTCAAAGTGGCCCGCCAACGCGTGGTCGTTTTCCGGAGCTTTGACATCCGCGCCGGTTACCGCGGTGGCCGCGCGGGTCATCGCTCGAATGGCCGGAATCTCGGCGGCCGCCTCCATGACTTCCCCGGCCTTTTCGTGAACCACCCGCAGCAGGTCGGTGTTGACCACCAGCCAGATGACATAGATCAGGGGCAACAGCGAGCCTAACAATAGTAGCGGGGTTTGGGTGTTGAGGTAGCCAAAGGCAAACAGCACGATGGACATGCTGGCCATCGAGAACATGCGGATTTGCGGCAGCGGTTGCTGCGAGTTGGGCACAAAACAGCGGGCAATGGCCAAGGCCGCATAGCCGACGAAAAACGAGGCGTAGGCGACCATGAAGTATTCCAATTCGAGCCTAGCCCAAATCCCGCCAAGAGTGAAGATGCCGATCACCATGAAGCTCGGAATCGGCGAGCCGATGATTTGCTTGGGAATAAGCGCAATGAGCATGTTCTGGCTCTTTTCAACATTGCTGCCCAAGAACCATTTGAGCGCGATGTAGCCACTGTCCAGGGTGGTTAGAACGCAGATCGAGAGGAAGGTGAAGTAGGCCATCGGCATCCAGGGGCCGGCGGCAGCGTAGTTTCTGATAAAATAGCGGGTGATCAGATCATGGGCATACTTGAAGCCGTCACGAGCTTCGACGGCAGACAGCGGGGCTCCCTCCTTGCCCATGACCCACAGGGCGAGGCAACCGTGAAACATCAGCAGCAGGAAGAAAATACCGCCACCAAAAAAATAGCTGGTGCGGATGGAGGTTTTCTCCCGATGGATCTGGATGGCGCGTTGCCAGTGTTGGAGATCAAGCCACGGCCCGACCAGCAACCCCACGATGAGCGGAATCGCATAACCCCAAAACGTCGGCCCGGTCCATTGCTCGGGAAACGGCGCGCTCCAGGTGAAGCTCACCGGCAACAACGGCTTGAGGCCACACAGGATCACCCCCACACAGCCTATCAGCAACAGCCCCATCAGGGTGTGGCTGAGTTTGATTTTCTGAATGCCAAACTCTTCCCCGAACAGGCAGCCGGCGGCGAGGATGACAAACACGATCAGGCACAGATAGATGGCGAACAGCCCGCCTGAAGCGAGTTGCAGCGGCACGAACAGATAGGCCACCAGCGCGAACACCGTGAGTGTGAGCGCCAATATCTGATAGAGATAGAAAATCAGGCGGAACGGCTTGGCAAACTTGTCGAAAAACAGCGCCAACGATTCCTGACCTCCGGCATGGCTCTTGGCGACAATCTGGGTGAGGAAACCAAACAGCATCAGGCCCAGGGCATTCGGAATGGCAAACAGGAGCAAGCCTTGCAAGCCGAACATGAAGGCCATCTGCACGCTGAAAAACAACCCAAGACCCCACATCCAGGCCAAGGCCACGGAGTTCCCCCAAAGCAATGCGTTCCACCAGCGAAAATTCATGTCTGGCAAAGAGAACCACCGCACGGACCATTCAGCAAGCCGGAAATCCGCCGCGCGCCGCCAATCGCCCTGGCCGCGCAACACGCCGGATCTTGATACGGGTGAAACTTCTGTGTCTCCCATCGAATGCACCAAAATCCTTGATCTTGAAAGGACATGGACTTGGTGATTCGGATTGCGGGAGCCGCGGGTTGCCTCTGATTCCACAGAATGTATCAGGCAATTTCTGGAATGCCGCTGCTTGTGAGAACGTGACACCCCGTCCCTGCGCACATGCGGGCGCGACATTCCGATGGTCCGATCGGACCATCCGATTGTCGCGTTGTTAGATTGGATCCGGAGCATTCGTCTCCTGAGCATTCGTCTCCTGAGCATTCGTCTCCTGAGCATTCGTCTCCTGAGCATTCGT
>JBAXOF010000030.1:0-23700 GCA_037133375.1 Verrucomicrobiota bacterium | reverse complement strand
GCGATGGCAGCAAGGGCTATGGCGGATGCACGTATTGCAACGTCGATGCGTTCACGCCGCTGCTCCCGCGCTCGCTGCAGGCCATCCGCGCCCAGATCGAGCACGGCATGATCCGCGCCAGGGACAACTACGCCGCCGAAAAATTCATCATCTATTTCCAACCTAACACCAACACCCACGCCCCGGTCGCCACCCTCCGCGCACTCTTCGACGAAGCGCTCGCCATCTGCCCGCAAGACGTGGTCGGCCTGGCGGTGGGCACCCGCGCCGACTGCCTCGACCCGGGAAAAATCGCGCTGTTGGAGAGTTATGCCCAGCACCTGATGGTGGATCTGGAGATTGGCATGGAATCTATCCATGAAGCCACCCTGCTCAAGCTCAACCGCGGCTGCACGCATCATGATCTGGTCGCCATCCTCGGTTTGTTAGAAAACAGCCCGCTCAACATCTGCGTGCACACGGTGTTCGGTTTCCCCGGTGAATCCAGGGAGATGATGCTGGCCTATGCTGGCGAGATCAACCGCTTCCCGCAGGTCAAGTTCATCAAACTCCATCACCTGCACGTCGTCGCGGGCTCGATCATGGCCGCGCATTACCAACGCGAGCCGTTCAAGTTGTTTGAATTGGACGAATACACCGGTTTCCTCTGCGAATTCCTGCCACTGCTACGTCCGGACATCGTCGTGCAGCGCTTGTTCGGCATTGCCGATTTGGAGTTGCTCATCGCGCCTAACTGGGGACTGAAAAAAGTCCGCATCCAGACCCACATCGACCAGGCTATCCGGACCCGCGGCATCGTGCAGGGCAGCGCCATCGCTTGCATCGAACCTTGAACATCGAACGAAAGAACGCAAACGACCGGAGCAGGGCACCTCTTTGAAAGTCCGCCCACACCATCCACCGCACGGATGGATATTACGTCTAAACCGGATCAAGCACACCAAGGGTCACTGTCGACCCCCCTCATGCGCTCCCGCACTGGCAGTGTCACCTGCAGGACGGTCGTGTTTTGTTGGGCTGACACAGGGCTGGCAGCGCGTGGCAGCAGGAGGGATTGACCGATTCCGAACTGTCGCCCGGCGGCACTCTGCAAGCATCCGTTGACGACCACCAAGATTGAAAAGCGGCCGGCATCGGGATTGCCAATGGAGTCTCCAACCGCCAGCACTTGCCGCGTGGTCTTGAAATACGGGCAGTCAGCCAGCGTGTCGCCACGCGGCCTATCCATGGTCGGCTCGCAATCATCGAAGTCGATGCTGGCGAGCGACGCGTCAATATGGAGTTGGCGTGGCCGGCCATCGAGGCCAGGGCGGTTCCAATCAAACACGCGATAGGTGGTGTCCGAGTTTTGTTGGATTTCATGAATGAGAAACCCTGCGCCGATGGCATGCAGCCGCCCCCTGTGGATGAAAATCGATTCCCCGGGCTTGGGCGTGAGCACATGCACACACGCAGCCACCGTGCCATTGCGGATGGCCGCCTCAAAACCCGCCCGCGTTACGCCCGCCTTGAGCCCAACATAAAGGTTGGCCCCGGGCACGCAATCGGCGATATACCACATCTCGGTCTTGGACTCACCCCCGAGTCTGGCGATCACCTCGGCCGGCGGATGCACCTGGATCGACAGGTCGTCACGGGCATCAAGCACCTTGAACAGCAACGGAAAGCGCGGCGTATTTTCAAACCCCGCGCCAAACACCGCCTCCCGTCGCTCTGTCCAGAGCTCATGCAAGGAAAGACCGGCCAGTTCACCATCTTCCACCACCGATTGCTCGGGATCGCGGTCCACAATATCCCACGCCTCGCCATACACGCGGTCCGGCGTGGGCAATGTGCGAGCGTAAACGCACTCCAATGTGCGTCCGCCCCATACGTGCTCCAGATAGACCGGTGCAAAGGTGATTGGCTCCATAGGCACCTCATACCCGAGGTCGCGAGCTCTGGCAACTGCATTCTAATCCACTGCAATCTAATCCATCCGCCCCACGCCAAAACTGGAGTCATTCCAAGAACACAACTGATGCTATTCCGGTTCCGGCGCGACGGAACTTGGCGGGGCCTCCGCTTTGCTTTTGGATTCAGGTTCGGCATCCGTCACGGTGGGCGGGGCGTTGCCTTTGGCGCGCAGTTCAAACCATTTGACCGCCACGCCACGCTGAGCGGGAAAGACGAAGCGCACGGTGTCGGTTTGAGGCAATTGGAAATCGACTTCCCGGGTTTTCCCCCACAGGCCCTTGGTGTTATTGAGCGACATCCAACCGATCTTATTATCACCGACATAGACGCGCACCCGGCAATTACCATTGGCCACGGCATGGCCGATGGTGATGCCATACGTCTCCGCCTTGGGGATACTGACCATATACTCGACCCACTGCTCCTCATTTTTTTGGAAATACACCTGCTTGCCAAAATCAAATGATGGCAGGCGCGATGCCTTGGAAGCCTTGGACCACTCGACTGCCACGAGGTGTTGCACGCCGGCCACCGCTTGCCACGGCGGTTCTGCTTGCGGTGGCGGATAATCGCGATGCGTGAGTTTGTGCACGGTCGTGGGTCCTAACGGATTTTTCTCTATCAATTCGGCGGCTTGCGTCAGGGCGGCCGCCTGGTCCTTGGACTTGGCGGTGTCCGCCAACCACCGCAGGTGCGCCGCCTGGGAAAAATCCCGTGCCTGATCCCGTGCCTTCACAATCTCCAAAAACTGATTGCCATGCATGTGGTCCCAAGTGGATTTGTCCCAACCCCGGCCGAGTTTGACTTTCCAGCCTTCGTTGCCGAGGAAACCGACCGCAGCATGGCCCGGTTGTTTGACACCCCACACCGGGACGCCGAACGCTTGGTTGATCATCCTGCCGAACCATGCCCGCGGCCCGCACTTGCCGCCACCATTGAGCACGGTGGCAAAGGTGTGCGGCGGTGGCCCCCAGTTGGCACTGGTGTATTGCACTTCGGAGACCATCGCGATGTAACGCGCCTCCCTAACCAATTCAGGGCGCAGGGTTTTCAACATCGCGCGCGCCCAGGCGAGGTCGCTGTCAGAGGCTACCGAGTCCACCACCTTGACCAGTTCCCATACGCTGAGATCATCAAACATGGGTGCCAGATCCTTGTCCTTATGGGCTTGCTTGAAATGTTGGTAGCGCTTCACCGGATCAATCACCTCGCCGGCCTCGAATGCCTTGTAAGGCTTGGCATGGGCGAGCGATGTCGCCAGCGCAAGCCTCAGGCAAAGGCCTTGGCGGGCGTCGGGATCCGCAGCAATGATGGAACGTAGCACGCCTAACGATCCAATGTAATCCTTGTCAAGCGGCACGCCCCCTTCCAAATACAGATTCATCGCTTGCGTGTTCTTCAGGAGCCAGGCTAGAAATGTTTGATTTGCCGGCTCCGCCTTGGCGAAGGTGCCGAGTTTGTCCACGCCGCACTTGGCTATCAGTTGGCGCTGATCCAGAGTGTTAGTAAACAACGCATCCTTGAAGAGTTCGCCACGGGCGGCTTCAATAATCTTCTCCGGCTCACCACCCGGTGCCTTCTCGCCGAGCCATGCGCCGGCGTTGCTCAGGTAGCCGGCAAAATCCCCGCTTTTGATGGCAGCGTCCAGATAGATGGCTGTGGGCTCCCAGGCGTGGAGTGGCGCAGTGAGTATGCCCAGAAGGGTGCCGACTACGAAGGTCTTGATGGTTAGAGCTAGAATTTGTGGCATTGGTTGTTGTGGTGTGGGGTGGCTGGTTGATGAATCCACAGGTTGGACTACATGAGGTTAGACCGACAGATAGATCAAATTCTTCGTCTTGCGTCTTGGGTCTGAGGCGGAACCTCGCTAGGTTCCTTGAAAAAGAGAATGTTAGGTCAAGTTTTTGAACTGCCGCCTTCTCCGGATTGATTGACGATTGACGATTGACGATTGACGATTGACGATTGACGAATGTTGATTTTGGATTGTTGATGTGCGCTTGGTTAGTGTGGCCGCTCGTATCAAGCTCACATCACAAATCAACAACCATCAATCGTCAATCATCAATATTCTTGGTATTTCGCTTGGTCTGAGGCTTTGCCTCGCTAGGTTCATCTCCCGGATTTTTTGGGGGTGGGCCGGGTGGTGCCCGGGGTTCCGCCCACCGGGCCGGCGTTGCGGGTGAACTCAGTCTGCAACTGTTGCCAGCGCGCGGCCATGTCAAGAACGCGGTCGGGCTGCGCGGTAGCCAGATTGTGCTGCTCGCAGCGGTCGTTTGTTAGATCGTAGAGTTCCCAAGCGTTGTGATCTTCACGGGCGGAAACCAGCTTGAAATTGCCGACGCGCAACCCACGATTTCCCTCGTGATGAAAGAACAGGTTGTCACGAGTAACGCTACCGTCCTTGGCAAATGCCGGGACCAGACTGCGGCCCGGGAACGGCGGAGAGCCCGCCGGCAGTTCCGGTTTGACACCGGCGAGATCTAACAATGTAGGAACGAAGTCAATGACATGGCAAACGTCGTTCCGGAGTTCACCGCGCGCGGTGATACCCTTGGGCCAATGCACGATGAGCGGCGTCGAGATACCGCCCTCATGGGTCCAGATCTTGTGGCGGCGCAATGGCGCGTTGCCAGCGCTCGACCACCCGGGCCCAAGGCACAGGAATGACGCGGCGGATCCGGGCGCTGCCGCGCGGTCATTGCCATCGCCGCGGACCAGAATCGAGGCGTCGGTCCCGTTGTCGGATAGAAAAAGGATAATCGTGTTGTCCCAGGCACCCATTGCGCGGACCTGCTCTAACACGCGCCCTACATCGCGGTCCATGCGGTCAATCATGGCGGCGTGGATGGCCATCTTGGTGGCCTGATAGATTTTTTGCTCGTCGCTCAATGCGGCCCATGGGACGGCATGTTCGATTTCTCCCGGGCCGAGTTTATCCAACACCCCGGGCGCGAGGTAGCGCGGCGTGAACGCGGCTTCCAGCGGTGCCAGGGCGCAGTTAACGATGCCGGAGTCGCGCAGCTTTTGCCAGCGCTCCTGCCGCACCTGGTCCCAGCCTTTGAGGTAATGATCGCGGTAACGGGCAATATCTTCCGGCGGGGCCTGCAACGGGAAATGCGGCACGGTGAACGCCAGATAGGAAAAGAACGGTTGGGACGCATACTCAGCGGCGTGTTCCTTTAGGCAGCGGATTGCATGATCGGCAAAGGCAGTGGTCGTGTAATAACCACTATCCTTCGCCACCGGCGGCAGCGGGCGGTCATCTTCAGCGATATCCTTTGGATTGAAATTCCGGTCATGATCGTGCAGGACATACGAATGGTCGAAGCCGCCGTCTGCCACCACCATGGGCGCGCCGTTCACATGCCACTTGCCGGAATGATAGCTGCGGTAGCCCAGTGGCTTGAGCCACTGCGGCAGAGTGCGCGTCCACTGCGGCAGGCGGCCATTGGGCGGATCCATGTGAATCTGCTGCGGATAGTAACCGGTCATCAAGGCACTGCGTGTCGGCCAGCAGCGGGCGGTGTTGTAGCACTGGGTGAAGCGCAGTCCATTGGCCGCCAGTCGGTCCAACTGCGGCGTGGCAATATCCGATCCATAACAACCGATGTCAGAAAACCCCAGATCATCGGCAAGGATGACCAGAATGTTGGGCTTCTGGCCAGTGACATCCGCAGCATGCAGCGGGCTGACGACGCCTAATGCGATGAGGACAAGCTGGGGCAGTTTCATGCGGCCTTTATATGTTTGAATTCTCAGGCCATTCCAAGTGCAAAATCGCGTTCACAAATGTAGTTACGGAAATGGGGTGAAGGTGGTATCACTCATCCCCGCGCTGCAAGCCGGCGCGGCGCAGTTTCTGCCGCAACGTCGCGCGGTGCATGCGCAGCGCGGCGGCCAAATGAGTCGGCTTGTTCTCGTGTTTCTCTAGCAAATATCGCAGCATCACGCCCTCGACCCGCTCTAACATCGTATCGTAATCCGGGCGCTCGCCTGCGGGCAGGGCCAACTCGGCATCCAGCCAACGGCCGAGGGATGCCTCAATTTCGCCGGGTGCCGGGACAGTGCCATGGCCGGCGGCGGCGGCGACATGCGCTGGCAAATGGCTCAGGAAAACCGGACCGCCGCCGCTGAGGGTCACGGCATAGTCCAAGACATGCCGCAACTCGCGGACGTTGCCAGGCCACGGATAAGCCTGCAAGGCTGCCAGCACTGGCGGCGTGAGTTGGGGCGCAGGGGCCTCGCCGCGCATGCCCACAAAAAACGCGCTGAGCGCCGGGATGTCGCCGCTGCGCTCGCGTAGTGGTGGCAGCGGAATCGTCAGGGTGGTTAGAGCGTAATACAGGTCCTCGCGCAAGTTGCCATCGCGCACCGCCTCGCGGGCGTCATGTGCGGTGGTCGCCAGCACCCGTGGCCGTTCCCCCGGCACGCTCGCCAGCCACGCTGCCAAACGCATTTGCAGGCCGGACGCCAAACCGATCACCTCGTCTAACACGATTGTGCCGCCGTTGTGCCGCTCGAAGTCCGCGGCGTCCCGCATTTGCGAGCACGCAAGAACCGCTAACGGTTGGCTCGCCCGCGGGCTGTAGGCGTGGATCACCTCAGCCGTTAGACTTTTGCCTGCCCCGCTCGGTCCGGTGATCAAGGCCGGCACATCGCCGGCGCAGGCGCGGGCGATGCCGATAAAAGTTTCCCGCAGGCATGGGGCGGATCCAATCAAGGTTGCCACCCGGGGTTCCGGAGCTAACGGCGCCACTGCCGCCAGCGGCAGCCCGGCCGCCAACATCGCACCCAAGGATTGCTCGAACTGGCGCAAATCCAGCGGCTTTGTCAGGTAAGCGGTGGCACCGCTTTTCTGGGCATGAATCGCATGATCCAAGGTGGCGTGCGCAGTGATGACCAGCACTGGCACGGCGTCGCCACGCTGCCGCAGTTTATCTAACACTTGCAGCCCACTCATGTCCGGCAACCCGATATCAAGCACCACGACCGCGAAGTCCCCGCGGCTCAATGCCGCAAGGCCCGCGGTGCCGGATGCCACCAAAGTAGGCAGGTGACCCATGCGGCGCACGAGAAACGACAAGGCGGTGCCAAGGGCGTGCTCGTCTTCAATGATGAGAATTGGGCGGGCGGTCATGCGACGGTGGAATTCGGAAGTTTTTCGTTAGATAGGGGAAATGGATTTTGGGCGAATGCGGCGCGCACCCGGGCACCTCCGCCGGCGAGGTTTTCCACTGCCAGCGTGCCGCCATGCGCCGCGCAAATATCCTTCACCACCGCCAAGCCCAAGCCCATGCCGCCTTCCTTCTCGGAATAAAACGCTTCACCCAACCGGCCAAGCGCGGATGCGCTGAAGCCCGTGCCCTCGTCCTCTACGCGCACCGCCACTTGTGGGCCGGCATCCTCCACGCACACAGTCACCCGCCCACCGCACGGCATTGCCTGCACCGCGTTGAGCAACAAATTGCCTAACACCTGCTGCACCCGGTGGCGATCCGCCATGATCACTACGGGTGCCCTGCCCTGCCCAATGGCATTCTCGATTACCACGCCGGCATGGCGCGCCTGCGGTTCAATCAAACGCAACGCCTGCTCCACCGCACCCACCAAGTCCATCTCTGCCATCATCGGCGCTGCGGGTTTGGCGTGGTTCATCCATTGCCCCACCAAGCCCTCGATCCGCTCCGCCTCGCTCTCGATGAGCTGCCGCGAAATCGCCGCCTCTGCCGGCCCCGCCGTCTCTAACAATTGTGCGTGCAGCCGGATCGCCGCCACCGGATTGCGCACCTCGTGGGCCAGACTGGTGGCCATCCTGCCTAACAATGCATGCCGTTCCGCAGCGCGCCGCCGTTCCCGCTCATGGCGCAGGCTGTCGTGGGTGCGGGTGAGGGTTTGAGCGAGTTGGCCAATTTCATCACCGCGCGCGACCGGCAACCTGGGCAGCGCGTGCTCGGTGCCCACCAGCGGCAATGATTCCGCGAGGCTGCGCAAGGGCCGCGTCACCCGCCGCGCCAGCCACCAACCAAGCGCCAATGACAGCAACCAAAACACCGCCAAGGCCAGCCAAGTGTCCGCACGGTCCATCGCCAGCACACGCTCCGCTGCCGAGCGCAGGAAAATAACCCGCGTGCCATCGTGCCCTAACAGACCCACCATCCATGCGCCGTCCGGCATCACCTTGACCGTGCCGTCGCAGTCCTTATGCAGTGCGGCGTCGGGCACTGTGTCGCCGGCCTTGCCGACTATTTGACGGGTCGTTGGCTGCCAGAAAAACACGCGCGCGCCGATAATCTCGCCGAGTTGTGCGGCCATCATCGCGCTATGCGGCAACCGCGTGCGATCGAGAAAGCCGGCATTGGCCCGCGCCAACCCTTCGAAGGCCCGCCGTTCCTCGCGGTCGAGGTGCCGCTCGAAAGCGAGCACCAGTGACAGCGATCCTAACAAAACAAACACCGCCACGCTCACCGTCATCCAGACGGCAAGACTGACTGGACGAGGGCTGGAGACTGGCTGCTCCGTGGAACGGCTCATCCGAGAAACCCGGTGAGGGGACTGGTGGCACTGGCGTGAGCGGAGGGGTCCGGCAAACCCAACTCGAAGGCTTCGCGTCCCGCTTGGACGGCGAGTTTGAAAGCGACGGCCATGCGCGAGGGATCACTGGCGATGGCGATGGCGGTGTTGATGAGCACGGCATCGGCACCAAGTTCCATGGCCTCCGCAGCATGACTGGGGGCCCCCAGACCGGCATCGACTATAACCGGCACAGTGGCTTGCTCGATGATGATGCGGATTTGATCGCGGGTGGCGAGGCCGCGATTGGAGCCGATAGGCGCGCCCAGCGGCATGACCGTGGCGGTGCCGACGTCTTGCAAGCGCTTGGCCAGGACCGGATCGGCGTTGATGTAGGGCAGGACGACAAACCCCTCCTTGACGAGGATTTCTGCGGCCTTGAGCGTTTCTATCGGGTCCGGCAGCAGATAGGTGGGATCCGGATGAATTTCCAGCTTCACCCATTTGGGCAGGCCGGCGGCGACGGCGAGACGGGCGAGGCGCACGGCCTCCTCGGCATTCATCGCGCCACTGGTGTTAGGCAGAATCAGGTAGCGCTCCTGGTCGATGAACTCAAGGATGTTGGCATACGGGTCGCGCCGGCCGCTGAGGTCGGCGCGGCGCAGGGCCACCGTGACAATCTCCGCGCCGCTGGCCGCCAGGGCATCGCGCATCGCCTCATGGGAGGAGAACTTGCCCGTGCCCAGGAACAAACGCGAACGGAAGTGACGACCGGCGATGGTGAGCATGGGGAGGTAACAGTTATATGTTATCTGTTATGAGTTATTGGATAAGAGAGCGGGGGATTTCTAACGGGCCTTGAGCAAGCCATCGAGAGTGAGGACCTGGTCAGGCTCTGTTTTGATGGTGGTGATGTGGGCGCCGGCCTGCAGCTTGAGCGGACCGCCGAGTTTGGAAACGATGCGGGCCTCAGTGAGCTGGTTGTCTTTCCAGACGAGGTCCACCACGAAGCCGCCACGGGCGCAGAGGCCTTTGACGGAACCTGTCGGCCACGCCTTGGGCAGGGCGGGCAGGAGTTGTAACACGAAGGCACCGGTGGCGTCGCGAATCTGGCTCTGCACGAGCATTTCGGCGATGGCGGCGGTGGCACCGAAATTGCCGTCGATCTGGAATGGCGCGTGGTCGTCGAACAGGTTGGGCAGGGTTTTGGTCTTGAGCAGATTGGTCAGCAGGATGAAGGCATGGTCACCGTCGTGGAGACGCGTCCACATGTTGATTTTCCAGGCCAGGCTCCAACCGGTGCCGCCATCACCTCTCCCTAACAATACTTTGCGTGCCGCCTCGAACAACTCTGGGGTGGCAGTGGTGATCATGCTGGCGGGATGCAGGCCATACAAATGCGAGGTGTGCCGGTGGTTCGGCTCACATTCCTTGTAGTCATCTATCCATTCCAGAATGCGCCCGGTGGCCGGACTGATGCGGACTGGGGCCAACTTGGCAAGGGCGGCCTCGCATTCCTTGCGGAACTCGGCGTCGGTGTTGAGGATCTTGCTGGCAAGGATGCAATTGGTTAGAAGCTCATGGGCGATCATGACGTCCATGGTGGCGCCATAGGTGAACACCGCATGGGTTTTGCCGTCCGGCATGAAGAAGGTGTTTTCCGGCGAGTAGGACGGATTGGTCACCAGCTTGCCGGCGACCGGGGTGCCCGCCGGGGCTTCCACCATGAAATCGAGCATGAAACGGGCCGCACCCTTCATCAGCGGCCAGCCGCGCGTAGCCAGAAATTCCTTGTCGCCGGTGAATTGATAGTGCTCGAACGGATGTTCCGCCAACCACGCCGAGCCCACTGGCCAGATCCCTTGCAGACCGTCGGCGGGGGCCGCGAAACCCCATGGGTCGGTTAGATGATGGACCACCCAGCCGCGGGCACCATAATTGACCTGAGCGACGCGGCCGCCAGGTTTGACGAGACCATCCATCAGATCGAACAACGGCAGATGGCACTCGCTGAGATTGGTGATTTCCGCGGGCCAGTAATTCATCTGGACGTTGATGTTGGTGTGGAAGTCGGCATTCCACGGCGGATTCATCTGCCACGCCCAGATGCCCTGCAAATTGGCGGGCAGCCCGCCCGGGCGGGAGCTGCTGATGAGTAAGTAGCGACCGTATTGGAAATAAGAGGCGACCAAGCCGGGATCGGATTTCCCTTGTTTGATGCGGCCGAGACGCTCGTTGGTGGGCAGGGCGTCCACATCCGCACCGGCCGACCCGAGGTCGATCGCCACGCGACCGGCAAGCTTCCTGTAATCGGCATAGGCCGCCGCTTTCAGGGAATCATACGCAGCATCTGCCGCTTTGGTTAGATCAGCCTCACAAAGTTTTTCAGGATCGCCGCCACGGAAACTTGTCTCGCCATCGACGAGGAACGTGACGCTGTCCGCATCGCTGACAGTGAGGATGCCGCCGTCGTTGGTGACTTTGCCGCCCTTGGCAATCGCCATAACTTCCGCGGCGAAGCGCAGGCCGCGTTGTTCACCCTTGGCGTCCTTGCAGTCGATCTGGCCGCGCAGCAAAATCGCGTTGCTAGCCGACGGATGAGCCAGGCACTGGGCATCCTTCTGGCGTTTAAGGGTGAGCCGCAAATTGATGCTCTTGGGCTTGCTGGCGGTGAACTGGCCGACAATCAGGCCGGCCGGTGCCGACGCAAACCATTCGCGGGTGTAGGTCGTCCCGTCCTGGATGTAGCTGACGGTGGCGACTGCGGTGGCCAAATCGAGCGTCCGGCAATAGGCTGCGGTGCTGGCGGCGGGCGGTGTTTCAATCAACAATTCGCCGAGTGACTGATAGGGTCGGACGCCGGCCGGGCGGCCCATCATGTTGGCAGCGGCAAGCGCCTCGGCTTCCTTGTTTTTGCCCTCAAACAACAAGCTGCGCACTTGCGGCAGCGCCTTAAGGGCATTGGGGTTGCTGGTATCGAGCGGGTAGCCGTCCCACAGCGAATCCTCATTGAGTTGCAACCGCTCATCGGTCACTCCGCCGAAAACCATTGCCCCGAGGCGACCGTTGCCCAGCGGCAACGCCTCTTCCCAGACTTTCGCGGGCTGGCGATACCATAGCGTGCGCAACCCCTCCGGCACGCTGGCCGCCTCACCGCTGAGGGTGGCCCGATCCTCCCACCGGGCATTCAGATTTGAGCGTTCCAGTGCGGGCGGTGCCGCGGCGTGCACGCAGGCGACGGTGGTCCAGAGACATCCGGAGAGAAGGAGGGTTGTTTTCATTGATAAATCGAGGGGTTGAGGGCGAACATGGCAAACTGTGCGCCGCAGGGTGATTCCATCGTTGATCAGGGGCAAGCTAGAATATCACGCCTGAATAGCGCGATCTACTGGCAAGATGCCCCGTCTCTTATGCCAGCGCAGCGCAGGCCGGGAGCGGGTCGGCTGTTCCTAACATTATTGTCCGGCACCCGAGCGGAGTCTCAGAGATCGCTTTTAATGTGAATAGAGTCGAGCACGCGCTTGGCATATGCTGCCGTCGCCGGAATCAAACACCTCGAAACGCACTATCGCATCACGAATCTGTGGCGGGAGTTTGGCGGCAACATCCGCCATCGGCCGGAACTGATAGGGAGCATCCAGAGCAATGCCTCCCAGTTCGCAGGTTGCCCAGTCACCCGCCGCGAAGCAGTGGACGGGCGGCACACCGTCCGCACGATGCCGCAACACCTTGACAACTTGGCGGCCTATCGCCTTGCCGAGAAATCCTCCAACCACAATGACCACCATCAACGCCACAACCCCGAGACCCACAAGTATGACCAGGCGTCGCCGATTTGCGGGCGTGACGTCCCCTTGGGTCGGCTGCTCCAGACTACCCTGTGCGGCTTCAATTCCATCATCTGCCTTGCTGCCGCCACCCGCATCCGCCAGGACCGCCTGAATTCTAACAGCCTCAAGCCACTCGGTGCCCCCCTCCTCGCACACCCATTCATTGGCACCAATCTCGCCTGATGCCAGCATCTGCTTGAATTGCTCCTCACGCAAGGGGCCGTGGTTCTGCCCGTCGCGGTGAACGTAGTAGTTTTTCATCGTTTGATGGATATTCGTCGTGAGTCAACCGCTCGCAGCAATTGGCGCGGGACGGCCGCCATTTATCTAACATGAACAATCGCCGCCCGTTGCGATAGTCGTCACCTTTGCCTGTTCATCGCGGCAATGCTAGTCCCCTCCTCAACGTTATGGCCAGTAAAAAAATCACGCGGTCATTCCTAACATAACAATGCGACAATCCCGTGTCCGATCGGACACGGGATTGTCGCGGGGGAGCTCCTGGTGTTGCGGATTCAGGCTTGCGGATCGCCCCGGACTGCGCAAACTCAGCGCCGTGAACACTGCTCCTCTTGGATTTTTCGACTCCGGCGTCGGCGGTCTCACCGTGGTGCGCGCCGCTCAGGAACTCCTGCCCGCCGAAAATATCCTCTATCTGGGGGATACGGCGCGCTTGCCCTATGGCTCGAAAAGCCCGGAGACCATCCGCCAGTTTGCCGACGAGGACGTGCGGTTTTTGATAGCCCACGGCGTCAAGGCGGTGGTG
The DNA here is from genome assembly GCA_037133375.1 of Verrucomicrobiota bacterium. Classification (GTDB taxonomy): domain Bacteria; phylum Verrucomicrobiota; class Verrucomicrobiia; order Verrucomicrobiales; family Akkermansiaceae; genus Luteolibacter. The sequence goes on along the minus strand of JBAXOF010000030.1, from coordinate 10,635 downwards.
GTGGCCTGTAACACGGCAACCGCCCATGCCCTGCCCCGCTTGCACGAACATTACCGCGTGCCCATCCTCGGCGTCATCCAACCCGGCGTGGAAGACGTCCTCGCCGACCCCAAGGCCGAACGCATCGGCATCATCGCCACCCGCGGCACCATCAACTCGCATGCCTATCAACATGCCCTGGCGCAGAGCCGCACCGGCCTGATCCTCCACGGCCAGGCGGCCCCGCTGTTAGTGCCCCTGATTGAGGAGAATTGGCTTGAGCACCCGGCGACCCGACAAATTCTCCAAGTCTATCTTGACCCGCTGGTGGACAAGGGCATCGATACACTGCTGTTAGCCTGCACCCATTATCCGCTGTTGATTCCGGTGCTCAAGGACTTGTTACCGCCTGGTGTGCGCCTGGTGGACTCCGCCACCACCTGCGCCCAACACCTGAAACGCGAGTTGACCCGCCTCGATTTACTCGCCCCCGCCACCCAGACCGGCACCCTCGAGCTTTATCTAACCGACTTGTCCGAGCAGTTTGAACACCTCGCGCGGCAGTTTTTGACAAAGTCCCCGGGCCGGATCCACCGTGCGGTGTTGGGGAACTAGGTCATGACAACGCTCGCGCGCTTATTCGTCATATGCGTCACACTCGCCCTGTGGCAACTCTCCGCGGCGGCGTTGTTGGCGCAGCAGAAAGGGCAAAGCACGGCAGGCCGCCTGGATGCCAGCAACTCCGATGACCAAACCCTCGAAGTCTATTTCCGGTTGCTGGCCGTCACCAGCAAGGATCTCTTAGCCAGTTAGAAAAAATGCAACCGACTCCACCCATTCAAGTTAAGGCAATGGCCGGCACCAGGCTGGATGCTTTTTTGGCGGAGCACCTGCCGGAGTTATCCCGCACCCGCATTCAAACGCTCATCCGCGAGCAATACATTCAGCTCAACGGCCACCCCGCCAAACCCCGCGACGCCGTCAAACTCGGCGATCTCATCACGGTCGTCGTGCCTGAGGCGGTCCCGCTCGACGCCACCGCGCAGCAACTCCCGCTCGCTATCCTTTACGAAGACGCCGACCTCATCGTCCTCAACAAAGCGCCGGGGATGGTCGTCCATCCGGCGCCCGGCAATCCGGATGGCACGCTCGTCAATGCCCTGCTCCACCATTGTGCGGGCAAACTCTCCGGCATCGGCGGGGTTGAGCGGCCCGGCATTGTCCATCGCCTGGATAAAGACACATCCGGTTGTCTGGTGGTGGCCAAAACCGATGCGGCCCATCAATCATTGGTCGGCCAATTCGCCGGACGCACGCTCGAGAAACTCTACCTCGCGGTGAGCCAAGGCATCCCGCGTCCGCAAAAAGACACTGTGTTCACCCACATCGGGCGCCATCCCGTCAACCGCCAGAAAATGGCGGTGGTCAATCCGCCCGGCGGCAAGGCGGCCATCACCGATTACGAGGTGCTCGCCGTCGATCCCGCGACGCTCACCGCCCTGGTCCTCTGCCACCTTCACACCGGGCGCACCCACCAAATCCGGGTCCACCTCCACCACCGCGGCACGCCGCTGGTCGGCGACCCGATCTATGGCAAACCGAGCCGCAGCTCCGCTCTAACATGCCGGCTCATGCTCCACGCCTGGCGCCTGACTTTTGACCACCCGCGCAGCGGCGAACGCCTGCACCTGGAGGCACCCATCCCGTCCGAATTCACCCCGTGGCTGCAATTGCCACAGGCCGCCGCTTTCTTTATCTAGCCATTCTCTAACCTCTAACCTCTAACCTCTAACCTCTAACATGCCTGACGACATCCTCCCCGACCTGCTGGCCGCTGTTGGGCAGCAACTCACCTCGCCGCAGACGCCCTACGTGGCGGCCACCCTCGCCCGCTTGGTCGCTGGCGGCCTTGATGAATCCGAGGCCACGTTGCAGATGGCGCTGTGCCTGGGCGCGGAAATGGACCAAGTTCTGCGGCACAAGCGCGGCTTTGACCAGGCCGCCTATCGCGCCGCACTCGACGCTTTGCCCGTGCCTGACGCAATCGCAGAGTTGGTGGCCGGCACCCCGCTGTAGGCGCTTTCGATAGAATCAGAACACCTGACCTCGTGTCAAAAGTCTGAGTCAAAGCAAAGCAGCGCGTTAGACCCCGAAAGAAATCAACCTTACAAAATGCGAATGTTCTCACAGTTAATGAGCTGATTTGCATAGTTTATTGATTTACGCTGCCTTACGCTCTGCTCTCTCTGCGCCTTACCCCGTGGCGGCGGGATTGTATCCGCCATGCCGATCCGCCACCGGCCACCACGTGGTCACCCACGCGCCGACGCAGACGCTGGCACCGCCCTGAAATCGCGATGGCAAGCCGCTCCGGCCGCGGGCACTGCTAGCGCCGGAGGATTTTGCGCAAAAACTCCGCATCGGAGAACCGCGCGTTGGCACCTTGCCGCACAATCACCAGATCGAGCGAGGGGATGACAAACAGGCGCTGGTAACCGGAACCGACGACGGCCACCAGATCGGCCGGGGCGCTGCGGCAGATACAACGGTTGTGCCAGTCTTGTTCCTGCCATTTTTTTTCTAGCAAATCCTCGATGTCGGACTCGCGGGCATCGTGGTGTCTGGCGGCGGAGTTCAACCAGAAACCGAGGCCGAACATCGGATTGACGCGGGTGCTATCAAAGCATTGCGCCAGGGTCTTTGGCTCGACAATGATCCGCCGCTCGAAGGCGCCGCGACCTAACACGAGCAAGCCGAATTTCGACCACTGGCGCGCGGTGAGCCGGATGCCGCTGGCCACCAGGGGCATGCCTTGCGCATCAGAGCGATAGGGCACGGTGCCCAGGCCTAACGGGTTGAGCAACTTATGTTGCAGGTAGCCAAACGGTGTTTCGCCGCGCGTGGCGAGCTTGCGGCGCAGCACTTCGCACAGCACTTGGCCGTGGCTGGGCCCGTAGGTAAAGGCCGCGCCTCTGGGCGACACCGTCGGTGTGCGCAACGCCAAGGAGTTCCGATCTGGCACCTTGTCGGAATGGAGATGGAACCCCGGATCGAGCCCATCACTGAAGTTCATCAATTCACGCAGGGTGATTTTGCTTTTGCGCGGGTCGCCGCGCCACTCGGGAATCGTATTGACCACCGGTTCATCCAGGCGCAACAGGCCTTCCTGCGCCGCCACCAGCACCGCCAACGTGAAAAAACTCTTCGTTCCGCTATAGATCTGATGGGGCATGCGCGCGTCGCCGCCATTGGGATATTCTTCTATCAATATCCTGCCGTATTGCACGACCAGCAACGAGCACCCACGTCGGCTTGCGGAATAATCCGCGGCATCGCGCAAAGCCGCCGCCGTTAGCTCGGCGCGGGCTGGCAGCGTGGCGGCGGCCAGCAGCGCAACGATGCCTGCGGCCATGGCACCGCGCCGCCGCAAGGCCGTGGCGAGGGGTTCATGGGATTGGAACATGGCGGAAAGGCTTTCGAAACACCTGGCTTTTGCGCAATTCAAAGGGTTACCGGTGGGGCTGGCCTGATGCTGTCATCCTCCAAGCCATGACGCCGACAACGTTTCAGGAGCTGCGGCGGCGGCGCAGAATCAGCAACAGGCCAATGCCACCGAGCAATGCGGCAGCCGGTTCCGGCACCATCATCCAAGTGATATCACTGCCGCCACTGAGGACGTTGCCGGAAGCCTTCCCCTGGGGAATGGCCTCGGCCGCCGAGGTATTGGCGATTGACCCATTTGGCTCGCCCGTGTCACCGGCAGTGCAAGCTGTGGTGCCAGCCAGTTGGATGGCGAGCGCGGCGAGTGCCAGAAAACATCCCTGCCGCAGCCGTGAACAACACCCCAAAACCCGTAGGCGCAGGACGCCGCGAGGTGAGCTGGAGATGGGATGATGGGGGGATTTCTCGGACTTAAGCAATTGTAGGTCGGACCGATAGCATCCGTAGGAGGCCCCAGCAACAGAAATTTCAGGAAAAAAACTAACATATAGAACCGTGACCGGTGCAGGGTTGAGCCGCCAGCAGGCTCAGACATCCTGACCTCGTGTGAGACCATCTCTTGCAATTAATGTGACGGTATAACGGACGGACTAGGGGTCAAAGGTCTGAAATCCGTGTAATCTAACTGCTATTACAAATCACCCCCCGGAGTTCGGGTTCAACATTGCCCCGCCCCGCGGTGCCATACCAGTTAGGGATGCGCCGGATTTTTCCATACTCGCTAGCGCTCGCTCCGCGTTCATGTAAAGGCCCTCCGCACCTTACTCTCTGCTCTCTCTGCGCCCTACCCCGTGGCGCTTTTCTCTTCCCTTGAGCCTTGGACATTGAGCGTTGGCTATTGGATATTGAGAATCTTGGCCGGATTGAATGGCCAACGTCCAATATCCAAGGTGAAGAAAAGATGAGTCTCACACGAAGGGTATTTCGGTGGTTCGGTAGGGCGTGGCGGCCTCGCCGCGATGCAGCGTTTCGGTAGGGCGTGGCGGCCCGCCGCGATGCAGCGTTCGGTAGGGCGTGGCGGCCTCGCCGCGCCGTGACTGGCCAACGGCTGAGACAGCCCATGTGCAGTCCAACCGCCGCGCCTTGGCACCGCCCATGCGGGCGGATAACTCGGCGGACCGGGCCGGTCCGCCCTACCCTGTTCGGTAGGGCGTGGCGGCCTCGCCGCGCCGTGACTGGCCAACGGCTGAGACAGCCCATGTGCAGTCCAACCGCCGCGCCTTGGCACCGCCCGTGCGGGCGGATAACTCGGCGGACCGGGCCGGTCCGCCCTACCCCGTGGCGGCGGATTCCATCCGCCATGCCGCTCCGCCACCGGCCACCGCGTTGTCACCCACGCGCCTACGAAGTCGCTGGTGCCGCCCTAAAATCGCGATGGCGGACCGGGGCTAATCCGCCCTACCCCAAGACTTGTGCAAGGACATACGGGAGGATGCCGCCGGCGCGGTAGTAATCGATTTCCACCGGGGTATCGATGCGGACGATGACGGGGATATCGAAGCACACGGGCGGGCCGCCCGTGCCGCCCTGGTTGGGGTGGACGCGGAGCGTGGCTCGCTGGCCCGGTTTGAGATCGTTGGCGATGCCGAGGAGGTCGAAACTGGCATCGGCGAGGTCCTTGACCTTGTCGTAGTCCGCCTTGTTGACAAAGTTGCAGGGCAGCACGCCCATGCCAACGAGGTTGCTGCGATGGATGCGCTCGAACGACTTGGTGATGACGGCCTTCACGCCTAACAGGCTGGTGCCCTTGGCGGCCCAGTCGCGGCTGCTGCCCATACCGTAGTCCTCGCCGCCGATGATAATGGTCGGCGTGTTAGATGCCTGATGAATGGCGGCGGCATCAAAGATGGCGGCAGTAGCGCCGTTGACTCGGGTGACTCCGCCTTCGATGCCGGGAACCATCAGGTTTTTGATGCGGACATTGGCGAAGGTGCCGCGGGTCATCACGCGGTCATTGCCGCGGCGCGAGCCATATGAATTGAAATCGGCAAACCCGACGCCCTTTTCGCTGAGGTGGCGACCGGCGGGACTATTCTGCTTGATGGCACCGGCGGGGGAAATGTGGTCGGTGGTGACCGAGTCGCCGAAGATGCCGAGCGGGCGGGCGCCGTGAATTTCCACGATATCGCGCGGGGTCGGCGTGAAACCGTCAAAAAACGGCGGTTCCTGGATATAGGTGGACTGGCGGTCCCATTGATAGACATCGCCGGTGGAGGACTTGATAGAATTCCACTTCGGGTTTTGATCGGCGAAGCCGGTATAGAGATTGCGGAAGACATTGGGGCTGAGAGCAGCCTTCATGGCGGCTTCCACTTCCTCCGCGCTCGGCCAGATGTCAGCAAGCAACACCGGGTGGCCATCGCTGCCATAGCCGAGCGGTTCGCTGGCCATGTCGATATCAACGGTGCCGGCAATGGCAAAGGCGACCACCAGCGGCGGCGACATGAGGAAGTTAGCCTTGATGGATTGGTGGACGCGGGCCTCGAAGTTGCGGTTACCGGAGAGCACCGAGGTGGCCACAATATCGGCGGCTTTGACCACCTCTTCAATGCCGGGGTCGAGCGGACCGGAGTTACCGATGCAGGTGGTGCAGCCGTAGCCGACGGTGTGGAAGCCGAGTTGGTCGAGTTCAGCTTGGAGGCCGCTCTTGTTGAGATAATCGGTGACCACGCGCGAGCCCGGACCAAGCGAGGTTTTGACGGACGGTTTGATGGTCAGACCGCGGGCGTTGGCTTTCTGGGCGAGCAACCCGGCGGCGAGCATGACGCTGGGGTTGGAAGTGTTAGTGCAACTGGTGATGGCGGCGATCAAAATGGACCCATGGGTGATGGTGTCGATGACGCCCCCCTTGCTGTCCACGGTGACTTCCCATAACGGATAGGTCAGATCGTCGTTAGACTCGGTGATGACACCGACTTCGGCCCCGAAGGTATGGCCCAGATTAGGGGATTCATCAGGGATGGCATCGAGGGTGGACGGCAGATCCAGCGGTTCGGTGGAACCGGGGCTCACTTGTTTGTTGTAACCGTCAGGTGCCGGAGCGATGAGCAGGCTTGCCCATTTGGCCTTGAGCGCATCTATTTCGATGCGGTCTTGTGGGCGCTTGGGTCCGGCGACACAAGGTTTGACCGTGGCGATGTCGAGATCGACAATTTGGGTGAAATCCAAGGCGTCGCGCTCGCTGGGAATACCCCAGAGCTGTTGCGCTTGATAGTAGTTTTCGACGGTTTGGCACAGTTGCGCGCTGCGCCCGGTGCTGGCGAGGTAGCCGGTGGTGATCTCGTCGATGCCGAAAAACCCCATGGTCGCACCGTATTCGGGTGCCATGTTGGCTAGGGTGGCGCGGTCAGGCAACGACAACGCGCGGGCACCCGGACCATAGAACTCGACAAACTTGCCAACGACCTTGGTCTGGCGCAGCACCTCGGTGACATAAAGGACAAGATCGGTGGCGGTGACCCCGGTGGCGAGTTTGCCGGTTAGGTAAACGCCGACCACTTCCGGGACGAGGAAAGTGACTGGTTGACCGAGCATGCCGGCCTCGGCTTCGATACCGCCCACGCCCCAACCGACGACGCCAAGGCCGTTGATCATGGTGGTGTGGGAATCGGTGCCGACGAGGGTGTCCGGATAGAAAACGCCATCTTTTTCCAAGACGCATTTGGCGAGGTGCTCGAGGTTGACCTGATGGACGATGCCGATTCCGGGAGGAACCACTTTGAAGGTGTTGAAGGCTTGCTCACCCCATTTGAGAAATTCGTAACGTTCGCGGTTGCGGTGGAATTCCAAGTCGAGGTTGCGGGCCAGCGCGTCATCGGTGCCGGCGAAGTCAACCTGCACGGAATGATCAACCACCAGATCGACGGGCACCAGGGGTTCGATCATTTTAGCGTCCCTGCCCATGGCGTGAACCGCAGAACGCATGGCGGCCAGATCGACAAGCAACGGCACTCCAGTGAAATCCTGCAGCACAATGCGGGCCACCACAAACGGAATTTCAAAGTCGCCGGGCGCCGACGCCTTGTAATTGGCCAGATTATGGATATCGGCATCCGTGACCTTGAGCCCGTCGTGATTGCGCAGCAGCGACTCAAGGACGATGCGGATGGACACCGGCAGGCGAGAAATGTTAGAAAACCCTTGCTCGGCCAGGGCGGGGAGCGAGTGAAACTGGCCTTGAGTGCCTGAGCCGGTGGTGAATGTGCGGAGGGTGGTCATGGCCGCGAAGAGTAAGGCTGACGAGGGGTTTGTCAAAACGTGTTAGATAGGTGGCGGGGCGGTTTTTGATTGAGGTGGCGCGGGTGGTTGCGCTAGCTATTGGCCATGCGCGGGTGGATTTCATGTCGGATGGCGGCAGCGGCCGGATGCTCCTTGACGAATTGCAGCCCGGACCTCGGCCCGGCGCAGGTGCGGGCAGTGATGGACTACCTAACCGCCGTAAACGCGTCGTGAATGAGTTAGTTGAATTGGCGGTGTTTGGCGGGGTGATCGTGCTGGGTCAGTTCAGCCCCGGGCCGGACATGCTGTTATTGACGCGCACGGCTTTGGCGCAAGGCGGCCGGGCGGGGGCGTGGACGGCGACGGGGATTGCGTGCGGCCTGGTGGTGCATGCGGCGGTGGCGATGAGCGGGGCGTCGCTCTTGTTAGCCGGGGCGTCGCTGCTGGCGCGTTGCCTGCGCGCGGCAGCGGCAGTTTATCTCGGCTGGATCGCTCTCCAATTGCTGCGTGCGGCGTGCCGTCCGGGACACGGCTTGGAGTCCGGCCCGGTCGTGATCCGCACCGGGGCGGCAGGGATTTTTTGGCGCCGCGGATTTTTTTGTAATGTCTTCAATCCCAAGGTGGCCTTGTTTCTTGCCGCAGTGGCGGCACCCTTTCTCACCTCCGGTCACTCGCGATGGTGGCCGCTGCTGCTGGCCGCAGTCATCGTGGGAGAAGGGTTGGTCTTGTGGATCGCCTGGGCCTGGGCCCTCCAGTGGCCGCCCCTGCGGCGCGGCTATCGCTCAGCCTCGCGCTGGATTGACGCATTCTTCGGCTGCGCCCTGGCCGCCCTGGTGGCGCGCCTGCTTGGCGGATTGTTTTGACTCAGTTGAAGCTCGGATCCTTGTGGCGGGTGAAGTAGCCCTCACCCACATACATCGATCCAGCATAATCCGGCAGCGGGCCGGCATCAGGTGGCAGCGGGATATTGCCGGCGCTCGCGTCTTCAGGTTGCGAATAGGCGATATTGACCGGCGTGCCGCTTTTCACGAGGCGGAAAAACTTCGGCGAGAGGTTTTCATGCATCCGGATGCATCCGTGGGTGCAGGGTTGGTTTTTGAGCCAACCGGTGTGGAAACCGTAGTTCGGCTTGAACTCGCACCAGTAGGGCATTGGCGTGCCCTTGAACGACCAACCCGAGGGTTTTTTGGCCAGGAAGGTTTGCGTCACACTGCTGCCACTGTATGCGTAACCGTGGGTGGCAGCGCGATGTTTGGCGTCCTTGTTGAAAATGCTGAAGCTGCCAGTCGGGGTCGGCGTGCTCGCGGTGCCCACGGAAATGGGCATCGCCAAGAGCATGGTGGAACCTTCCATGACATAGGCCCGTTGCTTGCTGAGCGACACCTTGACCTTCACATTGTTAGGGTTGGTGGGAAGCTTGGTGGGCAGGTCATAGGCCTGATAGGCAGCGAGATTGGCACCGCCTGACTGGAGGGCGCAAGAGGAGAGCAGCGCGGCAAGGGACGCCGCGGCGGCGAGGATGATCGGTGATTTGATGCTCATGGTGGTGTGGAATGGACGGGGAGTTTTGCAGATCCGGCCCAAATGACAAGCCGGGGTTTTGGGGGGGAATTAGCGCAGGCGTTCCCACGCATCGACCCGGTTATTGATGAACCACACGCTCGACTTGTGGTAAGGCACGTAACCGATCTCAGGAGCGAAGCCGAAGCCATAGCCGTGGTAAGGATTGCCATAGGGCCCGTGACGCCCGTAGCCACCATAGTTGTAGCCGCCGAAAAAGGTGCTGGTGTAAACCGGATAGGCAGCGGTGTAGTCCCAACGCAAGGCTGACCGACCGTTGTGAAAGCCCTCATAGCGCAAGGATGGGGCCCCCCATGCCAGGAGCACGGCTGTTGGCGACATCCCCTTAGCCAATTCACCCTGCTGGACCAACTGCTTCTCTTTGGCGCTGAGGGCCGCAAACAACGCCGGACTTTGCTGAATCCGCGTTTGGGGCGTGGCCGGCACACAGGAGCAAACCGCCAAGCCAAGCGTGAGTGAGATAAGCAAGTTTCGCATGGGCGCATTCTAGGCACATCTGCTGGCCGATGCAACGGACGATGAAATATTTTGCAAAAGAATTGAAACGGGCGCTTGCCAAGTGCGGAACAGCGGCTTCACTCTCGGGTCGAACCGCCGCCCCCTTCACCACACATGTCTGAATTGCTCGAAGATGATGATCTGCCCGTCGCATTGAAAAAATGCCCCGAGTGGGAGTATGAAAAAAACGCCATTACCCGGACCGTGGAGTTCGAGGAGTTCATGGACGCCATTGATTTCGTCAATGACCTTGCCGAAATCGCCGATGAGGCGCAGCACTATCCGGACATCATCATCCGCCACACCAAGGTGACTTTGCGCCTGACCACCGATGACAAGGGCGGGGTGACCCATCTCGATATCGAACTGGCCCAGCGCGTCGATAATCTTGCGGACTGAGCCGCTCTGGCCGTAGCCGCGGATTGCATCCGCCATGGCCGTGGCGGGTCTTGAGCGGTTCGTAGCTGCGGCTTCCAGCCGCAGTCCATGCGCTCTTGATTGGCACACGGGCAAGCTGCCCGTGCCCCTCTTGAAGTCCCGCGCCATAGCGGCGCCTCTTCTCTTCCCTTGAGCCTTGGATATTGAAAATCCTGGCCGGATTGAATGTCCAATATCCAACGCCCAATTTCCAAGGTGAAGAAAAGATGAGTCTCACACGAAGGCACGAAGGGTATTTCGGTATTTCGGTAGGGCGTGGCGGCCTCGCCGCGATGCAGTGTTTCGGTAGGGCGTGGCGGCCTCGCCGCGCCGTGACTGGCCAACGACTGGGACTGACCATGTGCGGTCCAACCGCCGCGCCTTGGCACCGCCCATGCGGGCGGATAAGTCGGCGGACCGGGCCGGTCCGCCCTACCCTGC
>JBAXOF010000029.1:0-23763 GCA_037133375.1 Verrucomicrobiota bacterium | reverse complement strand
ACCAATGCCCATGAAATCAACGATTGCCGCAAGAACCACCATAGATGGAGCCGTTTTCCAAACGGTCCGGCTGGAGCGAACTGACGGTGCCATTGCATACCCGGCACCCTTCAAGACACCGTTGAAAGAGCCGGGGCCGGACCGGAGGGCGGGAAAAAAAGGGGTTGATTGTGCAGGGGCAGAACAGGAATCGAGTCATGGCCGCAGCGTGCTGACGCGGAAGTTCTTGTACCGGGCCGAGCGCGTGTACATGTGGCGCAGGCCGATCCGGCCTGCGGTGACCGACGGCAAATCGGGGCTGCCCATGCGGCAGAAGTATGTCTGCTCAGCATTTGCGACGCGCATCCACAATTCCTTGCCCTTCTTGATGACGGTAATGTGGTGCGGAACGCCAGGGGCAAAGAGGTCCTGCGGGTTGTAGTCGGGTTTGAGTTCCGTCCCGTTCAGCCCTTTGCTGGTTTCCGGCATGTAGCGGCGCCCGCGGATGTAGGTTGTTCGATCCTTCCCGGAATTTGGAAACGCGGCGTAGCTGATGTGATAGGTGTGCATGTGGTCAAAGTATACCGGCATGGCCGGCACACGACGCAGTTCATTCCATTTGGAGATGTCCTGTGTGTATCTGACAAAAGGCTCCACTCGCATGGTTGGCTGGCTTGCATTCATTTCTCCAGGACGTTCTTTCCGGGTGCCCATTTCTTCTGCCATGCCGGATAATCCCTGTCTAGCAAATCGGCGGGAGTTGTGCAATACCACATGTAGCCGGCGCGGCGCTCCTGCTCAATCTCGGCCAGGCTGCTCATGGCGACGCCATCGTTGCCACAGAAGATCGGCTTAAACGTGCCGAGCTCGCCGAACCGGGCCCACAGCGGCTTGGCCGCCGGGTCCGCGACGACGACTCTGTCGCCCCCTTTCGGCAGCGACGGGTCCTTCTTATCCACAACTCGCAGGCCCTTGATTTTGACTGCATCGAACCATACCACGGCCGACTGGATGGCGTCGACGACTGCGGGCGTTGGCTCGTCGATGCTCATCAGGAACCGCACGATGCCCACCGCCTCATTTCCGCTGAGCGAGGCCTTCTCATACGTCCTGGCGCCAGCGGGTGCCAAAGTCCGCTCGTTGTGTTGGGAACACCATCCGGTCCGCTTGCCATCGACTACGACCTGGCACTTCAGGATGCACTCGATGCCCTTGGCCACAGCCTTTCCGCATCGCGCGCGGCGGTCAGCATCGACAAAAGCATACTCGCGGTTATCGCTGGCGATTCTCCTCAGCAGCAGCATGACGTTCACCATCGCCTCGTCGTTGAAAGTGATGTGCAGGAAGTAGTCCTTCTCGTCGCGGTTGAAAGCGATGCGCGCAAGGTAGGCCTGATCCTTGGGAAATGGATAGAACTGCGGCCAGCCGCCGTTTGCATATTGGGCCTTGAGAAGATAATCGACACCCCTCATGAACCCGTCCTTGAACCGTGACTGCTTGGTGGCGTTGAACGCACGGGCCAGGAATTCAATTTCCGTGTATGTCGAGGCGTTGTCGATCGTGCTGTCGGTCCGGCTTTTGAGCGCAGCGAGTGCCGGACGATCCGCGTCGGAGACGAGCGCCGTGATGTTGTATCTTTTCTTGAAAGCCAGTGTTTTGGGCCAACCGCCGGAGTCGCACTGATAAAGGAGCACGTTGTCGGCGATGCGGACGGCCTCGGCGGTGGCATGCCATTCGGGTTTCTCCCGCATGTGGGGATTGAGATGGCCTTCCCAATACATACCGGACCATTCAACCAATCGGGGGTTTTCCAGCACAGTGGGGCCTGCCGCTGCAGCAGCAGGCGTCTTCTTCCCGACGGCATTTCCATCCTGCGGCGGCGCGGCCTGCGCCAAACAAAGGTCTGCCAGCAGCACGCCTGCAAACGTCAACACGCGCAACCATGTACCGGGATCATCGCGCCGAAGGCATTGATTAATCATCCTAGAGTTTCCTTGTTTCGTGCGTATTTCCCGGCTGCTGTTATTTCTTCGCCTTGGTCTGATCAGGTTTGATCCTCGCCATCTCTTCGACCGTGAAGCGGCTGTTGACGATTGGACCCGGCTCGTAGGACTTCTCCGCCTTGCCAGGATTGGGCGTCTGGACCGGGATCACGAAGACCTCTGCACCGTTTGCATCCTTCTCGATGCGGCCGCCGATGCGCGTGACAGCCTGGCGGACGAGTTTCTCGCTGACCTCATAGACTTGCGGCAGCGTATAGTCGGTGAAGCTGTATTTGCGCATGAGGTCAAGTTTCTCCGTGAAGCGCGCCGGGATCTTCGACGCCCCCATCGCGGCGAAGAGCACGCCGGCGGCGTTGGCGGGATTGCAGTCGCTGTCCTGGCCGCAGCGGCACGCAATGGCGATGGTCTTATCGGGATCGCCCGCGCCGTAGAGCAGGCCCATGATGACGTAGGCGCCGTTGAGCTTGGCATCAATGCTGAACGCGTTGGTGCCGCCCGGCTTCGAGCACAGATCATGCGTGTAGCGCGGGTCCTTGTGATACTTCGCCTCGACGAGGTCCCAGGTCTTGGTCCAGTCGGCGTTTTGGCGACACCACACCGTGAGATCGCGGACCATCCCGGCATAATCGCTGTCGGCCGGCATGCATTGGAGGCCGGCGGCGACCAACTTCCACGGGTCGGACTCGAAATACGCCTCAGCATACATGCCACCGATGAATTGCCCGGCGTAGAGGCCGTCGCCATAGTTCATGAGCCGGCCGAATTTCTGCCCGAGGGCGATGGTGAGGTTGGGCAGGCCCGGCGCGATGATGCCGGAGTAGTCGGCCTCGATCTGGTAATCGATGTCGTCGGCGCATTTGTTGAACTGTGGGTGGCCGCTGTCAGGCGGGGCGATGCCTTTGCGGAGGTTCTCGCGACCTGCTGTGTTGGCGTGCCAGAGTTTGTAGCCGCTGTTGGCGAAGTCAATGCCTGCCTGGCGAATAGAGGCATCGAATCCGTAGGTCTCCAGCGTCTTCATGAACGTCATTTCGACGTAGCAGTCATCATTGTCATGCTGGTTGACCATCTCCGGCTTCCACAGCGGCATCTTGTCTTCGGGGATGATCTCACCCTTGACCTTGAACTCCGTGGGCGCCCCCCAGCCGACGCCGATCATCTGGCCGAGCCAGGCACCTTGCATCTTGTCCTGAAAGACACTGAGCGGTAATTTTCGGACCGGTTGCTCCGCCTTGGCACACAGCCCTACGGATGCAACCACAAACCCAGCCAGTAAGATTCTAACGATTCTTTTGCGTTCCATAACTGATCTCTCTTTTTATTGCTAACAAATTGCTTTTGGAGTGTAGGCCGTTGGTAGAGCCGGTGGCCGGACTGGAGGGCAGGAAAAAAGGGGGGCTGCCCGGATTCTTGCCGGCGTGTGCCCGCTCAGCGTGCCACCGCCTCTGCGGCGAGGGCCAGGGTCAGCCACGCGGCGTGGGGAATCCATTGTTCTTTCCAACGCCAACTCCACCCTCCGCGCTGACCGTACGGCGGCGGCAGAAATGAGATATCCTGCTCGTCCTGCATGCCAGAGGTGATGCCGTTGCAAATGCCACCCTGAGGATTGGGCCCCCCCCCCCTCGAAATCGCCCGGGTTGTTGCGGCCTTTACCCTGCATCATGCACATGTCATATGGGTTGAGGCCGAGGATCCAGTTGACTTGGTTGGCGGCGTAGGCCCGGAGTTCCGCGGCCGTTTCCGGCGCGGCAAGCGGGCTGCCTAACAAGGCTGCTGCAGCCAATGACGCCACCCGCGCGTTTTCGCCCAGCCACCAATAGCCGGTCTCATTGCGGTGGGGCATAAAGAACGCGCCGCGTTTGCCATCAACGTCCTTGATGTATTGCCGGGCATAACCATAAGGATTGACCACCTCCTTGGTGATGGCCAACTCGAATTGGAGGGATGCCACCACCGCCTTCTCAACGGCGGCTTTGCGCCCGGCATCGCTTTCAAGCTGCAGGTAGCGCAGCAACGCCACCACCGGCAAGCCGGCATCCACCGGATGAAAAAACGGCCAGGTGCCGTCATCGTCCGCCCGCCACCATCCGCTGTAGCGATCATCCTTGGCCAGGCGCTTGACCAACGACTCGGCGCGGGCGCGCGCGGCATCCTGATAGATCGGCTGCTGGGTGGCGTTGAAAAGTTCGGTGGCGGCCAGCAGCGCGCAATAATCGTCCAAAATGGTTTCCTTGTGATTGGGCAGGCATTCGAGGTTGTGGGCTTGGAGGTGCTTGAAGCCTAACTCGGCCGCCGCAAGGTAGCGTTCAGGCGGATAGTCGCCGCTTTGCTTGAGGGTGCTGATGCGGGCCAGCGCCGCGATGGCCATGCCGCCGCCTTCGCGATAGCCGGCCTGGATCTCGTTGTTTTTCGGGTGGCTCAGGCCCTTGAATGAGCAGATTTCGCGCTGGCCGGGATCCTTGGTGCAACCGTCAAACACCGAGGTGTAGAAATATCCGCTAGGGTCTTGCATCCGGACGATGAAGTCCGCGCCATACAATGCCTCTTCGGTGAGCATGGGGATGAGCTGCCGCAATGACCCGCCTTTTTGTTTGCGCAGCAATTCCGCACTTTGCAAAAAACACCACACCGCCATCGGCGACTCCTGCGTGCTCATGAAATCGCCTTCGTTGAGGGCCCCGATGTATTTCGACACATCCCCCGAGGCATCATACCACCCGCCATGCACGTCCACCCGCGGCCGCGTGGCGTCCCCAAAGAACCCAACATTGCGATCCGCCTTGTCGTAGATGCCGGAACACCGCTGAATGCGGAAATAATACAGCATGTCGGATAGACACGCCTCGGGCACCAAGCGCTCACCCAACGCGAACCATTCCGAACGCACGTCCTTGACCGCAATCCGATACTTGCCCGGTTTGACCAACCCCGAAAAATCCCCCTGCTGATAGAACCGGCCTTGCCACCCCGGGACCTGGCCGGCCTTTTGCAGCGGCCCCTCGAACGCGACGCGGCCCTCGCCATCCAGCACCTGGAACTGCCCGGGCTCCATCTCCGCGCCACTCTGCACCACGACGTTCTTGCTGCCTCGCGAGTCGTAGCCCAGATGATTGATGAGAATGTCAAAGGTTGCGGCACTCAGGGATTGGCACAAGGCGCAGGCCAGCGCCAATATATTTGTTAGAGTCGTGAAGCGGTTGGTTTGCATGGGAGGTGATGCGCCTCTGGCGCTTGCCGACAGCCTACAGGAGCGCTCGCAGTTGGCAAGGGGGTTTAGGCAACGGCTCATTGGCATCAACCTAACGCGGAGATTGCCGAGAAACGTGGATTCTGAAGGTGAATTGGGCGGAATAAACCACTGAAAAAACTGCTAATACTGAGGGCACTGATTGATTTTGGATTTTCTTGGTAGGCGCGTTCGTGAGAACGCGGGGGGACGGGGTGAAGGCAAAAAAACGTAAACGCAGGCCCTGCAGAAATACGACAAGCCTCAAGGGTTGGGAAAATTCCGAGGAATCAGAATCGGTGGCAAAAGGTGGTGGGTGGCCGGTTTTTAAGAAATGCGCGACCAGATGAACACCTCCGGGATGATGCCACATCGCGCCGTCACTGTGCGTATATGCGAGGGAGTCCATCTGTCAGAAAGTATTTCCATGATTCACGCCAATGATAAACGTGGTTCAAAACAACTCAGGAGCAAGCAACCGGAAGCGTTCGTTAGTGGCGGTGTATCGCTCGATAAGTCCGTTGCGTTCAAGTTTCAAGGCCATGCGCTGAACTCGCTTGGCAAATTCAGCCCTTGGTCCGCTGCGGATTTCGCCTAGCGAAATGCTGCTGACGTAGAGGTGCGGCTCATGCTTGACGAACCAAGCCATGACCTCTCCGGCTGGCTGTGGTTTGGCGAGTTCGCTTAGGACGTTCGGATCCACCAAGTAGTTCATAACTTGATGGAACGTGGCAGGTCGTTGGCCCTTGGTGGCACATCGAAAGGATAAGGGCAGGCTTGCAGGAGGTCGATGAGACCGTGATTGGGCGGACGGGATACACGACGGAGCAAAATGGTGTCTTCATCGTCGATGAAGACTTCAAAATCCTGCCCCATCCCCCATCAGAACAGGTTGCCCTTGAGCATCAGGAAATGTTCGACGATGGGGCCGAGCGCGAGGGCGGGCAGGAAATTCAACGCTCCGATAAGCAGCACGGTGCCCAGCAGCAGGATGACGAAGGTCGAGCCGGCAACCGGGAAGGTGCCTGCGCTGGGAGGCGAGATCTTATTTTTGACCAGGGAACCGGCCAGCGCCATGATCGGGATGATCATCAGGAAGCGGCCGATGAGCATGGCAAAGCCGAGGGGGACATTGTAGTGGAGGTCTCCTGCCCGGCGTGGATCAATAGCGGCCATGGAGGTCTCCACCACCCAAGGCTAATCCCTATCAGAGAATCCGCGAGATTGCCCTTGGCAAGCCGTGCCGCAAGGCTATGGTGGGCGCTCGAGAAATAAGCCCCATGAACCCGCCGCCACCTATCATGAAACAATCCCTGCAATGCCTCTTGTTTGGTCTTCTCGCTGTAGCCGCTGACGCCCGCACCTGGAAGGAAGCCGGGTCCGACCGTGCCATCGTGGGCGAATACGTCCGCACCGAGGGCGAGAACGTCGTGATCACCCGGTCAACTGGCATCACGGCGAAAATCCCCCTGAGCCGGCTGAGCGAGGACGACCAGAAGTTCGCCGTCGAGCAAGCCGCCGCCAAGGCCGCCCCAGTCGGCGTCTTCAAGTGGGAAACCGACTTTGAGGTCGCCAAGAAGCGTGCGAAGGATGAAAAGAAGCCGATGCTACTGGATTTCACCGGCTCCGACTGGTGTGGTTGGTGCATCCGGCTCAAGAAGGAGGTTTTCTCGACACCCGAGTTTGAGAAATACGCCAAAGACAATCTGGTGTTGGTGGAAGTGGATTTTCCGCGGACCAAGAAGCTGCCCAAGAAGGAAGCCGAACAGAACGCGAAGCTGCAACAAGAGTATAAGATCCAGGGCTACCCGTCGATCATCCTGCTGAATTCCGATGGTAAAAGAGTTGCCAACACCGGCTATCTGGCAGGCGGAGCGGAAAAATACATTGAGCACCTGAAGGGCCTGCTCAAATAGCACCTGTGAGTAAGCCATAGCGTGTGGGCGTGCAGACCGCAGCGGCGGCCTGGGCATCGGTGAACCTCATGCCTGGCGGCGATGTCAAACAACTGCCAACGTAAAATTTCTTCAATCCAGAATGCAATATGATGCCATGTCCCCCACGTCCATGCTTGAAATTGCCACGATCGTTGAACAATACCGGTCCTTCGAGTTCAGGGTGGGGCGATTGATGCAAGATATCTGCGTCCCATTCTGCATGGCTTGTCGAACTCCCTGTTGTCGGGTGGGAATTTGCAGAGAAGCACATGAAAGCCCCTTCCTGCACGCAGTCCATGGAGCAATCATAGACTTCGATGAGCGTCATGGCTACCTTAGTGGCAACGGCTGCAAACTCACGTCAGGCAGACCTCCGGTGTGTCATGCATATATATGTCATCGCATCCTGGCTGGCCAAGCCGATGATGTCCGTCGCTACGCTATCGAGTGTTTGGGAAATTTGGTTGGGTTTATCGGCAAGCGGGCGTGGAATGGAAGACATCTCGTGGAGGCTCTAACAGACGACGATCTGCGAAAAGTGAATAACAGGCAATTCAGCCAACAACTGCAAATCGCCGAGACCGCCCTTCCTATTCTCGAAGCCATTTTGCACCACGGCATACTTGAGGATCAAGCGATGAGCGCGTTAGACCGGATTAGAAAATTCCCATCAACATGAAAACAATCACCTCCCTCAGCGCGTTCGTGAGAACGCGGCGGCTTGGGGTGAAGCGCACCAAGCCAACCACTGAAATGAACTGATGACGCACCTCAGGCGATCTCCGAATCGCCCTCTACCCAAGGAGGGGCGATCTCCGAATCGCCCTCTACCCTAGTGTGAGGTGATCACGATTTGGCGGGCAGCATCACGGCGGATGTGCAGGACTCCCGGCACGCCATGATACTCCCCATAGGTCCATGCCGCGGGAGGCAGTTCCTTGCCGTCGGCCATGATTGTTGTGGGTTTGAAGGTAAGGCGCAAGGTCTCGTTGCCGCGCGGTTCATAGGTGGTGTATTCGATCTGACCAGGTTGATAGATAACCTTCTTGATGACCGAATCAGTGCCTAGGATATGGTCGGCATCCGCCGGGGCCATGTCCGGCAAATCGGTCATGCCATCCTGAACGTGGCACATATAGTCGAAATACGAGTCGGTAAACCATGGGTGGTTATAGCCAATGCCGGTGTAATTCACGGCGGCCTCACCCTGCGAGAACTTGTCATAGAACGAATAGGTGACCAAGGCAAAGGAGGCGCGCGCTTCCTCCCGGTCATTCGGATCCTGCGACAGCGCATACCATTTGGCGACAATCGACGCGTAACGGGCAGTGTGGCTGCTCATTTCCTGGAAACAAATGTCCTGTTCCTTAATGCTCGTGGCACCAAAGCGCTTGGACTTGCCGAACCGGTCTTTGACAAATGCGAGCAAGCCGGCAACATGGCGTTTGTAATCGGGGTCCATCTCCGGATGCCGCAACATGAAGCGCGCGGTTTCCATGGGGGTCTGCTGGTTGCAGTTGTTGAAATTAGTGACCATGTCCTCGTAGTAGCCGGACCAGCGGTTGTTTTTAACCGGATACTCCAGCACCCACTGCCAGAGCTTGTCACGCGTCGTCTGATAGACCCCCTCCCCGGCTTCCCCAAGATGAATCAACTCGTCGAGCAGCAGCACCGGCGCGAGCATGTCCGACGTGTAGGGGTCAATGACTTCTCCGGTCTTGAGATTGACGCGAAAGGGCAGCGGCGACTGGGTTTCGCTGCCGGCACCCACGTGGGCGATAATCGTGGTCGCGATCTCGCGCGCGGCTTTCAGGTATTTCTCATCTCCGGTCAACTTGTAGAATTTCAGATAGGCCACGCCGGTAAGGCAAATTTTGTCCGGCTCACTCCTCTCATCGGTGTATTCTCCGTCAGCGCTGTCGTCCTGGGTGGGCGGCACATTCTGCCAGGCCCAGCTCGTGGGCGAATGGTACTTGAGCACGCGGTCGAGGATCCGCTTGACCGGCGGGATGGCATCCACATCGCCGGTGTAGGCGTAGTATCTAACCAACGTTTCCACCGCCCAATAGGCATGACTGCCCTGGCAATTCTGGTTGCGCATGAATTCTCCCTTGACGGAAAACTTGGATGTCACCAGATACCATGGATCATCGCCGAACTTGGTCGGCACCGTGGGACACTGCTTGATAAAGTTCATGCTCCACTTGAGCACCTTGTCATAATTAGTCCACGGCTGCAGCCGGCCGTCATTATCCAGCACGACCTCGTGGTCGCGCAACTTGTCTGCCGCTGGCGCGGGGCCGCCGTAAGTTGTTAGAGCAGCCACCGCCGCCATTAAAAACCTGGAAAGAGGCCGCAGGCTGCGTTTTCCTGCTGTTGATAGAGAAGATAGAGAGTGCATATTTTTTTGGTGGGGGGGGGGCTGGCCGCGACCCGGGAATCAAAGGGATGGTTGAGGAATCGGGCGCGACGCGGTCTATAGATCATGGTTGTCACGGGGTCAAGCGTGGGCTGGGCTGGTGTCCTAGGGTTTCAGCATGTCCGAGGCTGGCATGGCGCTCGGCCATAATCCAGGCCACTTGCGGCACCAGGTCGCGCCAGCGTGGATCGCCGGCCACTATCATCCGGCAGACATCCCTGCTGGTGTGGCGCAACAGCGCCTCATTCTCGCAGGTAATGCCCACGATCCGACGGTTGTCGAGAAAATGTTGATAGAGATGTACGCAATCCGGCGGCGCGCGAAAATTGTCCACTGTCACCAATTCCCCGGAACGGCGGTTTTTCCACGGGAAAACATGCAGAGTCACCTGTTGCATGAACAGGCGGCCGAACGATTCCAACAATCCTCCAGCGAGATTCCCGGACCACTTGGGTTTGAACAGCTCATTGAGCAAGCCGATGCTCAGGATAATGCCCACGGGGTGGGTGGTGCAGCGGTTGAGAAACCCGGCGATGCGGTGAAACTCCGCGCACCGTGACAGCAGCACGGATTTGCCAAGGGCCTGCAAGGCATCGGCGCGATCTAGGAACCCCTGCAGGTCGATGCCACGCCCGCGCAGCAGATTGTCTAGCGAGATTTCGCATAAGAGCAGCTCGCGCCCCTGATCGTCCGCGTCCAGGGCGGCGGCAAACCCGCGGCGGGCCTGCTCCAGCATTGTTAGATGCACGTTGAGCACCGGATCGAAGCTGCCGCGCAACAACAACACCGGGCGCCGGTAAAGCGCCTCCGCCGGTTGCACCACCTCACCACTAGGCAAAAACATCGTCGCATCCGTCAAGCCGCTTTCCACGAGCTGCAAGGCACACAGGCGATTGTCGAATGACTCATAGCCGTGGCCCGTCAACTTCAGGAGATCGATCTCCACCCGTCCGGGGGCGAGGTTCTCCACCAATGCTGCAACAAGTGGTGGCAACTCGCCGCGGTGGCGGAATGCCGCGTAGATCAGATTCACCCCGATAATTCCAAGGGCGTCCATCTGGTCGGTGGCCTCATTATCTAACAATCTAACATGCAGGACAATATCCGACGGTGGCTCACCCGGACGGACTTGGAAGCGCACGCCGAGCCAGCCGTGGCACTCGCCGGTGTCATGCCAGCCGCGGGCGCGCACAGTGTTGCAAAAGGCAAAAAACGTGGTGTCCGGGCCGCGTTTGGGGCTGAGCCGTTCCAGCAGAATGGCATATTCATGGTCGAGCATTGCGCCGAGTCGATCGGCCGAGACATAACGGGCGGCGTGCCCGTAGATGGCATCGCTCATGGTCATGTCATAGGCGGAGATGGACTTGGCGACCAGGCCGGCGGTGCCGGAGGCGCGGAAGAACCAGTTAGCGGTTTCCTGGCCGGCACCGATCTCGGCAAACGTTCCATACACCTCCGGGTCGAGATTCAGCTCTAACGCCTTGTCGTAAGTCGTCTGGGTCATAACCTATCAGTCATCTTTCGCAACCCATCCGTCGGCCACCACGGCATCGATGAGCACTTGATTGCTACCGGCTGCGGCCGTCGCGGGAAACCTGATTTTCAAAATCATGGCTGCTTGCTCCATTTCCGAAGCGAGTTGCATTTCCCCCATCATTGCCGACCCGCGTTCCACATAGCCGAAGATCATATGTTCGCCGTGCTGCGATTCTAGCCGATATGACTGCCACTTCTTGTCATCGGCAAATCCGAAATTATAGTAATCGACGCGTTTGACAATGACGCGAAACACCTGCGCGTCCCTGGGCAAGGTGGCCAACAGTGACGGCCAGGTCAGATCCGACCAAGCTACCCAACTTTCCCAATCGATCTTGAGCCCCTCTGGCGTGTCGACAAAGGCAAGTTGGCGATTTTCGAACTTGAGGGTGCGGACGCCCACTGCGGCGATGGAGTCATGATAGGCCACGTTGCGGGTGGTATTGAATTCCGCGAGTCCTGGCGGGTCGATGTGACCGTCCGGGTATTCCCGCAGCATGCGCGCTTGAGCCCGTTGCGGGTTGCGCACCACCGAGCGCAATTCATCAGGGGTGGTGGCTTGAAGGAACTGTCTGGCCAGTGGCGTAGCCTTCGCCAGCAGCGCGGCCTCGGAGCGTTGCATGCTCGACGGCGCGGCTTCAGGTGCGACATCCGCCCGTGGTGGTGGCGATGGAATGGCAGCGGGCACTTGCAGCGGCTTGGGAGCGGCGGTCTTCCCCCCACCCTGCAAGGCGATGATGCTGCCACCGACGATCACCACAAAGAGCGCCACGCCCCCACCCAGCAGCCAGCGCATCGTCTGCCGCTCATGGCGACTCGACCTATTGGCATGGGACTTTGCGTGTTCCCACGCAGGGCCTTCTGACTCGTCCGACTTTGCAGAGGAGGTCCGGCGTTTCCGCACCTTGTGCTTGCGGCGTCCCTGCCCCGTCCCGGCGACTGAGGACTCGGTCACGGCGGGAGCCTCGGAGCCATCGGTCACTGGCGACGCGGGTGCGGACACTTCCTGCGATCCTGCCAGCAACGGTGGCGTGGGTTCACCCGGGGCAGGAATCCTCAACAGGCGGCGGCAACTCTGGCACACCAAACCGCTGCCGTCGTGATCCCGCGGCACCCGGAACACAAACCGGCAATCCGGGCACACATAACCGCTCCACCGCCGCGCGTTTTCATTCGTCTGAGACACGCAACAGGTTGCGCCAAATTCAGCGGCCGTGCAAGCCCAAGCATCCAGCAATCCGCACTTCCTGCAAAATCCCTAGTCCTTGCCCGGCCAATCAAGCGCAGCAAGCGAGTGCCTAATAGCGCTGCCCCCGCAAATACAAGTCTTCGGTCTGATCAAAGGTGATACTATAGATATCGCCCTTGATCGGCACTTCCAGCGGGATGCGACCGGTCTGCGGATCCACTGGCAGCATTTCACGGAGTGCTTGCACATTTTCAAAAGCATCAGGCTGTAGCGTGATTTGGAACTGCCCCTCATACATCAGACTGCGGGATGCCCGCTCGGCTGCCTGTGCGGTCAGAATACTCGTCTCGAAGCTCTGACCGATGTTTTCTAACATGCCAATGGCTGCCGGATCCTTCGCCCCGCCACCGGTCTTGCCCTTGCCCTTATCCTTGCGCAGTTCGCGCGCCGCACGGCGTAGTGAAATATCCGAATCCTCGAATCGCTTCACCGATTCGGTTTTGTCATCGGCTTCACGGGCGGCCGACAACGCCTCCCCTGCCCGATTCCGTCGCACCGCCAAAGCCGCCTCCTGGGGTGAGGGAAACCTCACCCGCATCTGCCCTGCCAGGGTCATCAAATCCCCGGCCTTCAATTGCACCTCGCTCACCTCCATGCCGCCGCCCTGGGTTTTGATCCGCAGTGAACCCTCCTTGAATAGCACCGACCTGTAGTTATTGAAAACGTCGAAATCGGTAAGCGCCCGCAACAAGTAGACCCGGTCGCGCAACTTGATGACATTTTCCGCATCGACTATAACCTTACCCTCAAGACCGATCCCCTCCGTGGTGTTGGTGGACCCAAAAACCCTGAAATCGCCTGAAATCGAGCCGTCAATGAATTCCTGGCCTGCAGGCGGGAGCAGATCGGCCAATGCGAGCTTGCTGATTTTGACGACGCCTTTGACCTCGGGACGTTGGCCCGCCACCACTTTCAGGCCATCCATGGTGACCTTAGCCGCGCCCTTACGGAATTCCGCCTTCTCAAACTCCACCCCTTCCCGCGTGCAGTTGGCCACCAACTCCACAATCTCCAAGTGCTGCAACCAACTCTGGGAAAACGTCCCGCCACTAAAATGAATCCGCCACCCGTCCGCCAAGCGCTGCATCTTGACGTGACTGCCGACAATCTTGCCTTGGGTCGGCTCGGAATAACCCCAGCGCAACGTTGCCTCCTTCACTTGCAGCGTCTCCACCTTGAAGCGGCCAAAATCCCGGAACAATGAATCGCCGATCAAAGCGGCAGACTTATCATCATTGGCTCCGGCATTGAGTTCTATATCAAGCTGGTTGATCGAGAGGACGCCAGGATGCCAATCCCCTATGACGCAGGTGAGCAAACCCAACTGGCACTTGATGTTGCGCGCTTCCACCGCCGAATAAAAGGCCCGGTTCCCGCCGACGCCCACCCAGCGCTGGATCGCCAAATGCCCCTGTTCCTGCTTGAAACCTTCCATTTTATACTCTTTGGCACCCAACCCGGCAGCAATCGCCTCCTTGAGCTTCATCTGAAACCGGGCCGTGCCCGGCAACTTCACCAGATACACCCACAGCCCGATGGCCGCCACCACCAGGAAAATTGCAAGCCGGGCACCCAAGCGCAACAGATGGAATCCCAACACCGCCTTGGAGCCGCCACCTGACATCGAGTAGCGCAGCTGAAACCAAAACCCCTGACTCGACACCCACTGACTAAGGCGGCTGTTGAAAGTGGCGGATTGTTCAGTATCCATAAGGTGGGGAGGTGCCTGCGGCACGCAAAGTAACGCTCATGCCGTCACCCATTGCCAGTATTTTTTTTGCAATTTCCCCTCGCACAAGCGCCATGATTGCTCTACCACCGCGGCCGTGGACACCAACGACTATAAAGTGCGCCTCGAAATTTTCGAAGGTCCGCTCGATCTTCTGCTCTACCTGATCAAAAAAGATGAGGTGGACATTCAAGCTATTTCCCTTGAGCGCATCACCCGCCAATACCTCGACTACCTCAGCACCTTCAAACTGCTCAACATTGATTTGGCCTCCGAGTTCATCGTGATGGCGGCCAATCTCATGTATTTAAAAAGCCGCACGCTGCTGCCGCGCGTGGAGCAACCCCCGGAAGCCGAAGCGGACGACGACGACCCGCGCTGGGATTTGATCCGCCAGCTCATTGAATACAAGAAATTCAAGGATGCCGCCGGTTTTCTCAGTCTCTGCGCCATCGAACAGGAAGGCCGCTTTGCCTATCAACCGGATGCGCCGGAAAAGACCAGTGCCGAACCCGCACCACTCGCGGAAGTCTCTATCTTCGATCTGATTCGGGCCTTCCAAAATGTGCTCAAACGCTTCGAGGAGTCCCACGATTTCGGTGATATCATCGATGATCGTTTCACCGTTTCCGACAAGATCGACTTTTTACTTGAGCAATGCGCACCCGGTGCTACCAAGAGCTTTGAAGACCTCTTCCAATCTGCCACCACCAAGGCAGAGGTCATCGTCACCTTCCTCGCGTTGCTTGAACTCATGAAGCTCAATCAGTTCGTCGTCCGCCAGAGCAACCTGCTCGGCAGCATCGTCATCGAACGCCGCACCCACAGCGCCATCGCCGAAATCCAGGCCGTGGTTGCCAGTGCCGGCGATTGATCAGTTCAGGCGGAATACAATCCGCGCCTTGGTCAGGTCATAGGGCGACATCTCCATCTTGACCTTGTCGCCAATGACCAAGCGGATGAAGCGCTTGCGCATCTTGCCGGAAATGTGCGCCAACACCTCATGGCCGCTGGCCAGCTTCACCCGAAACATGGTGCCCGCCAACACTGAGGAAATCACCCCCTCCACTTCCACGGCCTTCTCTTCATCGTCCTTGGCGGCTGAGCGCGAGGGTGGACCGTAACCGCCTCGGGATTTGTTCGATGAGCGACGGGAGGAAAATTTGGGACGTGCAGCCATGGGAAAGAAGAAGGAATCGCTGCCGGGCGGGGAAATCCCACCGGCGGCGGCACCATGGCTCGCCACCCGCCAGCCGGCAATCCTAAAATTTCACGCTTCGGTATTTTCCCCGGCGAGCAACTTGAGGCGATTGCGCATAGCCACCTTGGTCACGGCCGGCAGCCGATCCACAAACAACACTCCGTTGAGGTGGTCGATCTCATGTTGCAAGGCCCTGGCCAGCAGCCCGTCGGTTTCCACGACCATGACCGAACCATCGACTTGCGGCAAGGTGGCTATGACATCGATGGGTCGGCGCACCTCGGCACGAATTTCACGGATGCTCAGGCAGCCTTCCAAGCCAAACTCCTTGGGCTGGCCGAATTCCAACTCCGGATTGATGAACACCAACGGCATGAGGGATTCCAAATCCACCTCCTCACCATTGACCCTTAGGTAGGAAATGCATTCGGGATCGTGGCTTACATCCACCACGGCGAGCCGGATGGGCACTCCCACCTGCGGCGCGGCCAAGCCTACGCCATGGGCATCCACCATGGTATCGAGCATGTCGCCGATCAATTGGATGAGTTGCTCATCCACCTCGGTGACTTTGCGGCAGCGCTGGCGGAGGACGGGGTGACCGTATTGGACGATATCGAGGATCATGGGCGGGGCCAGATGGCTTTAGCCGAGTTTCCGCCCGCGGTCAACAGACACCGTCACTTTCTTTGCGGATGGCGCTTGGCGAAGCGCGGGATTGTGTGCATTGTCTGCCGCCTCTAGCCGCTATGATCATCCTCAGTCATCACGATTCCGCCTATGCCGCATTCGTCCGGCGCTTGAACCGCCGCGCCCTGCCCGAACCGGGCGTGCGCGACCTCGTCAGCGAGATCATCGCGGAGGTCGCCGCCACCGGCGATCAGGCTTTGCTCGCCTACACCAGGCGCTTCGATGGTGCCGTGCTCAAAACCAAGGACATCTTCATCAGCGACGCGGAGTTTGCGGCGGCGGAGTTGGCGGTAAGTGCCGCGACCAAGACCGCTGTGGCGCGCAGTTTGAAAAACATCCATGCCTTTGCCAAACGCGGCCTGCGCAAGGATTGGTCCGCCCGCAATGCGGAGGGGGCCATGGTCGGCGAGCGCTTCCAACCGTTCGACCGGGTGGGCGTGTATGTCCCGGGCGGCAAGGCTCCGCTGGTTTCCACCGCACTCATGACCGCCGGCTTTGCCCAGGCGGCTGGCGTTCCAGAAATCCTCGCCGCCACTCCGTGTGGCATCGACGGCTCGGTCAACCCGGCCCTGCTCTACGCGCTCAAAGCCGCCGGCGTCACCGAGGCGATCAAGGTCGGCGGGGCCCAAGGCATCGCCGCCATGGCCATTGGCACCCGCACCATCCGCCCGGTCGACCGCATCTTCGGCCCCGGCAACCGCTTCGTCGTTGAGGCCAAACGCCAACTCGTCGGCGCGGTCTCCATCGACCTGCTGCCCGGTCCGAGCGAATTGCTCGTGCTCGCGGACAAGACCGGCAACCCACACTTCATCGCGGCGGATCTGCTGGCCCAGGCCGAACATGGCGGCGACAGTGTGGTGGGCTTTGCCACCGATTCCAAGGCCCTGTTAGGCAAGGTTATCAAGGCCATCGAAAAACAGGTGACCACCTTGCCGCGGGCCAAGATCATCCGTGAGGTCCTCAAGCGCGGCACTTTTTTGTTGCATCTCAAATCGTTTGCCGAAGGTGTGGCCATCACTAACACCTTTGCCCCCGAACACCTCTCGCTCATCACTGCGGATGAAGATCGCTGGCTGCCGCAAATCCGCAGCGCTGGCGCGATCTATCTGGGCAACCACTCGCCGGTGGCCGTCGGCGACTTCTTGGCTGGCCCCAGTCATACCCTGCCCACCGGCGGCGCGGGCCGCTCGTTCTCCGGCTTGCGCGCCGATCAATTCCAGCGCCGCACTTCCATCGTCAAAATGGACCCGCTGTCCGTGGCCAAGTCACTGTCTGTCATCGAGGAATTCGCCCGCATCGAAGGACTCGAGGCTCACGGCCGCTCCACGTCCATCCGTCTGAAAAAATAGACACCGGCCGTCTCTCCTCCATGTCCGCCAAAGCCACCTGGAAAGTCAGCGCAGCTGTGATGGCGAGCCGCGTGCTGGGCTTGGCGCGCGAAATGATGTTCGCCGCACTCTTCGGCGGCAGCCGCTGGATGGACTGCTTCTATCTCGCCTTCAAGGTGCCTAACTTGTTGCGCGATTTGTTTGCGGAAGGGGCCCTGTCTCAGGCGTTCGTCACCACGTTTTCCAAAAAGCTCAAGACTGAGGGCGAGGCGTCGGCCTGGCACTTGGCTAACAAGATGATGACGCTCGCCGCCGTGTTCATGGGCGGCGTAACCCTGTTAGGCATCGGCATCGCGCCGTGGATCGTGGACATTCTAACATCCCTGGCGCGCAGTGGCGCGGCACGCAAGGATTTCAACCTGGAGGAGGTGGCCCTCATCGTGACCATGGTGCGGGTGATGTATCCCTTTATCTTGCTGGTTTCGCTGGCAGCGCTGGTCATGGGCCTGCTCAACGCCCGCAATGTCTTCGGCATGCCCGCGCTCGCCTCGTGCTTTTTCAACCTCGGCTCGATGCTAGGCGGTGCCGCCCTCGGCTATTGGATGGACCCGCACTGGGGCCCGCGCAGTCTCATCGGTTTTGCCATCGGCGTGGTCATCGGCGGACTCGCCCAGTTACTGTGCCAGTTCCCTGCCCTGCGGCGCACCGGTTATGGCTTTGTGGCGGATTTCCATTGGCGGGATTCCGGGGTGCGCCAAATCCTCCATCTCATGGCCCCCGCGGTCATCGCCGCCTCCGTGGTGCAAATCAATGTGGTGGTCAACGCGATGTTCGCCTATTCGGTCAGCGAGGGTGCCGTGAGTTGGCTCAACTATGCCTTCCGCTTGATGCAGCTGCCCATCGGGGTCTTCGGCGTGGCCGTCGCCACTGTGACCTTGCCC
Organism: Verrucomicrobiota bacterium; assembly: GCA_037133375.1. Classification (GTDB taxonomy): domain Bacteria; phylum Verrucomicrobiota; class Verrucomicrobiia; order Verrucomicrobiales; family Akkermansiaceae; genus Luteolibacter. The sequence continues at coordinate 5,528 of JBAXOF010000029.1, read as the reverse complement.
GCACTCTCGCGTGCGGCCATTGGCGGCATTTCCCCGGACTTCAAACCCACCCTAACAAAAGGCCTGCGGCTGGTGGCGTTTCTGGTGCTGCCATCAACTCTGGGCCTCATCCTGCTGGCGGAGCCGCTCGTCAGCTTGCTCTATGAGCGCCGCCACTTCGATGCCCACGACCGCATCCAGACGGCCATCGCGTTGCGCGCCTATGGCTATGGCCTGTTGTTTTATGCTTGGCTCAAGGTTTTGCAACCGGCGTTTTACGCCATCGACAAGCGCTGGTTTCCGATGCTGGTGAGCCTCTTCGCGCTGGGCGTCAATCTCGGCTGCAACTACCTGTTTGTCATCGTCCTGCACTGGGGCCACCAATCCCTCGCTCTCACCACCAGCATCACCGCCTGCATGAACTTCGCCATCCTCTATGCCGTCATGCGCCGGTTCTCCGCCGGCCTGGACACCGCAAGCTTGTTAGGCATGCTGGCCAAACTGCTGCTGTCCGGCGCGGCGCTGGCCGCCGTGTGCGTCACTGCCAACCATTACCTGTTCCAAGACCCCGGCAAACTCCCCATGCTGCTGCGCCTGTTCTGGCTCACCGCCACCATCGGCGTGGCTGCGACTGCCTATTTCCTAACAACCAAGCTACTGCGGGTACCGGAGGCCGACGAGGCCTTAGCCATGCTGTTGCGCAAACTGCGGCGCTGAGACTGAACTCCGCGGTTTCCACGCAAGCCGTGGAAACAAGCATCGACGCGGCCCGTAAAGTGGTCCATCTTGCCTGCGGTTACAGGAACCAACCCGCACCCACCATGGGATTCAGGACCTTTTCGGCAAACTCAAGCGGCAGCTCACATGCGCCGCCGCGTGGGCGTCACCTGCCCGCAAGGACGCCCAATACCGGCGGTTTAGCAGGAGGACAGGCGTCCCGCCTGTCAGGGAAGACGGGCGTCCCGCCTGTCGCGGCATCGTCAGACAGGCGGGACGCGCTGTCTCCCCTAACAGGCGGGACGCCTGTTAGCCTAACAAGAATCACCAAGCGGGCGGTATTGGGCGGGCCGCTGATGCTCCCCGTTTCCAAGAGCTTATCTAACAAACACGCATTTGCCGCCATCCTGGGGCTTTTTCTAACACTCCTGCCCGCCGCTGCTGCCGAAAAGAACCTGCTGCCCAACGGCGGCTTCGAGGGCAAGGAGCCGCTGCACGGTTGGCTCACGGTTTTTCCGGACGAGGCATTTTACAAGGACAACGGACCGTATGTGAAAATTGCTCCCGTCGGCGAGGTCGGCGGCCGCAAGGCAGTGGTGCTCGATTTGCCCGCGGGCATTGCCGGCAACCAGGGCGGCAAGCTCGAGAGCGTGCCGGTGCCGGTCGAACCTGGTGCCACCTATCGCATCGAGGTCGATTGCATGACGTGGGATCTAGCCGTTAAAATCCACGCGGAGGCGTGGAGCAGCGACCCGCACCCGGAGCAGAAGCGCACCATTTTCCGCAGGGCGCCGGCGGGCGGGAGACCGGCGTTGATGATGTGTTATCGCGCGCAAGTCCCCTCGCCGCCGGGTAACTCAAAAACCTGGACCCCCGCGAGCCGGGAGTTCACCGTGCCCAAAACCGTGGTGGTCGCAGGCAAAGACCAAGCACCCGAGTTCATCTCGGTGAAGGTCGTTAACTACGGTGCCACCATGGGACCGGGCAAATCCTATTTCGCCAATTTCCGCCTGTCGCGCGTCGATGCCCAGGCCGCCGGCCAAATCCGTAAACCCTAACGGTGAATCCCCACCCGAAAATTTCCCCCGCCACCCACGGGCAGGCACCGCGCCAGATCCTCAAGCAGGCCGGGCGCGCCTTGAAGCTCGGTCGCGGCTTCACCTCACTGGCCATCGGCATGGTCGCGGCAGGTGCGGTGCTAGCCGTATGGCTCATCGCCGATGCGCGGGCACGCTTCGGCGCCGCCGGACGCTGGGCGGGCTTTGCCGCAGTCGCCTTGCCGCTGGCGCTGGCCATCGCCAGATCGGTTAGGGTTTGGCTCAGACACCTCGATGACGCCGCCCTGGCGCGCCGCCTTGAAACGGCGACCGGCCGCACCGACAACGCGCTGGTCAATGCGGTGCAACTCGACCGCGCGCTGGACGAAGCCTCGCCGTGGCGCGGCGTTCTGTTAGGAGAGCTAGCCGGCCTGTGGCGAGGCATTGCCTGGCAACGGATTTACGATTGGCGCCTGCTGCGGCGCTGGGCGGGTGGTGCCGGCGTGATTATTTTGTCAGGTCTGCTGCTGTTCGCGTGGCGGCCTAACGAATTCCGCCAGCGGGTGGGGCGGGTGTTGCTGCCGGCGAGCGAGATCGCACCGCTCACCCGCACGCGGGTGGTGGACGTGGCACCGGGTGATCGCGTGGTCGCGCGCAACAGCCTGCTGGCGATGCGGGTGACCCTGGCCGGAGTGGCTCCTGCCGAGGTCTGGCTGGTGGTGGCAAAAGCGGACGGCAGTATCGACCGCCAAGCCGCGAAACGGGTTGGTGCGAGCATGGCATGGGCGCTCGATTACAGGTGGGCGGAGAGCGGTCGCTATGGGTTTGAGGCCGGCGATGCGCGCTCATTCGAGCGGCACATCGAGGTGCAGGTTCCGGCCAAGGTGGTGGCCCGTGTCCTCACCGTCGTGCCGCCGCCCTATACCAAGCTGGCCATCGTCCATGTGCCGGATGGCAAGCCGTGGCCCGCCATTCCGGAAGGTTCCGACGTGACGCTCGACTGGACCTTTGACCGTGGGGTGAAAGAGCTGTTAGTGGACAACCCCGAGACCAAGACCGGCGCGACCGACAAACCCGCAACATGGAAACTCAGCGGCCGGTTGGCCGTGCACCGCGCGTGGACTGCCCACTGGACCGATACGTCCGGTCTATCCGAGCAGGAGCGCATCAACTTCAGCGTCAAGGCGGATGAGGCACCGCGCGTCCGCCTGATCCAACCCACGGGCGAGGAGGAAGTCCTCTTAACCCGGGATACCTCGCTGCGCCTGACGTTTGAAGCCAGCGACGATTACGGCCTGGCCGACGTGGCGGTGTTTCGCGGCACTTCGGAAAAGCCCGACGCCCGGGCGATCCAGACCTGGAAGCCGGGCACGCCCACATTCAAGCAATCCGCGGACATCCAGATGTCGCGCTGGATTGGCAAGGAGGAAAGTGAAGCATGGTTCTGCGTGGCGGCCCGCGATGCCAATAATGTGACCGGCCCCGGGCGCACCTTGTCGCGCCTGTTAGTGGTGCGCATCGTCACTCCGGATGAATTGCGGCGCGCCACCGAGACCCGCCAGGGCGAGGTGTTAGGGAGTCTGGACGACCTGCTGCGACTCCAACAAACCAACCTTGATGCCACCCGCACGATGGGCCGCAACGCGGCCGCCGCGGCGGCGCCCGAGGTTACTACTCTAACAGAACGACAAATGCGCGTTGAATCGGCGGCACGCCAGTTAATGACCGCCACTCCAGCCGGATCAGCGCCATGGCGCGACGTGCTCGGCAGTCTGATGGCAAGGGAAATGCCGCAGGCGGTGCTGGCGTTGCAGGAAGTGGTGGCTGCCAAAGCCGACTTCCGGCGCAGCCCGCTGGCAGTGGCCGAAGCGCTGGAGACAGCGATTATGGCGCGCTTAAAAAGCCTGCCCGCAGACTTGCGCGACGAAGCCGCCGGCGCGGCCATCCGCGACCTGATAGGCCGGGTGGAAGCCTTGTTCAACCGCCAAAAATCCCTGCACGCACGGACTTTGAAAGCGGGGGCAGGCGAAGGCGCGGCAATGGCCGGCGACCAGGATGCGCTGGCCGACGAGTCGCGCACGGTGCGCCAGGCCCTGGCCGACGGCGGGCAGAACGCCTCGATCGGCGACACCGCGTTCCGCGTTGTGTTAGGCAAGGCCGCGGCCATGATGGGTGAGACCAAGATCTATGAACAAATGATCCGCAGCGCAGAACAAATCGAAGGTGAACATTTTCCCGAAGCCGCCGCGCTCTGCAAACAGGTGTTGGTCGACCTCGCCCGCGTGCTCGAAATGTTGAACACGTCGCAGCGGTCCACCGCGGGTGACAAGGCGGAGTCGTTGAAAGAGACAGCCGCCGGCATCCGCGAAAAGCTTGAGGCCTTGGTGGAACAACAACGCGCGGTGGTTGAGAAAAGTAAGGAACTCGCCGCCAAGCACGAATTCCGCGCCGAGGAACTCGCCGTCGCCAAGGAACTCGCCGCCAAGAAGCAGGAACTCGAGAAGTTGATCGAACAAATGCTCACCGATGCGCACGCGTTTCCCGACCTGCGGCCGATGAATGAATTGCGCGAGGAGCTGACCAAGATCTATGAGGACGTCATCCAACAGGACACCGCCCAGGCTGCGGCCGGCGAGTTGAAGCCCAGCGAGATCGCCGTCCAAAAGGAGGAAAGCCTGTTAGCCGATCTGGAGAAAGCGGCCAAGACCGCCGAGGATATGGAAATGTGGCTGCCCGACAAAAACGAAACCACCAAGTGGCTGATGGAAAACTTCGATGTCACCGAGATGCCGGAAATCCCCAACCTGCCGCTGCCGGACGCCTTCACCGACCTCGTCGGCGATTTACTCAAGGAACAACAGGGACTCGCCGAACAAGTCCAGGACGCCGCCTCTAACAATGCGTTCGCCGTCAACCCCGCCAACGGCTGGGAGGTGGCCGACGGACCGATGCCCGGCTTCAACGCCCAAGGCAAGTCCGGCAACACCCCGCCTAACAAAAACGAGCAGACCGGCCGCTCCAGCGGCGGCCGCGAGGGCATGTCTAGCGGAGAGATGGTCAACCAGCGCGCCGACCATCTGGAAGGCAGCTCAATCGATGCGCGGCGCACCAACGATCCGCTGCAAAAGGGCCAGGTGCAGGACGACGGCCCGCCGTCGGACGCCAAAGCCACCGGTGGCGGCAAGGCCGGCGGTGCCAGCACCCGCGCCGGCATGACCGGCGAGGCCCCCTTGCGGGCGGTCAATTCACCCAACCAGATTCTCAACAATGCGCTGGCCGCCGAGCAGGCGCTGCTGGCCCAACAAACCGCCAAAAGCTATGCCACGGCGCGCTTGTTCTATCTGCGGACCGGCTCGCTGCCGGAAGTGGCCAGACTCATGGACGAATCGCGCAATGCCCTCAAGAGCGGACGCCTGGCCGATTACGAGGCGTTGCACCGCCGCATCGTGGCCAGCCTGCGCAAACTCGGCGCAGGTGCCACCACCGGCGAGGTCAAGGTGTTAGGCGACACCGGCAGCCGCTTCGTCGGCGAGAAGCGCCTGCCCGGCGGTGCCGACGTCGCCGTGCCCGCCGGCTACCAACAGCCGGTCGATGATTATTTCCGCTCCCTCGATGCGCCATGAGCGGGAACCTTGGGTTATTGATGAGACCGCAGCCGGAGATATACTGAGAATTCCGTAGGATAGACTACAAAAGGTTGGACATGCAAATAATACCACTGATGCCACTGAAGCCCACTGAGGACACTGAGGACACTGAGGACACTGAGGACACTGAGGACACTGAGGACACTGA